>CALCUH010000147.1 GCA_937907165.1 uncultured Bacteroidales bacterium | reverse complement strand
GGTCGATGCCTTCTTCGCTGACGACCTTGAGGATCTCGGTGTCCAGACCTTTTTCCAACGAATCCAGTTCGCCTCATCCACCTCAACGACATTCTGGTCTCTAAGGAAACGGATTACGGACAACGCTTTAGACTCTTCCACATCCAATAACGAAAGGAGTTCCCGCATGGATCTTGGGCATTCAGACAAAGCTGCATAGATGGAGGCGCTCACCTTGTCGAAGAGATAATTAGTGACGCCCTCATCCCTTTTCGTGAGGCAATAATCGCAAGCGCCGCAGTCATGCGGATTTTCCTCCCCGAAATAGTGCAAAAGCATTCTGCTTCGACAATGCGAATCGTCTGTCGCATAAGCGATTACATATTCAATTCTCTGTGCGAAACGTTTCATGCGCTCCTCATAGACAGCCTTGGTGATCACCAATTGGGACTCGTCCACCCGTGGTCTCACGAACTTGACATAAGGTGTTTTCTTTCCCGGAATATAATCGATGACGCCGAAATAGCGGAGCCGTGAAAGTTTCTGGTAAAGCTCGTCGCGGGTGATGCCCAAACGCGCGGACATATCGGTCTCATCGATTCTCGCATAATCAGCGAAGAGCCCCGAATAAGAGCGGAGCAGCATCTCCAAAACATCATCCAGCAAAGGTTCTTTGGAGAAATCGAAGTCATACAACTTGCGACGGGGCACAACGAACATCACACGGGAGCCCAAATTCAAGTCATCCGTAAGTTCCAAATAACCAGCTTGTTGCAATATCTTCAAGGCGCTAAATGTCTGTGTGATAGGCAAATGGAACGAAGTACTAAATTCACCCAAGCTGAAGCTATGGACGAAACCTTCGCCCTCGCCCTCCCCTATTTCAAAAAAGTAAGAGAGCTTCGCGTAAACCTTCTTGATGAAATCGCGCGGCGGATAGGATTCTGCGATACGTTTTTTCAAGTTGGTGATATCCATCTTGTTGTAAAGGAGCGTCGCATACGATCGTTTTTCGTCACGACCCGCACGACCAGCCTCCTGGAAATACGCCTCCAGCGTGTCGGGCAAGTCCACATGAATCACAGTGCGCACATCCGGCTTGTCGATACCCATACCGAAAGCGTTAGTGGCGACGATCACCCTGCACTCCCCACTCTTCCAAGCCTCCTGTTTCCTATTCTTAGTCTCTTGGCTCAGTCCCGCATGGAAATGATCGGCCGAGACCCCCTGCTTTTTGAGCCAATCCGCAATTTCCTTGGTTTTCTCCCTGCTACGCACATAAACGATGGAAGTTCCTTGCACAGAGTTAAGTATCTTCAGCATCTGTCCCATTTTATCATCCGTCCGCCGCACCACATAGGCGATGTTCTTCCGCTCGAAGCTCTTTTTATAGACGTTCGGCGTGCGGAAGCGCAATTGACGCTGGATGTCGTCCACCACATCAGGAGTTGCCGTGGCGGTCAGCGCCAAGACAGGAGCGTTCGGAATGATGTCGCGCACCTGCGCGATGCGAAGGTAGGAAGGTCGGAAGTCATAACCCCATTGGGAGATACAGTGCGACTCATCCACCGCAATCATGCAGACATTCATCAGCTTCACCTTTCCGATGAAAAGTTCCGTGCCCAGACGTTCCGGAGAGACGTAGAGGAACTTGAAATCTCCGTAGACACAATTGTCCAAAGCAGTGAAAATCTCTTGGTCCGTCATCCCCGAATAAATCGCCGCCGCCATAATTCCGCGGTCACGCAGGTTATCCACCTGGTCCTTCATTAAGGCAATCAAAGGAGTGACGACTAAGCAGACGCCCGGCATGGCAAGCGCAGGAACCTGGAAAGTGATACTCTTTCCACCACCCGTAGGCATCAAGCCCAAGACATCCTTTCCCTCATAAACAGAACGGATGATGTCTAACTGAAGCGGGCGGAAATCGGAGTATCCCCAATATCTGCGAAGTATAGACCTAAAAATATTATCGTCCACCATAGACTATTATCACATTAAAAAAAATATCTTTGCATAGAGAAGCTGCTTAATTTTTCACGAAATAAAATCAAACAACTTCCGACAAAACATAATAGGTAAAAACTTTACGAAGGTAATATTTTTTTAGCAATTCAACGGCAAAACGATATGAGAACAAAAATCTGCATTCTACTGACCTTCCTCCTTTGCTTCCAGATCGCCGAGGCGAGACGGAACCGCACCAAACAGACCGAGCCCGACTCGGTACGAATCGACACGACGCTCATCAAAGATTTGGGAGTAGATATAGACTTGGCGCAAGACTCCCTTATCGTGGAGGAACGTCCGGAGGAGAACTACCAACCCGTTGTTTACACGCCAAGGACCTCCACCTTGCACATTCCGATAGAGATCAACATGTCGCTCATGGAAAAAATCATCAACGACAACTTTCAAGGACTGATATACGAGGATAACAACATAGAAGACGATTCCCTGATGATAAAGGCTTGGAAAGAGCAAGACTTCAAGATAGCCTACGAAGGGAACGAGCTCACCTACAAGGTGCCTATCAAGCTATGGATCAAGAAACGGTTCGACATAGGCATCACGACGACCGACCGTGAGATAGAAGGCGCCATCAGCATGACCTTCAAGACGAAGATCGCCTTCTCCAAATATTGGGGAATCATCTCCAATACCAACATCGTGGAGTATCAGTGGATCAGGACCCCGACCATCAAAATCATCGGACTGAATGTGCCCATCACCGCCATCGCGGAGAAGTTATTAAAGGACTACCAAGCAGAAATAGGCAAGACGATAGACAAATCCGTCTGCGACCTCATTCCGCTGAAAAGCTACGTGGAAAACATCTGGGACAAAGTGCAATCGCCAATCGACATCAGCACCGAGGAATACAAGGCATGGATTAAAACCACACCCAAGCAGCTCTACAGCACTCCTATCGAGGGTCAATACGGCATTTTGAGAACCACCATAGGCGTACAGTGCCTTATGGAAGTTTACATGGGCAAGACTCCGAAGAATATCACGAAGAGCACCTCGATACCAAGCTATAAGCAATACAAGAATACCGACGAAAGCTTCCTCATCAACATCTTGGGAGACATCCCTTACGAGATGGTGGACTCCGTGGCGAAGAGCATCATGATCGGAGAGACTTTCGGAGAAGGCAGACATGAAATCAAGGTGGACAGCATAGAGGTCTACGGACAAAACAGCGAACTAATCATCGGTCTGCAAGTTTCCGGGTTCATCAACGGAAAGATATATCTGACGGGCACGCCTTTCTTCAACCAAGAGACGAGCTCCATCCAAATAACGAACGTGGACTACCGCATCACCACAAAGAATGTCTTGGCGAAAATCGTCAACCTCTTCTACAAGAAAGGACTGAAAAAGAAAATCGAGGAGAACCTAATCTTCTCGCTAGAGGACGAACTCTCGCTCATCAAGGAGATGAGCCGTTCGGAGCTTTTCAACATGGAAGTGATGAAAAACGTAAGGCTGAACGGATTCATCGAGCGTCTCAACGTCAGAAAGATATTCCTCACCGAAGACGGCATCAAAGTCGATTTGGACATCAAAGGGAAGATGAGCGTGAAGATGCAATAAATAAACGAACACACATATCTCGTGAAATGCCATGCTCTTTCAGGGTGTCAGGTCAACCATAAGTTATTCACCCGTGGTGTTTCCTTGGGGTAATCGGCACATTGAATTCCCAAAGAAATTTCCTTATGTTATGGTCGTACTTAATCAATTTCACGAAAAGAGGGTATATCGACTCGACATACCCTCTTGATTGAAATTAATGATGTGTTTTTTTATATAAAACGTATCGATTAGATTAGCCCAATCTAAAAAGCATCACTCCTTAATCACCTTCAAATAATCCGTCTTTCCGTCCTCTCGGCTTATCTTCAACCAATAGCCGCCCGTCGTCAAGGAAGACAAATCGATCTTCTCTCCAGCCATCAAGCCTTGTGAAACGGCTTCGCCACGCATGCTGAAAATTGTATACGGAAGATTGGCATAGCCTTTAACAATCAATGCGTCTTTTACCGGATTGGGATAAGAGACCACTCTTTCACCCAATTCATCCACAACCCCCGAACCATCCTTAAACAACTGAACGGTTCCGATAATTTTCGTACAATTTTCGTCGTCACCAAACATAACGCAAGAATAATCCGTATTCTCCTGAATATCAGAGCGCAATAATTTAGCGACGTTAGATTTTCCATCTTCAGAGACGAAAGGTGCGGTCCCCGTATTCCATTCGTAACGGGAGAAACCCGTAGGTGCGGTGATGGTGATGGTATCACTAGCAGAAGAACTATCCACAACCATCTCCAACTTCTTCGTAAAGGCTGTGAAATAGCAGTACGCTCTGTGTCCGCCCGCCATCGGAACGAGTCTACACTTAGCGTTTTTATTTTTACAACCCACGCCTCTGTATCCCAAGTTAGCGTTGTTACACTCTGAGATACGAGGAATTCCGTCTTCATCTACGAAATAATCATTATTGGGATGAACAGTCTTACAGTTGTCACAAACCGGAAGGTCCAATAGGCAATCGTGTACCCACACTTCGATGGTGACAATTTCTCCTATGTGTTCTCGCAAGTCATAGACATAGTTCGTCCAATCTTTGTATACACATACACCACCAGTATTGGAGCAGGCATGATTCATGAAAGTGTATTGAGATGGGTCATTGTTCGCGTTATGATCGAAAAGACCACACGATGGATGGATGTTATTTCCCTTCGCATCCATCAAGGTTATGGACAGAAACGCACTTGGATGTTCGTTCCCGAAATGAAGATCATCTTGTCTGTACATTATTTCTGATGGACAGTCGTCAAGGAATGCGGCGTATTGGCAACCGAGCAAAGTGCTGTTCTCCTTGACCTCGAAAGAATAGACCATCCGCTCCGCCATGGCTCTTCTTTCGTAACCGAAAGGCATGCTCGCATTATACAACATCTCCGTATAATCAGTGCTACCAATCCGCACAACTTTCTGTCCCGGCTCCAAACACTTCGAATCCGGCATCGTATAAAAAGGATAGTCCGCACAACAATTTTTCTTTATCATCGGATCCAATTCTCTTTTATCGATAATATCAAAAGAGCCTTGCGGAAACTTGATTTTAAGGCACCTGTTCGCTAAATCATAAGAATCTTGGTTACAGAATTCAACGGAATCGTATTTCGCCTTCCCATACTGGACCCAACCATCCCTATCTTCGTCGCCCATAGAACCTGTCGTCCTTTTCGTGGAAAAAAAGAGATTGGACACATTACAGACGGGTTTCGTGTAATACAAGCCATTGGAAAATTCATAGACGGTCTGACTCGTCCCATAATCCTCCGGACCATAAAATCCATAATATCTTTTCCAAACGCCCAATTGGTCGTCCGTAAAAGATTCTGGGAAACCCGTTTCGAAACTCAACCCCGGCGTATCCTCATTAATGGCCGAAATCTGACCGCAAACACACGTGTTCGCCCACACAACAGCAAGCATTATCCGCGCAATTTTCTCATAATGTAAATTCGTTTTTTTCATATACACACCCTCCAAGTAGCTTTAATTTGTAGTTCATCTATATCACACATCTTTTCAAAGATAACGAAAACTTTCTCTTTTGCAATACTTTTTTTATCATTTCTTATCAATTTCGTTTTTAATTTGAGTATATAAAGCAAACAACCGCCCGTAAATAGGGCGATTCGGCAGTCAAAAAATTTTTTTCAATCCCTATTTTTATGTCTCTGCAACATCCGTAACCACCGTCGCTCCTCTTCACGGTATATTTCTTCATATTCATTTTTTTTCTCGCTACTCTGATCGATGCATTGAATGGTCCGCCAATGGTCCAACCCTACCCACATATTACCCGACATATAGTTCTTGCCTTCGGAAGAATAGAAATGGAGGTGAACGAAGGTTTTGTACCAAGATCTAATTTTGAACCATCCCCAATAGGCATAAGACGAATCACATTGGATAGCGATTCGATGGTCGCCATACTCATTACGGAAAAACAGGAAAGAACCACCATCTTCTAATATTCTGGTTCTCCCAAGATCCACATAATAACCCTGCTGATAGAAATCCACCTGTAATCGTTTCCTTAACGCGACATCTCCCGTCACCCAAATAACATTAAAAGGGACAAAATAGAAAGCCAAAGGAAGGGTGACGACAATCGTAACGATCGCTATGATGTATTTTATATATTTCATGGGGGCATATTCTAAAAAAAAGCTGTTTAAGAATAAACAGCTTTTAAATAAATAAAAATCCTCGTTCTTATTCCACCGTCTTTATATCCTTGATCATCAATTGGATGGAAGTTGTCCCGTTGAAGTTATTCTCCTCGATGGTGTAACAGATGTCCACCGGATTCAGTTCTTTAATATACTTGTTGAAGTCCACCTCGCCCGGACGTTTCGGCTGACCGAACCCGAAGGCGATACCGTTCATGATACACTCCGATTGGGAGTCAATCAGCTCCAGTTTCATATGCTCCTGCTCCTTACCCACCGCACGGCTCGTACCGTAGTCGAACACCCTACGGGTGACGAATACAGGCTTGGAGTTCTCAGGTCCGTATGGATTGAACTGTTTCAGAAGGCGGAAGAACTTAGGCGTGATCTCCTTGAAATCGATGAAAGCGTCGATATCGATCTGAGGTTGCTTCTGTTCCTCCAAGATGTTTTCGGAGACATACTCCTCGAAGCGGCGCTTGAACTCAGGCACGTTCTCCTCACGCATGGAGAGACCCACGGCGTACATATGGCCGCCGAAATTCTCCAGCAAGTCACGACAAGACTCGATCGCCTTGTAGATATCGAATCCCTGCACCGAGCGACCCGAACCCGTGGCGAAACCATTGGAATGGGTCAAGACGATGGTAGGCTTATAATAGAGCTCCGTCAAACGGGAAGCCACGATACCGATGACACCCTTGTTCCAGTTGGCGTTATAGATGACAATAGAGTTTCTCTTCTCCAATCCATCCTCGCTCTCCAACTCGTCCTTCGCCTCGTCGGTGATGCTCTTATCCAAATCCTTACGAGTATTATTATACTGGTCGATACAGTCGCTCTTCGCCTTAGCGAAACTCAAGTCGCGGGAGATGAGCAAATCCACCGCCTCGCGAGCCGACTGCACGCGACCTGAAGCGTTCAAGCGGGGACCGATTTTGAAAACCACATCACTGATGGTAATCTCCTTATCCGCCAAGCCACACACATCGATGATGCTCTTCATACCCAGACTCGGGTTAGAGTTCAGTTGTTTCAAACCGTAATAGGCTAATATTCTGTTCTCTCCGTTGATAGGCACGATGTCGGAAGCGATGCTCACCGCCAAGAAATCCAACATCGGCTCCAATTTCTCGAAAGGTATGCCATTGTTGCAAGCGAAAGCCTGCATAAACTTAAAACCGACGCCGCAACCGGAGAGGTTGACGTCCGGATAAGTGTTATCCGCCCGTTTAGAGTCGAGCACAGCCACCGCGGACGGCAGACGGTCGTCAGGCGTATGGTGGTCGCAAATGATGAAATCGACGCCCAAATTATTCGCGTAATCCACCTTCTCCACCGCCTTGATACCGCAATCGAGGGCGATAACCAGTTTGATTTTATTCTCCACCGCATAGTCTATCGCCTTGTAAGAGACGCCATAGCCCTCCGTGTAACGGTCCGGGATATAAAACTCCACGTTGGAGTAGAACTGTTTCAAAAACTTGTAGACGAGCGCCACCGCCGTGATGCCGTCCACGTCATAATCACCGTAAATAAGGATTTTCTCCTTATTACCGATGGCACGGTTCAACCGGTCCACAGCCTTATCCATGTCGTTCATCAAGAACGGATTATGCAAGTCAGCCAATTGCGGACGGAAGAAGCTCTTCGCCTGCGCGAAGGTGGTAATTCCTCGTTGGACAAGCAGTTGGCAGAGGACGGGGCTTATACCCAAAGCCTCGGAAAGCTGCATCTTCTGCATCTCTTGTTCGTCTGTCAGAGGAGTGAAATTCCATCTGTTAATCATTATATATTTTATTTTCTATTTTTTTCAATATAAAAATCCATGGTTGTCGAGAAATTCCACAATTCGCGACAATGGAGAATAATTTCGTAAAATTAATAAAAAGCATCCATAAAACCATCCACAATATTTTTTTTTAGCATTTAACTTTTTTTTATGACATAGGGAATGCGATTTTTATTAACTTAGCCTTTTCAAATTTCGAAATAGATACGAGAAGATTTAGAACATGTTAGAAGAGAAATTCATTCGGTTTTTACGTTGGAGGGAATCGCATATCAGTGAAAGGCATTTCACACTCTTCCTGAGTTTCGTGACCGGATTGTTTTGCGCCATCGCCGCACACATATTGAAGAGCATTGTGGAGATCCTTCACGAACTTGTGAAGAGCAACTTCACCGATGGAAGCTTGAACTACCTATATTTGGCCACACCGATCATAGGTGTATGCCTCGCCAGCGCATACGTTAGATACATTGTGAAAGACGACATCAGCCACGGAGTGACGAAGATCATGTTCGCCATTTCGCAGAAGAAGGCGCGTATCAAGCGTCACAACATGTGGTCCTCCACGATAGCCAGTTCGTTGACCATCGGATTCGGAGGTTCAGTCGGAGCCGAGGCACCGATCGTGCTGACCGGTTCCGCGATCGGTTCTAACCTAGGGCAACTTTTCCGTATGGAGCAAAAAACACTGATGTTGTTGGTCGGTTGCGGAGCCGCGGGCGCCGTGGCAGGAATCTTTAAAGCGCCGATCGCGGGCGTCTGTTTCACCTTGGAAGTGTTGATGCTCGATTTGACGATGGCCTCCATCGTTCCGTTGCTCATCTCGGCAGCCACCGCTTCCGTATTCACCTACCTGCTCTCCAGCTCCGAAGCGATGTTCACCTTCGAACCTATTCCGTTCTCCATCGGCAATGTGCCTTATTATGTGGCGCTCGGAATCCTTTGCGGTTTCGTCTCCCTCTACTTCACGCGAGGAATGACCAAACTGGAATCCTTTTTCGCCAGTCTGAACACACCTATCAAAAAACTCTTCGCGGGCGGTATCATGCTTAGCATCCTGATTTTCTTCATTCCGCCATTATACGGAGAGGGTTACGACACGATTGAGTACCTTTTGAACGGCGACGTGCAATCCGTCACCGAGAACAGCGTATTCTACGATTTCAAGGATAATTTCTGGATGGTACTTCTCTTCCTTTTCCTCATCATCTTCTTTAAGATTTTCGCCTCCGCGGCGACCAACGGAAGTGGTGGAACGGGAGGAATCTTCGCGCCAAGCCTTTTCGTGGGATGTATCACCGGCTTCGCGATGGCCTACATCAGCAATTACATGAACATCACCTTACCAGAGAAGAACTTCGCCTTAGCGGGCATGTCGGGTGTCATGGCAGGCGTCATGCACGCACCTTTGACAGGAGCTTTCCTGATTGCCGAGCTCACCGGAGGATACGACCTCTTCATCTGTCTGATGATCACGGCGACGGTCGCATACGTGACGATAATCGCCTTCGAGCCCCACAGTTTGTATGCGATGCGTCTGGCGAAGAAGGGTGAATTGCTCACACATAATACCGATAAGAACATCCTAACGCTCTTGAAGACGGAGAATCTCATCGAGACCGACTTCCAGACTTTACACCCGGAAATGTACTTGGGCGACGTCATCAAAATAGTGGCGAACTCCAACCGCAACATCTTCCCCGTTCTAGATTCCAAGCATAGAATGGTCGGGCTCATCAGCCTCAACGAAATACGCAACATCATGTTCCGCCCCGAACTATACAACCGTTTCAAAGTATCTAAACTGATGGTATCTCCTCCCGATTTCATCATACTCGGCGAAGCGATGGAGAAAGTGATGTATAAGTTCGAAAAGACCAAAGCGTGGAATCTGCCTGTGGTGGACGAAGAAGGCAAATACGTCGGATACGTCTCCAAATCCAAAATTTTCTCCGCCTATAGGGAATTATTGGTCACGTTGTCGGACGAATAATACAAATTTAATCCGGCATACCAAGGCGAGATAAGTCTTGTCCTTGTTTTTTGACGCAAAACCTCAAGGAAGAACAATGCGATGACACGCAAACATTTATCAAAAACACAAGGATAAAACCAGCACCTTTATAAAAAAAAATATTATATTTGTATTATTAACATTTAACAAATACATTAATCATGAAGAAATTTTTATTAGTACTTGGCTCCTTCGCAATGATGTTGATGGGAACCGCAACTTTCACTTCTTGTGGAGATGATGATGACGATGACAAAGGTGGATCATCTAATGGTGGGAAAAATGCCACAATCACATTGGTAGAGAACAATAAAGACGTTAAGGAAGCCACCATCATTGGGGATGATGTCCTTTGTCCATTTTCTTTCATGCCAGGTATGGATATGATGGGCGTTTATCACTTCGACGGAAACAAACTCCAAAACATCAACATGTTCATGGATTGTGGAAGCGAAGAAAATGCGAAAAAGGCATTGGAAAGTTATGCTCAACAAATGGGTGATACAGAAGGCGCATCCACTAACGGGAAATACCTTGTATTAGCAGGCACAGCAGAAGATTTCGAGATGGAAGACGCAGAAGGATTAGACAAAGAAAGTCTTGTGAAGTACTTGAACGAAGAAATGAATTCTGGCATATTTGAATTAGGAAACTAAATCAGGAAGCAAGTTTCCCGCACTCATAGTGTGAGAAGAACTTGACTGAATATATTCAAAATAAATTCAATAGTTCCGGTGGCGGTTTTATACGGCCACCGGATTTTTTTATTTCCAATAAATAACAAGCATTAGCCAATATGGATAACGGAAGACGAAAACAGGGCCATCAAGCATCTGCTTGCGGCAAAGGGGCACACCCAACTCATATTTTTTTGCGGATTATAGAGATGAGGGAAGAGACGGATAGGCGTAATAGAAGTGATAGATGTTTTCGCAATGAAAATCCGAAGCAAAGGGAAGCGACGTTTATTTATTGATTCTAAAGGACAAAAGGATTTCATGCGTATTACTAGGCAAAGTGCTGTTTCTGCCTAAGCCGCATTCATAGACATAGCCGAAACGGAAGATTTTATATTCCAATCCTAACAAAACAGAGAGATAAGAAGGGTTGCAACCATTCACGATATCCGGTCGCCAAGAGAGTCCGCCCCAGACGAGACGATGATAGAACCCTAACACACCAAGATCCGCCACATGCACCTTATTACGATTCATATACCCTAAATCCACCATAGCGTCCCACTCGTCCGTGAACTGAATCGTCCGCACCGCATAGCCATAGAAATGCCTGTCTGAAGAGTAAGAAAGCGACTGATTATTTTGTATGTGGGTACAAGAGACACCGAAGGTCCACACCATGGAATTGAGTTCGAAACCCAAGTTAAAATCGGGGCTCACGTCGCGCACCTTTCCTTTCGGCAAATCCAGCAACTCACGTTCATACTCCTTATCCAAAGAATTAGCGGTAGGGTCATAAACGCCCCAGAAAGCGCCGGCGGAGAGACCCATAGAGAGAATCCAGCGAGGATTCAGATCCACCTGATAGGAATACTCCGCCTTCAGTTCCGTCATGCTGTGGCCGATGCCCAACGCGTCGCGATAGAGCGTCAAACCCACGCCCGACTGAATCCGCTTGAAATAATTAGTAGCGTTCATCAAAATGGTATGAGGCGCATTATCCACGCCCAGCCATTGCAAACGGCCGAAGAGGAAGATGTCCACATCACCCGTGTTACCCACACCAGCCGGGTTGATATTGCCGCGGGAAAAGATCTGTTGGGTAAGCAAAATATCCTGCTGGGCGGTCGCCATCTGGCAACAACCCAAGAGAGAGAACAATATGTAAACCAGTCGATGTCTCATTTCTTTTTCACCCTAACCACTACCCTACGGTTCAACAAATGTTCACGTTCGTTCTTCGCATGCGGAATAGCCAGTTCCAATTCGCTTCGACCGATCATGGTCAAACGTTTCGGGTCGACACCCCTGCGCACCAGCACATCATAGACCCGCTTCGCACGACGCTCTGACAGGCCCTGATTATAAACCACCGTACCCCGTTCGTCGGTATGGCCCACCACCTCAAAATCTTTTCCTTGATGGTAATCGATGAAAGCCATGATGGTATCAAACTCAGCGGAGTAGTCCGTGATAAAATTATTCTGGTCGAAGATAAAATAGACGATGCAAGTATTGATGTCGGGACGCGTCACCTTCGGCATATCCGCCAATTCACCATTCTCACCATCACCACCCTCTTTCGTGTCGTCGGTCAAAGAAGATGCGCCAACCCTATCCAAAGAATCCCCCACATTAGCCAATGGCTCTTGAGGAAGAGAATCCTGAGGGATGGAATCCGGCGCAGCCACAGAGTCCTGAAGCGATGAATCGACAGAAGGCACGCTATCGGCAGGCATCTTTATCGTCTCGGTAGTATCCACCTTCTCATCCGCCACCACCGGGTAGCGCCAACTGCGGTAAAACAAAGAAGAGCCACGCTCAGTGATACGCTCCTTGTTCTTGCCACTCGCGGGAAGAATGGAAAGCAATGCCAGTAATATGATGAGAAGATGTTTCATCATTTATTCTTAAACGTATATATCTTAAAGTTTTTGTCAAACCACATAGATATGGTAGCGGAATAATCCATACTCTTTTCATCAATATCATAGTAGGCACGGAGCTGAATGGAGAAGATTTCATTCAAATAATAACCGGCAATTGCTGTTATCATGTGTCTGTATCTGCGCTCAAACTCCTCGTCGAAATAACTTCTGGACTGGAACAGGTAACTACCTCTTCCTGAAATAAAACCATCGCCATACCAATAGCCAAGACGTCCGAAGATATAATTGGAATTGTTATGACTTCTCCCTCTCTTTACACCGCTTATGTCAATATTCGGGTAGATACCCCATCCATCCTTAAAATGAGTGTGGATGTGCTCTTCGTTGGAGCGGTTGGAAAATCCGTAAAAAGGAATTCCCGCAGTATATGTGATACCATTTGCGCGGCAACTGTATTCGATGGCGATGGAGACATTTGCCAACGTCTCTATACAAGTATCTTCCACCGCGTCAATCTGTCCGCCACGGTGGTTCATCATCAAATTGACGGGAATCTTTATTCTGTTGTGAAAGTCACCAAATGAATTGCTGTAAAAATCATTCCTCCAGCCGAAGGTGAACTTCTCTTGCCATGGGGAGTCGACAACAATAAAATCTTCCCAGTTGCACCACATCTCCGTCTTCCAATGTTCAGTGTGGGCAAATACTTGTAGACCATCTTCTTTATGCGCATAGAAATTTCGATCGTAATCCCACATAGGCTCATCTAAGCAATGGCCTAAATTACGCAACGTACCTCCCACGATGGTTATATTTTTGATAGGACTATAAGAGATGGTGACGATGGGAGAAACACCTCGAATCTTCTTGTGGTCACCAGCAATTCCCATCAAATCGACGCCCGCACTGACTGATAAATGATCGTTGTGCTTATAGGTAAACTTCGGCTTCATAAAGAATCCTAACGCCGTATAGCCCTTGGTGTAAGGCAGGAAGTACTCCGCATCACGCACAAAGGTTGTCACAGCAGGCGAAAAGTAGAGCATTTTATCGTCCATGCACACATGATCTTTCCATGAGCCTCCTTCCAAACAGTTCACAAAAGTGCAACTAACTGAGCAGTAATCCACAAAAGTGTCTCTTCGGCGTTCTTTTGCAATCGAATCCTCGATTTCACCTTCTTGCGCCGCCACATGGGAATCATATACAGAACGGACACCTGCCAAGGAGTTCGCCGCAAAAAAGAAAAGCAGAAAAATAAGAGTCGATAAACTTGTCAACAATCGGAACTTCATGTGTACTGGTATAAGATAAGAGAGAATAGAAAAAAGCGCTGAAATGCCTTTCGCATTCCAACGCTTTGTATAAATTCTGATTAATATGCTCTTGCGAAAAGCACTCTGCACTTGGAAGGCTTTCCGGTGACCATGCACTTGCCAGGCACCTTGTCGTCATCCAAATAAGTATCGAACGGCACGCAACGGATGGTAGCCTTCGTCTCTTCCTTGATCTTAGCCTCCGTCTCAGGAGTACCGTCCCAATGCGCCAAGATGAATCCGCCCTTCTCGATTTCCACCTTGAAATCCTCGTAGGAATCCACCTTCTTAATCATAGAGTTACGATAAGTCAGCGCCTTTTGGAAAATATTCTTTTGGATTTCGTCCAACAAATTCTTCACGTAAACATCGATTCCCTCCAAGCTAACGGTCTCCTTCGTGAGCGTATCACGGCGAGCCACCTCAACGGTACCGTTCTCGAGGTCGCGGGCACCCATAGCCAAGCGGACAGGCACACCCTTCAACTCATATTCAGCGAACTTCCAGCCCGGTTTCTTCGTATCGGAATCATCATACTTAACAGAGACGCCGAGCGCCTTCAACTTAGCCATGATTTCGTCCACCTTAGCGGAAATCTGAGCCAATTGCTCGTCGTTCTTAAAGATAGGCACGATGACAACCTGGAACGGAGCCAAGTTAGGAGGCAAAACCAAACCGTTATCGTCGGAGTGAGACATGATGAGCGCACCCATCAGACGAGTGGAAACGCCCCAAGAAGTAGCCCACACATAATCCAACTTACCTTCACGCGTCTGATATTGCACGTCGAACGCCTTAGCGAAGTTTTGTCCGAGGAAGTGGGAAGTACCCGATTGCAAAGCCTTACCATCCTGCATCAACGCCTCGATGGTGTAAGTGTCGACCGCACCTGCGAAACGCTCCGTCTCAGACTTCACACCCTTAATGACAGGGACAGCCATGAAGTTCTCCACGAATTCGCCATAGACGTTCAACATCTTCTGCGCCTCTTTCTCAGCCTCCTCATAAGTCTCATGAGCGGTATGACCCTCTTGCCACAAGAACTCAGCGGTACGGAGGAAGAGACGGGTACGCATCTCCCAGCGGACCACGTTAGCCCATTGGTTGCACAAGATAGGAAGGTCACGATATGAGTGGATCCAGTTTTTATATGTATTCCAAATGATTGTTTCAGATGTAGGACGGACGATCAACTCCTCCTCCAATTTAGCCTCAGGGTCAACAACCACGCCGCTGCCGTCAGGATTCGTCTTCAGACGATAGTGGGTCACCACGGCGCACTCCTTAGCGAAGCCCTCCACATGGTCGGCCTCCTTGCTTAGGAAAGACTTAGGGATAAAAAGAGGGAAATATGCGTTCACGTGACCGGTCTCCTTGAACATACGGTCCAACTCACGTTGCATCTTTTCCCAAATAGCATACCCGTATGGCTTGATGACCATACAACCTCTCACCGCGGAGTTCTCCGCCAAATCAGCCTTGACTACTAAGTCGTTATACCACTGTGAATAATCCTCACTGCGTGGCGTTAATTCTTTTGCCATCTTTAAATGATAATGTATTTTTTGCAAAGGTATAAAAAACTCAGCAATCTTAGAAGATGTTTAAAAATTTAGAGAAAGGATTTCTTATTAAAGGTTTTTCACAAAACACGCAGGAGAAAAAGCAAAAAGCGCGGAGCCTTTTAGAACCCCGCGCTTTCCCTTTATTTCACGATCAGTTTCATCGTCGTCTCCGCCATCCGCAGCAAATAGACTCCCCTTCGCTCAAAGGTATAGCCGCAATCCGAGGATGTGCTGTAAAGCAATAAGCCACTGGCAGAATAGATGGAAATTGGGTTGTGCAGAGGGTTCTCCACCGAAAGGGAACGTCCGTCCCAATAGACAAGAGACTCGTTCCAAGCATCTTCACAAGAGGCGTTCTCAACACCCTCGTACAAGTCGCAACGAACCGTTTTGTTGTCCCCCACCTCAAGTTTCTTCCCATAACCGAAACTTCTGCTTTGGGAAAGATTGGAAGCATAGATGCTTTCGCACTTCCAGTCCGAAGGCACCTCAAAAGAGAACTCGCCCCGGTCGTTGACAGGGAACTTATAGAGATTTTTGCCATCGTTCATATAGACGAAGTATTCACCCAAAAGAGACTCGTCGCTCGTATTTGTGGAGAAAGGTTTCTTTTCCAAATCATAAAGGGAGCCCGATATGGTGCAGAAATTGTCCGCTCCCCCTTTGAACATTTCCGCAGGGACATCATACGGAGAAAGCAAATAGATGACCATATAATTATCTCCTCCTGCGCTCGTATGTAGCGTATCGGCAATGGTGATAGAAGTATCTCCCGTCACTTCCAGATCGCCAAACTCAGCCAAAACGCCACTCGCCTTTTGTTCCAGACTTCCGGAAAAAGAGGACTGGGTTCTTGGGAAATAAGCGACATAAAGATTCGGAGCGGATGGATCCGGAACGAAACCCGCGGTTTGGTATTCCCAATCTTCATCATAGAAACCATATACGAAATTCCCGTCAGGATGGACGTAAGCGGCAGGGACATGAAGCAAGATTCTCACGAATTGATTCTGACCGGGATCCAGTTGAGTCGGCTCCACACGACAAATGAGGGAATCCATATTCACCGTCACACGGTAAGTTCCCTTCGCGATCGTGAAACAAGAGCCATCGCCGCCCCTCACGACTGCGCCCTTATGATCAGGCGATACGAAATCATTGTTAGCGCCCGCCCATCTGGAGTTGTTAACCGCGTCCCAATCACCGAAATCGGTACAGAAAGCGAAGTAGGAAGTATCCTCCGAGAAGGTATATATGCCCTCAAAAACATTCTTGCCCACTTTCGTCAAAGCGGAAGGAGCGAACTGGTTCCACCCCACATTTTGGATGTCACCCATAACATAGAGTTCCTCGATAAAGATAGAGGAAATTGTATCCACGGAAGAAGTGTCTCCCTCCAGCGCCACATAAGGGAGGAAAGAGCCGACGCCACGGGTAGCTTCACGGAAATTATAGACAGCCGAGTGATAATCCGTACCCGTCGTATCGCAGAACCACATGATTTGCGAATTATATTCGGCCTTTTCCTCATCCGTCAACGCCTCTTTGGTGAGCACGCAGAAAAGAGCCTTGAACTCCTTTTGCGACTGGGAGTAATCAGGCACACGCGCGCCAAGTTCCTTTTCAATCTTTTCAGGCGTGTAATGCGCCACCGCCGAAGAGTAGAGCGTCACCGTACCATATTTAGCCTCATACGAGGAAGAATCGATAGATTGGAACATATCGAAAGGTCTCACATCCGACAAAGGGAGCATACCCATCAGATAGAGTTCGAGGTCGGTGTAAGGAACCGAATTACCGTAATTAGCGGTTGTTCCGAAATCAACGACGACAAATTTGGTGGAGTCGCCGTCAACATTCCGAATCAGCTCGTTTTGGTCGAAACCGCCCAACTGTCCGGGGTTGTTACCGCCAGTCAAGCCCCAATGTCCCACGCATTCATTACCATTCATATCGATGGTCGGGAAGGCATGATTAGCCCAACGGTGGCAAATTTCATGGAGGAATGGTCCGCTTCTCAGGCCGCTTTTGTTAGGCATATAAAGTATGCTCTGCAGTTTCCCGTTCGAGCCATAATAGCCAGAATTGTCGAAAGGATTGACACCGATGCCACTTTCGGTGGATGAGATGGGATAGCTGATACCCGCATAATTCAAGTCTGCCGGATATTCCTTTTGGTTCAACACAAAGACGATGAAATCGAACTCGTCAGGGAATTCTCCATAAATGTTTTGCGTATACCTTTTCAGATTGAACGTTCCCTTTTCCCACGACGCATACTCATCGTCGGGAAGCGTCATCGAGACGAAAGGCATATTTCCCATCTTTTCAATGACATACTGGGCTTGCGAAGAGACGCTCAGCAAACACACGAATAATAAAAGCAAATATTTCCTCATAAGAATTATTTTAGACATACTTAATTAACAATCTATTTTCCAATTCACATCCCGTATCCGGCAGCTTCCCCACGTGCGAACCTTCAACGAGTCATACCCTATTAAATTCACCCTGTCATAGGTTCAAACGACCTTTTCTGTCTGGCAGAATGACGGGCAAAAGTAACACATATTTATATCTTTTCAAACTTTTAGCCTCTCTTATTCCCATAACTAAATAATTATAAATAAGGTAATCCTCTTTAGCGTCACAAATTTAATATTCAGGCGATATCAAATCGGATTTAGATTCTTTTCATTGGACAAACTCATGGCAGCGGAATATAAACGACAAACACGCAAAGAAGAAGTCAATAGAAAATCAACAACCCCCAAAATCATGAAATAAACAAGAGACACGACCGCAAAAAGTCAATATATTTATTAAAAAATAGAGCCTTTTGGGGAAACAAAAAATTAGCATTTGTGATTCCAATTCTTTATATTTGTAATGATGTTATGTAATGGTGTAAATGGCAATTAGAACTGCTAACATTTGATTCAGTGTAAGAAATAAAAATTAATGTATATGATAAAGCATCCTAGTTTAAAAAGAAGAACCTTAGGAATTCTCTTACTGTTAATGGTAAGTTCTTTCCAATCTCTATTCGCGGACGGATCGAAGGATTTGTATCCTGCAGATTATTTCACAAAACGAGGAATAACAAAAAATGACTTAAACAAATTTAGAGCTCCAATCGTTGCCAGCTCAAATATTGACGCAATTAGTGGTTGTCCTTTCCCGACAAACGGAACGATGAAGGTGTATGCGAAAGCTGGAGAAAAAATCTATGTCGCTTCCAGTATGTTTGCATCGAGCAGATCAGGGGCAAAGATAGAATACCATGCGCCAGACGGCACATCCGGGCAATTCACCAAGGACGGTTCTAAAGGTTTGATATCGAATCGTGCGCAAGAATTAGCAGGTCCGAAATTGCCCAATGGCACTCCCTCAAATGGATATGATGCATGTGTTATTTCTGTAAACGCAGGGCAAGAAGGCGTTTGGGAAATCAATTTCAATCCCAACACCGCAAGTTATGATTACAATAACACCACAAAGGATTTTGTCGAAGATGGTTGGACAGAAGGAACGGATTGCCTAATCAATGCCTACGATATATCCGTCTTAAATGAGGAGGGAACTGCCTTTATTCCAGGTCGTGTATATTTAAATGTATTAAATATATATTTCACATCATCTTCACAAAAAGGTTATGTGGAAGAATGGTATTCCCAATTTTATGTATTAACCAGCACTGGTTATCTATATGTAGTAGACGCCAATGGACAAAACCCTTGTTTAGGAACATTCTTTGCAAACAACAAAGGTGTCCAAAAGAATTACGGAAGTTTCATTCAATCATCAACAAGTATTCAATATGCGAAAGGGGGAGAACCCACATACCAAAGTATGGCGTGGAAATCTGGAGATGCATTATTTTCCAAAAAAACATTACCGATTTACGATCCTCGTATTCCAGACAATATAATTCAAAAAGAGAATGCGGATGGTAAATTGGTCGATTATTATGAAGATGCGACACACAAACTATTCTTCTGCAAACCAGCGGCAGACATGCCGAATTTTGCACCTTGTGTATATGGAGACCAAGTGGTCAAAACATGGTTGATTTCAAAGGAGAACGCCAAAGACGCTCCTCAACTGTCTAACTTATGCATCGCAGGTAAAGAGAGTCACCTTCCTTGCGTGTTAGGTCCGGAAGGAGTTGAAATTTATTTCGAAGCCAATTGTGCGGGTGATTATCAAATCAACATGGATTTCGGAACGGGTTATACGAAAAGAACTTTCGAAGGGACTTGTATAGAGGGAGCGAACACAATAGATTGGGATGGAAATGACGGAAATGGGAAGCTCGTCCAAGACGCCTCCATCTCATTGTCTGGAAAATTAAAGTCAGCAGAAATTCACTTCCCGTTTGTCGATTTGGACAACAACAAACACGGACTTATTCTAAACCAGTTGGATGCGGCATGGGAAAATATTTCCCGCAACATTATTTATTGGGATGACTCGAACTTAAAGTCATCCCGTCCGGAAGTCAAGGGCGACGGAGCATGGACATCCGGAGATGAGGGGGAAGCAAGTCCTGCCCATCAATTCTATTATAATTATACAGGACCCACAAGCGGACAAGGAACCGACGCAGGAGACTCCCGCGGTAACAATTCCATCATCGACACATGGACCTATGCGCAAGGAACCGCATTGGGCACACAAAACCAAACGGTCCGCACCAATTTCATCGATTTGAAGATCGACACGATCACTTGCGACAAAAAGACTGCTCGTATCGGAGAACATATCACCTATACATTACGGGTAGAAAACCTGTATCACGAAAGTTATCCTTTCAAGGGTTCCAATGTGACTTGCGACTTGGATGCGGATAGTGCTTCCGTCGGTGTTTGGTTCCCGCAAGGAGGCTTCTACACCGATAGCGTCTATTTGGTCGACTCAAACGACCCTACTTGTACAGTGGTACAACAGCCTTCTGGTGAGGAGTATGGATTAGGTTTCATCAACATCAAAAACGGCAAGTACGCCATCATCAAGGTTGAAGGATATGCGGGTTCCAAGTTGGCACACAAGGAAATTTTAGCTAAAGGTTTCATCATGCGTCCGGGCGACTACTTCGAGGTCGACGCCAACAACATCAACGACGACGGTATGCCACTCTTGCCTGCCGACACCGTAAGCGGAGGTGCGAAAGGTGAATATGACGGCATCGCAAACAACAACTTGAAAGATGCGCCAGACGTTATCTTCTTCTTGAATTCAGCTCCGATTGGTGTATCCGACACCTTGAAATTCAGCGCATGCGCCAATACGAGCGGAAACCTTTTGACCAACGATTCGGATATCGACGACGACGTTTTGTCGATCACCGGATTCTACCTTAACGAGGGAGAGTTGCAAAGCGCAGGAAGTTCATTAAACATAAAAGATGGGAACAACAATTCCTACGGAACCATAACAATTAACGCCGACGGTTCTTATTCGTTTGTGGGGACCAATATAACGGGTCAACTTCCCACTCTTACCTATATTCTTTCCGACGGATTTGAAGGTGTCTCCAAGTATTCCAGTTTAGATTTGATACCTGGCATTGACACTGCTATGGTTACAATTAAAACCCGAAAGAACACCGAGCCTATGGCAGCGCCATCTTCCGCAACAATCACTTCGGGGACGAACGAGGAAGTACCTATTACCTTTACGGATGAGGACGGCGACGCATTGTCTATCACCCTATCGGGCACAGACGCTACCAATTTCAAAATCGCCAACGGGAAATTGTTCTACACAGGTAATGTCCAAACGACGACTACCTACAACGACCTGACCGTGATTTTAGATGATGGGTGTAACGATCCCGTATCTATGGCAATCAAAGTCACAGCAAAAGTGACGACATTGCCTAAATTAACGGGAACTTCTGTTACGTTATGTGGTAGTGCAACTGAAGCACAAAACGCTTATAATAGTTCTTACTCCTTCATTCTACCTATTTCTGTCGTTGACGAAGATGGAGACAAAATCACTGCAGTGACTTTCTCAAAGTCAGGCACCACTAACTATTCTACTTATTTCAAGCACGAGAATGGTCAGATAAAATTCAATGCCAATTCTACTTTTGTAAATAGAACGAAAATCAGCAATAATAATTATTCATATTCATTCAAAACGACAACAGCCAAAGTAAACGTAAAAATCACCACAGAAAGTGGGGAATCCAATACGGTTACACTGTCAGTTTCTTTTAACAACAATGGGGCATCTGATGTAAGTCCATGGTCTGTTGTTGGAGAAGATATAGTTTATGGCAACACACTTAGCCAAGCCATAACCCTCACGAGTCCAAAAGAAAAAGGAGACTTTACAATCATAGAAGATAGTATAACGAGGAATGAATCAAGTCTATTGGCTGTCGGAAGTCACACTTTGAAGTACACATTTAATCCCAACGGTTGTTATAAGCCTTCCGACAAGACTGTTACGTTTACTGTATCACCTCTCCCTATCACACTCACATCCGGAAATGATTCAAAGGAATACGATGGAGAACCATTGAGAAAGGAAGTGGTTACGACCAATGTTCCTTTAGTGGGAGAAGACGAGTTTATCTATAGCAACTTCGCATCTCAAACTGAAGTAGGTGAAACAGACAACACCTTCACTTATTCAGCAGCGGGCAAGACGGATTTGAACAATTATGTCATCACCCCTGAATATGGCACATTGACAGTCTCCCCAATTCAGTTAGAAAAAACGGACTTCGGAATCAACACAAGCAGCAAAGTTGTAACATACGACAACACGAAGCATACGGTTGAATTCACGACAGACTTGACCTTGAATACCGATTATGAAATCTACTACAATGTAGATGGCGCTTGGACAAAGGAGGGACCTGATAGTGTCGGGACTTATCCGATAAAAGTTGTCATCATCGGGACGAACTATGAATCCGGAGATTTCACAGACGAAGACTGGACTATCACTATCGAGCCTAAAGAGGTTGGTTTGAACTGGAATCCGAATCCTTATACTTTCGAATACGACGGAGAGGTCAAGGAGCTTATCCTCTCCCTCGACGGAGTCTACACGGGAGACGTATGTATTCCGACAATAACTGGCAATAAAGCCACCGACGCAGACAGCTACACCGCGAACGTGACCGCCTTGAGCAACAACAACTATAAATTGCCGGCTACCACTTCCCAAGTGTGGTCTATTACGCCAAAGAGCATCATCGTTCCAGTTGACCCTGAGCATCCTCAACCAAACGAGTACGTCATCAGCCTGAACGCCGGTGAGACTTACACTTACGATGGTACCGCTAAGACTCCTGCCGTTGAGATCCTATTGAACGGAAAGGTAATCTCAGTTGATGAATACAACGCAGTATATGCGGACAATATCAACGCTAGCGACACCGCTAAGATCATCATCACCGACAAAACGGGTGGCAACTACACGTTGCAAGACACTACCGTATTGTTCACTATCCAACCTAAGGCACTTCAAATAAATTGGGTGGGACCATACAGTTTCACATACAACGGAAAGAAACAAGGTATTAGCGCAAACTTGACAGGAGTTGTTTCCGGAGATGATTGCGACGTTGTTTTGAGCAACGATTCCGCTATCAACGTTTCAAACTATACCGCAGAAGCTGCCCTCACAGGCGCTGACAAATCTAACTACTCATTGACAACGGATATCACCAAAACTTGGTCTATCACCAAGAAGAGCGTAGATCCAATTGTTGATCCTACAGATCCGGATGATAAAGGTTACGAAATCGTATTCGTCGACAAAGACACTACTTACACTTACAACGGTGAGCCGCAAGAGCCTAAGGTCATCCTTATCATCGACGGTGACACGATTCCTTCTTCCGAGTACGACGTTACTTACGAGTACAATACCAACGCTAGCGACAGCGCTAAGGTCATCATCACCAACTTGCCTGACGGAAACTACATCATCGCAAGCGCAAGCGACACATTCTCCATCGAGCCTAAGACTGTAGGTTTGACATGGAGCGGAGAAGTGTTTGTATTTGACTCAGAGAAGAAGGGAGTATATGCAATCGCTAAGGCGGCGGACATCGTCAAGAGTGATGTGGTAACTGTCGTAAGATATGAGAACGACTCCGCTACCGTTGTGGGAGACTATGTGGCGAAAGCTTTGGAAATCTCCAACAGTAACTATAAGTTGGCTAGCAGCGACTCCGCCCACAATTGGAGCATCTCCAACAAAATATTGGAGCCTGACGATCCGAACGATCCGTCAGACAATGGCTATGTCATCACTTTATTAGATAAGGATTCTGTCTACACCTACAACGGTAATTATCAAGAGCCTGAGTTCGCATTGGTAGTCGGAAACGACACCATCGACTCAAACGAGTATGACTTTACCTACGTAGACAATAAGAATGCGGGCGACAGCGCCAAAGTGGTGATAACGAACAGAGCCGGTGGTAACTACGCAGTAGCTTCCGACACTCTGTTCTTCCCTATCGCACAGAAGAAGTTAAGCATCGAGTGGAGCGAGACAACAAGCTACGTTTACGACACGAAGAAGCATGGCGTGAGCGCTAACTTGATCGGTGTTGTTACCGGAGATGATTGCGACGTTGTTTTGAGCAACGATTCCGCTATCAACGTTTCAGATTACACCGCTGAAGCAGCCCTCACAGGCGCTTCCAAGTCTAACTACTCATTGACAACGGGTCTTACCCAAGCTTGGTCTATCACCAAGAAGAGCATCGATCCGACAGACGATCCTGAACATCCTTCTACCGGAGAGTACGTAATCGTATTCGTCGACAAAGACACTACTTACACTTACAACGGTGAAGAGCAGAAGCCTGAGATTATCCTCATCGTCGACGGTGACACGATTCCTTCTTCCGAGTATGAGGTAAGTTATAAAGACAATACCAACGCCAGCGACAGCGCTATGGTCATCATCACCAACAAGGAGGGCGGCAACTACGACATCGCTAACGCTGCCGACACATTCGCCATCCAACCTAAGGAGGTGACCATCACCTGGAGCGAATCTAACCTCACCTACAATGGTAAGGAGCAAAGCGTTACCGCTACCGTTCAAGGAGCTGAGTCCGGCGACGTGGTTAACGTGAACGCTTACGCTGACAATGCGAAGACCAACGTAGGAGACTACACCGCTAAGGCATTGAGCTTGGACAACGACAATTACAAGTTGGCAGGCGAAACTTCTCAACCTTGGTCTATCACCAAGAAGAGCGTTAATCCTACCACCGACCCTACCGATCCGAAAGCGGGTGAATTTGAAATCGTATTCGTCGACAAGGATTCTACTTACACTTACAACGGTGAAGAGCAGAAGCCTGAGGTTATCCTCATCGTCGACGGCGACACGATTCCTTCTTCCGAGTATGAGGTAAGTTATAAAGACAATACCAACGCCA
>CALCUH010000146.1 GCA_937907165.1 uncultured Bacteroidales bacterium | reverse complement strand
ATGGCCCAACGATATTTATTGGAAAAATAAAAAAATCTGCGGTATACTCATTGAAAATCTTTTGATGGGACATACCATCTCGCATACGATAGTCGGAATCGGATTAAATGTGAACCAAAAAAAGTTCTTATCCGACGCTCCTAATCCTGTCTCTATCAGTAATGCTACTAAACGAACGTTTAATTTAGAGACGGAAATGCCCAAATTGATTGAATCGATTAAGACAAGATATCTTCAACTGATTAAAGGCGATTACGAGGCGATTAGAGAGCTTTATTTTCACTCTTTGTATCATGGTGATAACTTCTATTATTACGAGGACGAAAACGGCTCATTTGCGGCTAAAATCGATTCTGTCTCGAATGATGGAATCCTTTCCTTGAGGCTTGTGAGTGGCGAGATTAGAAAATATGCATTTAAAGAGGTTTCTTTTATAATTACAAATAAATAAAATATGAATATCATTATTATCAACGGCCCTAATTTAAATCTCCTTGGCAAAAGAGAACCTGAGATTTACGGATGCCGTTCTTTTGAGGATTATCTGGAAGATTTACAGGAGAAATACACTGACATCAACATCTCTTACTATCAGTCGAATGTTGAGGGAGAATTAATCAATATCATCCAAGAGACAGGTTTCATTTCTGACGGAATCGTTCTAAATGCCGGAGCATATACCCATACCTCTTTGGCCATCGCTGACGCTATTCGTTCGGTGAAGTGTCCTGTCGTTGAGGTTCATATTTCCAATGTCCATAAGCGAGAGGAAATACGTCATCATTCTTTCTTATCGCCTGCGTGCATGGGTGTCATCGCGGGTTTCGGCTTGGATTCATACCGGTTGGCCATTGAGGCGCTCATCAACGCAAACGAGACGAAGGAAGATGAACATTGATTCCTTCTTGAAAGATCCCCTTATTGCTCGATACCGAACTTATCTTCTTTTGGAACGTTCCTTATCGGAGAATACTGCGACGGCTTATCTGGAGGATTTGTCCAAATTGCTTATTTATCTTCAGGATGCGCATATCGATTATTGCCATGTCGATTTGGATATTTTGCGTGATTTTCTGATCGGCTTATCTGATATTGGTATTTGCGCCCGTTCTCATGCTCGAATTATTTCAGGTATAAAATCATTTTACCACTTCCTCGTTTTGGAGAAAAAAGTCGACGAGGATTATTCTGTATTGCTCGAAACTCCGAAAATAGGTTTGAAACTTCCTGAAGTTTTGACGGTAGATGAGATTGATTCCATCCTTCAGGTTATTGATCTCTCGGTAGCCTTCGGACAAAGAAACCGGGCGATGATAGAGATGCTTTATAGTTGCGGATTGCGTGTCTCTGAGTTAGTCAATCTAAGGATATCTGACCTCTATTTAGAATCTGAGTACATATCCGTCATAGGCAAAGGCGATAAACAGCGTCTGGTGCCCATTTCGCAAAGAGCCATCCATGAGATAGACAATTGGATGATAGATCGCAATGCTATTAGCGTACAACGTGGAGAAGATGACATCCTTTTTTTGAACAGACGCGGTGCAAGGCTTACCCGTTACATGGTTTTTCGTCTGGTGAAATATTACGCCGCTTTGGCAGGTGTTAAAAAGAGCATCAGTCCACATACTTTCCGTCATTCCTTCGCTACCCATTTGTTGGAAGGCGGTGCCAATCTTAGAGCCATACAGGAGATGCTCGGTCATAAATCTATTCTAACTACGGAAATCTACACACATGTCGATATGAATCTTTTACGTGAACAAGTGAACAGTTTCCATCCGATGAACAGAAAATACAAAAACTGAATTTTCTTTTGGAAAAGATTTCCCCTAATCATAAATTCCATTTTTTGATTTATAAACCTTATTTTTGTCATTATCCATCTAATCTTCTGATTCGATGTGATTGGTATGAAATAACATTATTTAAAATCATTTTCTCATGAATAAAATAATTGTCCCTTTCATTGTTATTATCGGACTTGCTTCATCTGTCAATGCTCAATCGATGAAGGGAAATTTACTTAAAATGGTTTCTCGTTGTTATGAGAGATGGAGAGTTGAATCTGATGTGGATGAAAATGGGAAACCAATCGAATTTGGTGGTATCCAATATGATATAGCTAATGGTTATGTCGAAACATCAGGTAGTTGGCCGACTTGTGGTTGCGGATGTCAAGCACAAGCTGCCGCTTTTAAAGATGTTGATGGCAATTATACTTATTTGGCCTTCGAAATGTTTGATTGTGATGATTATGGGAAATCAATGTCGACCCGCCCCGTACAAGAGGTTATGCCTGACGGGTTCGGTCTCGAGTCTTTCCTAGGACATAAAGTTGATAAACCCGACGAGTTTTCTTTTCAACTAGTCTTTGAAATTCCTCGCCGCGGAACTGATATGAAAGTCCATCTTGGTGTGCTTCCACTAGGTTTGGTTCCGAACGATGTCAATGGACTAACTTATTGCTCTTCAACAGAAATTCGCAATAGTTCTTTGCTGGGTACTATGCGAGAAATCGCGGAAAATATTGGTAATATTTCACTTCTTTTATTGACCCAAGGGAATTACGGGGATTTACCATCAGAACATCAGCAAAAGATAGACAAATCAATATCTGCCTATAATAAAATATCTGTCTATGATAAAAAGTCCATGTCGGATATTTGCGAGTGCGCCATTCAACTTAAGAAACTCTATGATATCTATATTTCGTTAGATTGTCTTGATATGACGCTAAAATGGAACAAGCAGACGGCTAAATTCGAAATCAAGTCTAAAGGCGCGAAAGTTACACCTTGCAGTTTTGCTGATTTTTTGACGAAGGTGGTTGCTTATGCGGATTTTGGATGTTGATAAGACTTCCTATCCACTCTTCTTTTGCAAAGAAATTCCCCTTTCTATTTGTGATGAGATGAAAAATCCTCGCATTACGATTGTAATACGAGGATTTCTTGTGTTATTAAGATTTATCGATTTATTCGTGGATATTCTTTTCCGTGTTATCGTATTTATGTTTTCCCGCATTCTCTTTTTTGACTGAAGCTCCCGTATTGCCGTCAGTGCTTTTTTTCGTAACACTTGCACCTGAATTACCGTCAACGGGTTTGTTTCTTGGGTCTTTTTTCGCTTGAATCAATTCTTGGTCCCATAAAACGTGATAGAAATCCGATTCGCTGTAGCGTACGCCTGAATTGGCGAATTCAATCATGTTGTAGAGCTTCAACCTCTTTTTGTCCATTTGAGGCTCTTTATGAGGCAGGTGGAAAGGTTTCGTGCATTTGCCGGTGCTGTCTATATGAGAGACGAATGCCCTACCATAATTACCATCCTCTCTTCTAGAATAGAATACGAACCAGTTCGCATGAGAAGAAAAATCATGATAACTCTCTGCCTGGTCGCTATTAGCGGCGTCGCATTTTATCAGTTCTTTCGTTTCCAGGTTCATGGCATAGAGATCCGCTTCTGTATGAGTATGCGGTGATGCGCCGAAATCGGAGATGATAACAAGAAGATATTTGTTGTCGGGTGAAATTCTAGGGAATGTCGCACTTTTACCTTCTTTTGTCATGTTCAATACGATTTCGGGTTCAGAGAAACTCTTCGTCTTTGGATCGAATTTTATCCTTGCGATGTCATATTTTAGTTTCGGATACTCTAATTCAGGCAAGACGCCATCTTTCATTAATGAGTCTGAAAGAGCGAAATATAGATATTCTCCGTCTGGACTCCATGTCGGATTGGTCTCCAACTCTTTAGATTGCTTGACGATGAAGATTTCATTTTTTTCGATATCGTATAATATCAAGTCTGTTTTTCTGTCAAAAAATTCGGTTTTACCTTTTCTGATTGTCGGAAAGTCTTGCCATACGTCATTTTCTGAAAAGACGATAAAAGGGAGTGTCGGATGCCAAGTAGGATAGGTGGTTCCGCTGAACATTCCTTCTACTTTCGTGTTTATTTTAGTTATTTTGCCGTTGTAGGTCAACATCATTCCGCCTTTCTCTCCTCTGTAGTAGAACATTTTGTTTTCAGGATTCCCTTTTTGTGCGCAATGACAGTTGACGCAACTCTGCTCATGGAATTTTTCAGTTGTGATATTTTGACATCTTCTCATGATCACTTTTTCCTCGCCTGTTGTTAGATTGAACTCATATAGGCCGATCTGTCCCGTACTCATGAAAGATGGTTCGATCAGACGGTATGTGATGAATGAGTCGATTGGTTCGTCAAGGACATTGATTTTAAATGAATTATATTTTCTCCAAGAACCTTTGTTTTTTAGGTAAGGTATGCATTCGAGACCATTCTCATCCGAACCGGACAGTACTTTCCGCCATCCTTCTGGGTCGATGATGATTTCATTCTCGTCATTTGCCTCGGCAACTAAACGATCCCCTTTCCCATTGGTGAGTTCTACGATAACCTTCTCGCATTTGTTTTCAACCTGAAAGTTTAGCGGTGCGATGCTTTTGGGAATGGTAACCTCTTTGACATCAGGGTAGGTCGTTACTTCCTCGTTGATTGTTGGTGCGTTTACGGGTACTTCTGTCCCGCAATTCGTTAATGCGCAAAGGCAAAAGAACGCTACGATTATTTTAAAATTTCCCATATCGTCTATTTTTTATCTTTTGGGGGGAGGGCAGAACCCACACCGAATGAGAAGTAGTGGCAATATGAATAACCGAACTTGTCTCTCATCTTCAAGGCCAATTTTTCTTCGTTATAATGCAATTTGTAATATTGAACAAATTCATAAACGTAGTCGAAAACCTTTTGGTCGATGGGATATCCTTGCAGCATTTTCGGATTGTTGGTAAGTATGGCTTTCATGACAAGCCCCTCCTGTATACATCTTGGAATGCCGATTTTCATGAATCTTGACAAACGCACTTCGCGTTCGACCTCATCCAATTTCCTTCTATAAAGTTTGGTTAGTATCCTTCTTTCAGCGCTTATCCTAGGCAATGACATGTATGGGTCATAAACGCCTGATACGCCTTCTAGGGCTCCTGTCATTTCTGTGAGTGGTCTTGCTGCTTTTATGTTCGCTAATATCGGATATTTTTTTATGTATTCGTCCGGTTCCCCCAAATGGTCGAGCATTTCTTGCGCCCAATCATCGTAATAAAATGTTTCTTTAAGCAGATTGCAGTATCTTTGGGCTAACTCGTATTCTTCGTTCACGAAAGAGCATAGTGCCATGATTTGGAAGAGATAAGGCTTTTTGCTCGTATCAGTGTTGAATTCCATGCACCATCTGTAACTGATTTGCGGGAACCCGGCCGCCAATAGTAATTCTGGGTAGAAGCCCATCTCCTCGCTGTATTTGTAGAATCCTGGACGGCAATAGTCGTAGTTATAATTGAATATCTTTTCGAATAATTGTTTTGTCCCGATTAATCCGATGACCCTGTATGCGGAAAGAAGTCTTGACGATATGTCCATATCTTCCATCTCATCCACCATCTTTTCCCATTGCATTTCATGGGAGAGATGTTCAAGCCTTAATTCCTCTTTGAGTGCGAAAGGGTAAGCGCATCCGAAAACGGTTCCGACGAATATGAGGATTCCGATTGTCGGATTAATCCATAGGCTTTTTTGCCTAGATTCTTTCATTTGGTAGATTTGATAGCTTGTCAAAGCCAACACTGAAACCACATGTGCAACTATGGTGATGACGAATAGTTTCAGATAGTAGGCGATAGGCCACGGATGCATGACTGAATAGCCGATGAAGGCTGGTGTCACGTTGTAGGAAGAGTAAATAGACGTTAGGTAATAGAAGACGCCTCCTAGTATCAAAATGATTGCTCCTCTGATGAATTTTTTACTGAATAACTCATGTGTCCCGATTAGGGCAATCGCTACCATGGCGCTGGGACCGATCCATATGGAGGATATCGCGATAATGATTGCGGATAGGGGTGCTACCGCAATATGCTTGTCACATTTCTTAAATAGGGAAAAAAACAGAATGGCGATGTAGAATCCAATGATGTTGCTGGTGGCATAGGAAATTTCGAATGTGTCGTAGATCTCGTACGTTATTGAAGAGATCATGATGACCATGGCGAAAGAAGGGATGAACCCGATGATGAACCATTCTTTCCGAATGGAAAATATTTTAGAGATTAATAGTTCCAGTCCGCTTAGCAGTGCCGTTATGATGGCTGCGCCTAGTAGTGGGTAACAACAGAACTGCAGAATGAAACGTGAGATGTATACTAAAACTCCAGATTTTCCGGAAAGTATGTCTTTTACAAAAAAAGAGTCATAAAGGAAGTAATCGGATTCTCCGAGTTTGTACAGAAGATCCCCTTTTATCACGCCGAGATAAAACCATGCGAGGAGAAAAAAGATGACTCTAAACCCTATGCGAATAAGTTGCCCCCTGTCTTGGGTTTTTATCCATGCGCTTAATGTATTGGTGCCTTCCATACGCTACTATTTAAGTTTCTTTTTAGAAGAGATACATGTAATCGTAATGTACGATCGGTTTCTCTTTCTTTTTGCCGATGAGTTTGATCGCCTCGGTGTTGGTGTATTGGGTTTTCCCGACGCCTAATTGCTTGCCGCTTTCGTCGAATATCTTTACGATGTCGTCTTTCTCAAACACGCCTTTGATTTCCGTCACACCGACCATCAGCACGGAGTTATTCCCCTCTCGTAGCGCCTCGGCCGCTTTGGCATCGAGATGAATCTCTCCCTTGGCAAACCCCTCGCTGTGGGCGATCCATTTCTTCACGCTTGTGGCAGGTTGGCCGCTTGGTAGGAAACGGGTGCATACGATATCTTCTTTACTCGTCAATAACTTGATGAGTATGTCGTCCTTCTTTCCGTTGGCGATGATGACCTCCAGACCTTCGTCCGCCACCTTGCTGGCGATGTTCGTCTTAGTCTGCATACCGCCTCTTCCGAAAGAGGATTTGGACGATTGAATGTAGGAGGATAGATCTCTCTTACCGGGGAAGACTTCACGGATGACTTTCGATTCTGGGTCTGCCGGATTCCCGTCGTAGATGCCGTCGATGTTGCTGAGGATGATCAGTTTCTCCGCGTCCATCATGGTGGCTACCATACCCGACAATTCGTCGTTGTCCGTGAACATCAGTTCCGTCACGGAGATGGTGTCGTTCTCATTGACGATAGGAACGACGCCATGCTGCAGCATCACCTCCATGCAGTTACGCTGGTTGAGGTAATGCGAGCGTGTGCCGAGACTCTCCTTGGTGGTCAGAACCTGTCCGCAAAGGAGTTTCTCCTCCCGGAAAAACTCATGGTAATGGTTGATCTGCCAGTTGTCTGCCTTACGGTAATTATAGGATGTGAAACTAGAGAATTTTCCTTTTGAAACAGACACATTAGCATCTTGATTCATGCGTCCATGATTCATAACTTTAGTGCATGAAGAAGCAGAAACATCATCCTTAGATTCATCAGTGATGATGTTAATCACACCAGTAACAGCATTTGCGCCATAAAGTGCGGAACATG
>CALCUH010000145.1 GCA_937907165.1 uncultured Bacteroidales bacterium | reverse complement strand
CGACTTTTTTATGCCAAAAATTCAAAAAAAGGAGAAATTAAAATGACGAATTATTATCAATGGTATCCACCGTAGTGAGCCTTATTTATTTCATAAGTATAGCACACTGCGTCACAACACGACTTTTTGTCTAACGCTTGCACTTCGTTTCAAGCGTTAAGACCCTACTGTCGGTTGTTCCTTTTCCCAAAAAATTTTTGCAATGCAAATCTTTTTCGGGAGCCCTATTTTTAGCGTATAGTGTGTTCTACTTATTGCATAAGTATAGCACACTATACTTTGCTATGCAAAGAGTGTGCTCTGCCGAGAACTTTTGATACAAAAAAACTCAAAAATAAAACGAAAAATTTAATAGTAAAGGAGACTAATAAGGAGAGAAAAATTTTAGGTTAATGTCAAGAAAACGTAAGGACAAAACAGGAATACCGGACTTTGAACTTGACTTGCTAATTCCCGATGCCGTTCCCGCAATAGTAAGCGAAGAGTTGTTTAATCGGGTACGGGAACGTATGGAAAAGAATAAACGAGCTCCTGCAAGACATAAGGCGGAAGACGATTATCTTTTAACGACGAAACTGTTTTGCGGTAAATGCGGATCGCTGATGGTAGGCGAAATGGGAACGAGCAAGACGAAAAAGATTCATCGATATTATAAGTGCGTAAAAGTGCGAAAACACATTTGCGATAAGAAAACGGTTCGTAAGTCGTGGATAGAAGATTTGGTCGTTCAAAAGACGATGGAAATTTTGCAAGACGGAACGGTAATCGATTATCTTGTCGATAGGATTTACGATTTGCAAGGGGAAGAAAATCCGAGCCTTCCGAGATTGCGTCGACAATTAGACGAAGTAGAGAAGAAAATAAAAAATATTATAACGGCAATTGAACAGGGAATTCTTTGCGATTCAACAAAAGAAAAACTTACGGAACTTGAAAAAGAGAAGGACGAACTTGATTTAACAATAATACAAGAACAAATAAAAAAGCCGTTTTTGACGAAAGAGGAAATACGTTTCGGGATAGAGAAATTCAAGAAACTTGATATAACGACGAAAGAGGGGAAGCAAAGATTGATAGACGGATTTGTCAACGCAATATACCTTTACGACGATAAAATAACGTTTACGTTTAACTACAAGGAAGGAACGCAAACGGTGCGTTTGTCGGAACTCAATTCCGCAGCAACTTGTTCGGATATAAAAACTGTCACTCCACCAAATAAGAAAAGTAGACATTTTGTGCTAGTTCGCAAGATGTCTTTTTTGTATGCCATAGGATTTGAATGATGTTATCCTACGGATTCTATACTTTTCGCAGAATAAGCGCCTCGGTTTTTTCTGGACAGTTATAATGGCGTTTTTTTACACAAAAAATACATGGAAGTCTTGCTGTTCTTTTTGTATAAAAAGTAGTAATTGCCGTTGAAAAACAAAATGCGTTAATGTATTTTATATTTATAAAAAACGAAATTTGTACCACTAGAAGTATTGACCGTCCATTTGCTGTCGGCCTCGTCGTTTGCCCAGAAGGCACATACAAAATAGCTTTGGTATACTATTGCGAATCAACTGAGGGCATTGAGCATACCGGATTTCATTGGTATAGGCAAAACCCTGATGGAACATGGTCACATAAATCTGGGCAGATGCCAATCTCATCCATGGATTATGGAGATTGCGAAGGCATTAGACATGTGATTACAGATCCTTTGGTATGCAATAGGGTATGTAGAGATGACGATGAGTGTTTTGACTATAACATGTTTGGAGGCTATTATGCAGTTAGTTCTTGGGATGGTATTTATATGCCGTGAGGTGATTAAAGATGAATAAAAAGGCAATTCCCTTAATACTGTTGTGCTTGGCGCTTTCCGGAGGTTGTACGAGTAACGCTTCCGAAAAAGATTCTTTGGGCGACTCAACGAGTATTCAGCCTGTAGATGAGTTCGACAAATCGGGCCTCACGGTCGCGGAATTAGAGGCGCTGGGATGCGTCTTTTTCGAGAATTTCGCGTTCGCAAAAAGCGAGAGAAGTCATGTCTTCGTTATCGAAAACAACGAGATAACCCGCCATACAACATTCACCCTGAACCAGTTCGACAAATCGAATTACGAACGCGTCAAAGGCATGGACCTTATTGAGGCGATGGGCTTGATAGGATGCCCTTCCTATATTGGCTTAGGCGGCAGCCTTTCGCTCGACTACTCAGACGCCGATGGGTATCTTAGAAGGGTGTTCTTAGAAAAAAACACGAACTCATACAGAATCTCTGGTGTTACTGAGCAGTATAAGTATGCTAATCCATCTATTTGGGTCGACAAGAACAAGGATGCCCATCCTTCTTTAGAGATGTTCAAGAAATTGAGAACCGGAATGAACATTGACGAGGTAGTCAGGACGGTTGGGAAGTTCACTTCATACTCCAATCCGAACGAAACGGCTCCGTTCAGCCCGAAGATCGTGCTGAACGACGGAAGGGAGGCGAGGCTCAACCTCGTCCCCGCCCAGACCAACGACTGTGAGTACATGAGGCACGATGAGGCTATCCGCAGTACCTACGAATACCTGTATCTTTTGAGCGCTTCGCTCGAGGGAGAGGAATTCAACCTTCCTGAGAAGGAGGGAACAACCCCCTTTACATGTAACGACGACTCGTTCATGGATGACTCTGTCATAACCGTCGATTATTTGAGGAGCAAAAACTGCTATTTCTATGGGAACATGGCATTTGCCTCCGATTCCAAGAACCACGTATTCTTCCTTGATGGTGAAAGAATAACGGAGCACAGGACATACGAGAAGATAAATTACGGCAAGAACTCCGCCGATTTGTTCAATTCCGTAGCCGGTAATAACCTTTTAGACAGTTTTGACGTCATCGGCATCCCTACCTACGACGGCTTCGGACCAGGGACGCTTGGCTATTCGCTTCCTTATGGGAAGGTGTATTGTCTTGGGGTCACGAAAAGCAACGGAGCCTATCTCATATCGAACAGCCTAACGATCCTAGACAAGACGAATCCGGCAATATGGCGCAATTTGAGTTCGAGCAGTGGAGAGGCTGCTCAAAGCTCGACAATCAGAAACGGCATGTGCATCGATGAGGTTGTCAGGGCTTTAGGTCGTCCAAAAACGCATGAATTCATCGGCGATACCGCCTATACCTCTGCCCAATTCGGATTCATCACTGTCACATTCAAACTTCAGCCGATTATGACGAATTGCGAATATGCGATGGTAAGCAGGGAATTCAATTTGATTAACGGGCACTATTATACACCGAACCTCTATTATTTTTATGTCGATTCTGTAAGGGATGGAAATGTAGGTTAATAGCGGATGTCAATTAGCGTGCGCAGGAACGACGCGACCTGCAAGCAATTTAAGTTGGAATAGAAATACCAATGCGATAAGCAATCTTTATGAGCGATGGGAGGTTTTGCTGTCAAAAATCTCCCTTCAAACGCGATGGCGTGGTTCTGCTGCTATAATTCAGCAATGCCAAAATGAGATACAACAAGCGGTTGATGAACTTAGGCGGAACGGTTGCGATTTTTATAAGGGTGCATAATTGTATTAAAATAGGTAATCACTGCCAAAACTAAAAAGTAGACATTTTGTGCTAGTCCGCAGGATGTCTTTTTGTATGCCAAAGGATTTGAAGGATGTTGTCACTACGGATTCTATATTTTTCGTAGAATAAGCGCCGCATGGATGTCTTCTGGCGCGGTCACGCAGCCTTCATAGAGCCATTTCCGTATGACGCCTACGAACCCGTTCCACACGAACGTTACCTCGAACTCCCCGCAATTGGAGCTGTCTTCGATTAGGCTCGAAAGCACAATCGCCCTTACTGTCGAATGCAGATCATTGCCTATCGGGCGCAAGTGATATATCTTCTTCACCACCTTCAGCAATTCGTAATTGTCCCTGACGAAGAGCAACACCCTCATCAGATCGTCGTGCGAATTTTCGGAGTCTCTGCCCTTTGCTAATCGGTTTTGCAATTCCTGCTCGAAGTATTGCAATAGGTCGATAAAGGCGTCATTGATCGTTTCGTAATGAAAATAGAGGGTGGTTCTGCTGATTCCTGTCGCGTTGCTGAGCTTCAGGAAATTCAAATCGCCTGGTTTGCAGTCGTTCAAAAGGGTTTCCAAGGACGGAAACAGAACTTCTTTTTTGAGCCTCTCCCATTTCATGTGTACAATTTTGCCCTCCGTTTGTTCTTAAATGAACGTGACAATAGTATATATTACTATTATCAGAAAAAGGATAAATACGAGAAACGTTAAACGAAAAATCGCTGTTACGTTTAGTTACTGGGTAAATAAGGAATTCGATTTACGGCAGCGGAGAGCGGGATAAGGAGAATTGGTATGCAGAATAAGCAAATGAGACATATGCCGGTTCTTGCGGCTTTCCTTGCCGCGACCCTTTTGACATCGTGCGGTGGCGGCGATCCAATGCGAGAAGACAGCCTCGGCGCGAACCATTATTACATATCGACCTTGCCTTCGTCGTTCAGGGAGGCCTTCTCCGACGGGTGGTTGTGCGGCGATTGCTCCTATTTCGAGGAAGTCAGGGAGAGAGACGACAGCAGAGGCCGCTATACTGTGGAATTCGGGTGTAGATGCGATGCGCATGACATCCATCTTGAGACGCGCTTCTCGTCACAAAAAGACGAGATGGCCGATCTGGTTTTGACCATCAGCGCATCGAAATACGACGCAGAGCTTTTGGAAGAGGTCTATTCGGCGTATTCCGCCATCGTAACCGAATCAAGCAAGTCGATTGCCGAAATCATCGACGAGAAGAACTCTGATGTCTGCTACGGAGAGGAAACGGAGGCGTACCAAGTTTGGTACGGCACCTTTGCGACTCACTCAGCGAGGTTCTCCACATTTGCAGACGGTTCATGCAGGCTTCTTGCCGACGGAAACGTAAAACCGACGTTACTTGGCGCAATGATGTAACGACATTTTGTTATCCGCTCACTAGCAAAGTCGTCGGCCCGGCCCTCGGCATGGCGATTTCCCTTCTCAGACTGAGGAAGATGCCGACGAAGAGGATATTCGAATCGGAGGAATAGTGTGTCTTGGGTGCGTAAAATCCAGACAGGGGTGCGTAATTGTATCAGTACAGGCAATCACTGCATATTGAAGCATAGGTTTGATAAAATGATTTCGGTCAGTATCAAGCCTTTTTTCTTAGTGAAAAGGCGATTTCTTCCTTTGCATCAGTATCTAATAGATCAGAATAGGCAAAAATAGCTGTTTTTTCTGATATCTTTTGTTTTTAGGCTTAAACCTTTTAACGATATGAGAACTTTTTAACGATTTGACGATTACACGATATAGCCACAAAAACACGATTCGGTATTTTTTTTGAGAAAATTTTGATTTTTTATTTCTTGTGGCATAGTGGTTGTTTATCCTTATGAAATATCTTGCGTTGCTTTCTTTTCAAAGCAGAAAATGCTAATCTAATTATAGTGGGTTGTGGGAGATTTAGGATATATGCAAATAGTGGCTTTTGGTTTTGGGATTATCCTTTTGTCTCTTTTTTATTTCAAATGCATGATGTCATCTAGATATATAGACACAAGTTTTCTTTTCATTTATAGAAACATGATTAAAAAAAGTAGCAAACTGAACTTTTTATATTTTGGAAAAACAGTTAATACTGAACATCCTCGATTAAAGCCGATTGCAATATCGTTCCTAGTTGGTTTGATTATATTGTCATTGATTCTAATTAATGCCATTATTTCTATTTTTTTGAACGAAATTGGCTTGAAGGGAGTTACATTTTTCATTTCGATTTCTTTATTACTTGCTTTGCTTATCGTTATGATAAGTTGCTATTTATATTGTTGGATCTCTAACTTAAAAGCGGAAAAAGATTTTGATAAATATAGTCAAGAAGAACTGAACAAGATCAGGAAGATAATTGAAGAAGATTGGCCTAATTTTTTTATGTAGTTTTATAAAAGAGTATTTGTATTTCTTGTTACTTATTCACAGCAAAATGCTTTATAGACAAAAACGTGAATAAAAAATAAATCACAACATAGGGTGCGTCAAATCGTTAAGAGGGTGCGTAAATTTATTCAAGGGTGCGTGATTTCGACTAGGGGTGCGTAAAATTCGGTCAGGGGTGCGTAATTGTATCAATATAGGTAATCACTGCCATATAAGATGAATAGGTTTGATACAGTAGTGTCAGGCCTTTTTTCATAGTTAAATATGGGTTTAAATCCCGATTTTGGTATGTTAAAGAACCAATTTGATACAAAAAATGTTAAATACAAAAGATAGCAAACATTTTATTGTGTATTCGAAGCATCTATAAAAAACGATAGCCCTATAAAAACGATAGGTCCATTCGATTTTTAAAATTTAGTTTTTAAATGTATAATAATTATAGAAATAAAGGACATTATGAAGAATAAAAGAGTTTTACTCCATGTAATTACAGTTGTATCTTTGCTTATTTATTCTTGTTTAATAATGGCCATTATTATTTCATCAATGCTAATCTCAAAGGAAAAGAATGGCTACTTACCTGAACGATTAACTGCAATATCAATTGTATTAAGCACTCTTTTAATTGTGCCTCCAGCAGTAATGTATCCATTTATATATCGGTTAATTGAATACATTTCACTTCCAAAGAAGTTTAAAGAGGAGCAAAAAAGAAGAATATCAAGTTTTAAAAATGAGATAAAGAGTAGAAAAGAAGAATTCATAAACAAATACAATTTACCTTCATACATCCATAATCAATTTGAACCTAATAACGGATTCGCATCAACTAAAGATTGGATTGTATTAGGTATTTTTGAGTTCTTAGCTTTGTTTTTCACAGTTGGCCAAGCCTTCTATATGAATAATATTGTTGAACTTATAGTTGCTTTCTTAATGATCGGAATTGCATGTGGTATTTACGGCTTCTGCTATTTATGTAAAGCAAGAATAAAAGGTATTTACATTTCTTTGATTCCTGTAATTGCAGTATCAATTCCTCTAGTTGTTTTACATTATGTTTTTAAAATTAATGAACCTTGGATGTTGGCAATTTTTCCATCTGTATTTGGAGGCATTTCAATTAGTTCATTAGTAATAATTATGGTAAAAAAGGAAGAAAAACGAGTTGCTTTGATACATGAATACAATGAATCTTTAAATCATCCATATCCTGAAGGCTTTAGTGATTGGTATATGACATCTTTTAGGCTGTGGTTAGATGAAAATAAATATGCAATTATTTGTACAATTTCTGAAAATAAATATGATGTGTATATACATGACAATATTAAATATAAGGGAGTATTACTTAAAGGTCAGCAGAGTAATTTTTTTGAATGTGAGACATTCGATGATGCAGTGAAATCATCAATTGATGAACTTAACAAAATTTATTATAAGAAATAATATTATATGTAAGTAATGGAAATGAAAGGGGAATTTAACTAATATGGATTATAGACAATTCAAATCATA
>CALCUH010000144.1 GCA_937907165.1 uncultured Bacteroidales bacterium | reverse complement strand
ATCAGCAAGATGGCGACAAAAGTTCAAAAGCGCACAAAAGATTAAAGAATAACCTCTATAAAAAATATTTAATAATCGGGGAATTTATAGAAGTCCCCTATAGTTCGCTCGTTGTTATTTCCAGAGATTCCAGAAGTGGCAGACGGGTCCGTGCCCATGTCCGATCTCGTACTTGGCTCCTTCCGTAATGGCTCCCGAAAGGTAGTTTTTGGCTTGTGTCACCGCTTCGTCCATTCCGAATCCTTTCGCCAGCATGGAGGCGATGGCGGACGAAAGGGTGCAACCCGTCCCGTGGGTGTTGGAGGTGGATGATCGGCTACCTGTCAGACGAATGTAGCTTTGACTTTCGTTGTTGTAAAAGATATCGGTCAGTCGCTCTTCTGTGAGGTGCCCAGCTTTCAGCATGACGGATACATTGAATTTTTTTGCTAGTGCCTCGGCTATGCTTGGAAGTTCCTCCTGCTTGGAGATTTTTTCTCCGATGAGTATCTCCGCTTCGGGAATGTTGGGCGTAATGATTCTTGCCAAGGGAATCAAGTCTGTCATAAGTGTTTCCATGGCTGAATCTTCGATGAGTTTATGTCCTGATGTGGAGACCATGACAGGGTCGAGCACCACGTTCTTTATCGGATACTTTGTGAGGCTCTCCACGATGGCGCGGATCACTTCCGAAGAGTGTAACATGCCGATTTTGACGCTGTCCGCCCCGATGTCGGAGAGCACCGCTTCGATTTGTCCGCTGATGGCTTGGGCGGGAAGCCCGACAACGCTTTGCACGCCTATCGTGTTTTGTATTGTTATTGCCGTGATGGCCGAAGCGGCGTAGCATCCGCATGCCGAGATGGTCTTGATGTCGGCTTGTATGCCGGCTCCTCCGCCCGAATCGCTTCCCGCGATGGTGAGGACTCTATTGTATTTCATCGTTTTGAATGTATGTTTTTTATAAAATCTAATTCGTATAAAGCGGCGGTTCTGAAGATTCTCTCCATTTCAGCCCTTCCGGTGGCGTCGGTTTGCTTCGCCAACTTGTCCGCCAGTTGTGTGAGTCTCTCCACCACCTTATCCATGAGAGGCGAGGTGTAGGTGTCGATCCACGCCTTGTATTTTTCGCTAATCGCATGTGCGCTCATATATTTGCCCATCTCATTGTAGAACCAGAAGCAGGGAAGGATAGCGGCCAAGGCGGTAGGCAAGTGGCGCTTGCTGATAACGTTATGTTTGAACGTTATGTAACCTTGTGTGGCAGGATTTGGCGTGATGTCGGATCCTTGTCCGTATTTCTCCCCAAGCATTTGTTCTATGCGTTTCTCTGTCTCGATTCCATCCTCCATCAACTCTTTGAAGAGCCTCTTCTCTTCTTCATTGGAAAGCAGTTCGGCTACAGCAGTTAAATTTTTAGCGTAGTCTTTCAGATAGATGGTGTCTTGTTCAAGAAAATGCTTGAACGTCTCGTCGGGTAGGGTACCATCCATCAGACCTTGTGTGAAAGGGTCTTGCAAGATGTTTTGGTAGGTCAATCCGCATTTTTCGAAGACGTCAGCGCTCCAAGCTGGTCTTGATTCGTCCACCAACGCTTTCAGTTCTTGGGCTGCTTTTTCGGGCGACTCCGCCGAGACGATGGCGCTCACCACCGCCACGCCCTCCACGCCGCATCTCATCACGTCCGTGACAGTCTTGGGGTTCATGCCGCCGATGGCTACCGCCCGATGACCGCAACGCTTGAGCGCCTCTTTCGTTCCTTCCAGACCGAAAGGTAGGCTAGTGTCCGTCTTTGTTGGGGTGGCGAAAACGGGCGATATGCCGATGTAGTCCACGTCCAAAGATTCGCATTCTTCCACCTCCCGCATGTTTTCTACGGAGAGACCTATGATTTTGTCAGGTCCGAGCAATCTGCGGGCGATGTCGTAAGGCATGTCGGATTGCCCGATGTGTACGCCTTCTGCATCCACGGCCAACGCTACGTCTATGCGGTCGTTAATGATTAAGGGCACATGATAAGGTGTCAGACTCTCTTTCAGTTTTTTTGCGAGACGGACGAATTCGTCGGTGGAGCAATCTTTCTCCCTGAGTTGCACGATGGTCGCTCCCCCCTTCACCGCATCAATGGCGATTTGGGCGATGTCCCTTCCCTTTGCGCAGGGACGGTCTGTGACCAAGTATAAGGATAAATCGAATATT
>CALCUH010000143.1 GCA_937907165.1 uncultured Bacteroidales bacterium | reverse complement strand
AAAGAAGAAAATTCCGACAACGTCATCCTGCACACCGTAAAGGCGAAAGAGACTCTTTATCGGCTCTCTAAAGAATACGACTGCAGCGTAGACGACATCAAGGAATGGAACCATCTTAACGACAACTCATTGAAAATCGGTCAGACAATCATCATCAAGAAGAGGTTGATTAATCCTTCCGTCCGCCAAATCGTTTTATCACATTATAGGAGGAATAGAGCCCCAACTCACCCGCCTTACTCAAATCGGAGATTCCCTTCTCCTTTTCTTTCATGTAAATATACGTAAGTCCACGATTATAGTATGCCTCCCCAAAAGAAGGGGACAACTGGATTGATTGAGCATAGGAGGATACCGCCTCAGCAAATCTACCCTGCGCCACAGAAAGATTCGCCGAATTGTACCATGCGGGAGAGAAATCCGGCACGAGTTCCAATACCTTCTTCAAATCCTTTTGCGCCAAATCCAAAGCAACGCCCCTCACGGAGACATCATCCATCCCCTCAGGAGCGACATACTCGCCATCTTCCATCATCTTGCTCTCAGCCTTATACTTCAGGAAACGGACGTTTGCTCTATAGAAATAATATACCCAAGCCTCTTTTTTGTCACAGAGCTCTATTGCGACGGACAAATCCTCTATCGCACTTTCGAAGTCGGTGACGGATTCATAATCCATAGCACGTTCGAAATAGGCGCGGTCTGACGGTTGAGAGGAAATCAGCAAAGATAAGCTATCAATGCGGGCGAACCTTTGTTTCAGTTGTTCCGTCCCGATTTGCTCCTCTTCGAAAACAAGTACCAATTTAGGAGTCAAGGAGCGAGCGTTCAAAGACTCAATGCGCTTATCGAAGAAGGAGGTCTTGCCCAAAGCCACGTCCCGCTTCGGATGGGAAGACAACAAGAGCATAGGACTCAGTTCGATGTGGAAGTTCACGTTCTGGACACGTCCCCGCATCTCTGTCTTATAGGAGAGACGGCGCATCTCCTCCCGTTTATCCATGACAACCAATTCCCCGTGTTTGTCCATGTCTCGTTTCTTCTTCTTTTTCAATTTCGTCTCTTCATCCACAACCTTTCCTTTCCGATCCGCCTCCTTATTTAGACGTTGCTGAATGACCATCGCCATGTTGTAATCCTCTTCGGCGCCCCGTTTGTTTTTCAGTTTTGACTTCAATTCAGAACGCATGAAATAGGCGGGGTAATAGTCTGGGTACTCCTCCAACAATCTATTCACATCATTGATGGCGGCATTATAACGAGAGAGCTCCTGATTGACAAGAGCGCGGTTGAAAATTGCGAAGTAATTATTCGGATCCAATTCGACCACTCTGTCATAATCCGCCAAGGCAAGTTTGTAATTCTTGGATTTCGTGTGGAGAATGGCACGGTTGAAATAGGCGACGGAACAGGAAGGGTCCAATTGCAGAGCATAGTCATAATCCGCCAAGGCGGACTTGTTATCACCCGAATTGGCATACACGGCACCTCTATTGATATAAAAGTTCACGCAATAAGGCTCTAAACGAATCGCCTCGTTCAATTCCATCACGCCCCGTTCGTAATCCTTCATGGCGCCCAACAAGAAACCTCTCGCCGCATGGGCGTCCGCCGAGAAACGGTCAAGGAAGAGCGCCTTTTCGAAGTCGTTCAAAGCGTTGATAGTATCTCCGCTGGAGAAATAAGTGTAGCCTCTCCTCAGATAGGCTTCTTGGGAACGAGGATAGAATTTTAACAATTCCGAGAACACCGAGATGGCTGTGTCCCAATTCTCGGCACAAGCATAAACCGAACCTTTCAGCAGCAAAAGTTCTTTGTTCCTAGGTTCCTGCTCCAATCCCTTTTCGAAATCCTCCAAAGCAGCCTCGTACCTGCCCATACATGAACGGGCGGCACCCCTACAGCGATAGGCGTCAATCATAAACGGATTACGTTCCAACGCATAGGAACAATCGGTTTCAGCACCGACATAATCCTCCAGACTGATTTTCGCCACAGCTCGATAGAAGTATGGTTCCGCCAAATAAGGCTTCGCATAGATGACACGGTTGAAATATTGGATGGAGAGGACATAATCCTCGAAATAGATAGCATTCCTTCCGATATCCATCATCCTTTTCGTATTAATCTGGGCAGACACGGAGAGTGCGGCAATCCATAAAAGCAATATGACACGAACCTTCCTCACGCTTATTTCAATTTAAACTCCATGCGCACCGGATTATGGTCGGTATGCACAAATCCAAGACTGATATTCTTAACAGACAAGACCTCGACATTGGGCGAAACGATGAAGAAATCGACCAATGTGGTTCTCGTCACGCCCTTCGTATAAGGGATGTCCACACGACGATTCGTCGGTATGGAATTATCGAAGGCGCAAGTCCAATCGGAAGTGAACAACGAATCAGGGACGGAAATGAACTCGTCGAAATCGAAGACCTCCCCCTCAAATTCCGGTTTCAAGCTGACGGGCGATTGATTGAAGTCGCCGCCAACCACCACATAATTACCCTTATCATACTCCTTCTTCATGAAATCCTTCAAGAAATTCAACTCCGCAATTCGCAAAGTCCCCCCATTATCGAAGGCGGAATTATGCGTGTTGATCACTATAAGTTCCTTCCCGTTCGTCGTCCCGTAACGGGTCGTCATAAAACAACGGTTCAACAAGAAGAGGCGAGTCGGCCACCCCACATGAAACGGATAGGCGTAACGCACCGAAAGCTTAGGCTCCTTCTTGGCGAAAGTGGCGAGTCCGGCAACCACCTTGCCCATCGGCTCGGTCAAAGGAAGCGGCACATAGCCCACATTATAATTGATGGAAAAGAATCGATGGTAAGAGGGAAGTTTCTTAGACAAATAATCCAACTCGTTGATATAATAACTACGTTTGGCCACGGAATCCACCTCCTGCAAGATGAAGAAATCCACGTCATCGCTCTTCTGCAAGAAATCACTGATTCCCAACAAATTATCATTAACGACTTTCTCCGTCGGACGCACCTGATGTCCGTTCTCATAAAAGAAGTCCATCTCCTTGTTCAAACCGGCATAGCCAACGTTCCACGAAAGCACCCGAAGCGTATCCTCCACGTTGACAGGATCGCCTCCAGATGTCTGTGCGACCACCTCTTTAGGTTCAGGCTTATATGATTTTATCGTGCAATAGACAAAGAAGCCAATGACAAAGAGCGCCAACACGCCCACTATCACGCCTAAGATTACCAACACCATCTTCATTTTATTCATATCACAAAAAAGTGAGTTATTAATTCATAAAATAACATAGCCCACCGTCATAAGGAACGGAAGCCTGTGCGAAATTATTCATTTTTCTCCGTTAAAAAAGATGAAATCATCCGAAAAGAGCGGCGAAAGCCTCGTCCACCTTTTTTGCGCAGATAATCTCAATGTTCCATTTCTTCACATCCAAATTTTTAAAATCCGGAATGATGATACGTTTGAAGCCGAGTTTCTCAGCCTCCGAGATTCTTTGTTCGATACGATTCACCGGACGTATCTCGCCCGACAAACCGATTTCACCCGTCAGACATGTTTGCGCATCCACCACCACATCCATGTTGGAAGAGAGGATGGCGCTGATGATGGAGAGGTCTAAGGCGGGATCATTGATGCGCAAACCGCCCGCAATGTTCAGATAGACATCCTTCTGCGCCAACTTGAAGCCCACACGCTTTTCAAGCACCGCCAGCAACATGTTCAAGCGGCGGATGTCGAAGCCCGTCGTGGAGCGCTGCGGCGTACCATAGGCGGCAGAGCTCACAAGCGACTGCACCTCGATAAGGAACGGGCGCACCCCCTCGATCGCCACACCGATGGCTGTTCCGCTCAAGCCGAGATGATTGTTGCTCAAGAGCAATTCTGAAGGATTGGAGACCTCCCGCAATCCGGACTGGCGCATCTCATAGATACCCAATTCGGCAGTGCTACCAAATCGGTTTTTGATGGAACGTAAGATTCGATACATGTAATGCTGATCTCCCTCAAACTGGAGCACCGTGTCGACGATATGCTCCAAGACCTTCGGACCGGCTATATTTCCCTCCTTGTTGATGTGTCCCACCATTAGGACAGGCACACCGCTCTCCTTAGCGAACTTCAGAATGGCGGCGGCGCACTCCCTCACTTGAGAAACGCTTCCGGGCGAAGACTCCACCATCTCCGTACTGATGGTTTGGATGGAGTCGATGACCACCAAATCGGGCTGCACGTTCTTGATATGGACGAAAATCTGTTCCAAAGATGTCTCGCTCACGATGAAGCAATTCGGATTCGCCTTCACCGAAAGACGGTCAGCCCTCAGTTTCAGTTGTTTCACGCTCTCCTCGCCCGAGACGTAGAGCGTCTTCTTGTTATATAGGCTCAATACGATCTGCAAGATGAGCGTGGACTTTCCAATACCCGGTTCTCCGCCTATCAGCGTCAGAGACCCAGGCACGATGCCGCCACCCAACACACGGTTGAACTCGTTGTTGCCCGTATCGTCACGTTCCTCTTCGGAGATCGTCACGTCGTCTATGCAGACAGGCTTGGAAGAGCCATTGTCAGGGATGAAGTTCAGAGATTGTCCGACCTTTGGATTCTCCTTTCGCACCAATTCCTCGACATAGGTGTTCCACTCGCCGCAAGCAGGACATTTCCCGACCCACTTCGGAGCCTCCGCACCACAATTTTGACACACATAAACGGATTTAGTCTTCGCCATAATCAAATCTTGAATTTATTCAAATGATAACGTCGCCTTCTCTTTATCCACCTTCAAAGCGACCTTACGTCCGAAATATACCGCACTATTTGCCTTGTCGTGGCCCACGCTCAAACCATACATCACCGGAATTCCCAAATCTTTCACTTTGCTTAGGATGATTTCCTCGAGAGAAGCGTCGCTGCCCTGGTTCATGTTGACGAACTCGCCCACCACCAAACCTTTAACGCAATCCAATTTACCGCTCAGTTTCAGGTTGGTCAACATACGGTCCACATGATAATTGCTTTCACCCGTGTCCTCGATCAAAAGGATAGCGTCCTTCACATTCAAGTCGAAAAGCGTGCCGCCCAAGCTATAAATCAGAGAGAGGTTTCCTCCCACCAAGCGACCTTCCGCCTCGCCATGGAGACAATTATCGTTCGTCGAAATCGAATAGGAAAGCGTCTCACCAAACAATGCTTTACGAAGGCTCTCCACACTCGACTCGTGCGTCATGTTATTAATCATCGGACCATGAATACTCTCAATGCCAAGATTATTCAAGGCGACATGCAAAGCGGTCACATCGCTATAACCAATGACCCACTTCGGAGTGCTCTTCAAACGTTCCAAATCGAGGAACGAGATGACCTGAGCGGCGCCATAACCGCCTCTTGCGGAGAAGAGCGCCTTGATATTCGGATTGTCTATCAGCTTTTGCAGACCCAAAATACGTTGCGACTGCGTGCCCGCATAACGGCCGTCATCCTCATACAAGTTCTCAGCCTCAACCACCTTGAGTCCCCATCCTTCCAACGTCTTGATACCATTGGAGAGTTCACTCTTCGTCACTTTGTTAGATGCGGCGAACACAGCCACCGTATCCCCCTTCTTCAGATAAGGGGGACGGATATCCTCCGTGATCTCCTGCTGGTCCAACAGCACCTTCTGGTAATACTCGTAATTATAAACTGTCTCCTCCGTCGTGTTATAATAATTCTCCTCATAAATCTTCTTGCATGAAGGTAATAGAAGAGAGGCGGACAACGCCACACCAATAATAAATTGTTTCCTCATATATATTCAATCATTAACGTTATCATTTTCAATTAATGCCAGACGAATCTCCGTCCAACTATACTTTTCTCCGCACAAATTTCTGAGCTCACCCAACGTTTTATCGGGATGCTCACGCACAAAGGCGCACACCTCGTCCAAACGCTCCCTCGGGCAGAGAGAGTCGGGAGAAAGCGATTTTTCCCTAACACCCTGCAAAAGATGAGCCTCAACCGTACTCTCAGACAATCCCCGCTCTTTAGCGATCTCCACAGCGGAGAGTCCCTCATTGAACATCCGTATGGAAACCGAAGCGGAAGCCCCCTTCACCGCCTTCTCCTTCTTAGGCTTCAGAGAAGAATCTTCCTCCATGAGGGGAAAGAGGGAACGTTCTACTTTATAGTCATATTGGACGACACACTCCTCCACCATGGAGAGAATATCAGCGCCATAACGTTGGGCGGTCATTTTTCCCACCCCCTTCACCTTCAGCAATTCAGAATCATTGGAAGGCAACGTGTTCACGATGTTAATCAAAGCCATCTGAGAGAGAATCACATACGAAGGCACCTTCTTATCAGCCGCCTCGTTCTTTCTCCACTCCCGCATAAGCTCGTATAACTCAGGGTGAAGGATATCCTCCGACTTCGACGCCACCTTGGCCGTCTTCTCAGGCGCCGCATCCGTTTTCTCCGCCACCACAGCCAAGTTCTTCGCATGAAGAAACATATCGATGACAAACCCGTTGGAACAAGCCCGCAGCGTGGCCATCTTCTCAGCGTAAGCATTTTGTAGGTTATTCAACAAATCATTAAAATGCTTCGCCAAATCCTTATTGTCCGTCTGCACAGGCACCAAAGCGTCCAACACAGGATCGACAAGAGAAGGACATTTGCCTAAAAAGTAGGAAGCAGCCTTTTTTGTGCGCTCCATGATCACGTCGTCGCCATCCACATTGTCGCAATTTCCGACAAGCGACCTGATTTGAGAGACGAAACGAACACCCACACTATCCACAAACTCCACAAACTCCGGCAAACACTTGTCCACAGTCGACAAAGCCGCAGGATATAATTTAGCGAACGATTCGACCATCAGGCGCTGGATGGAATACAAAGCTGAGAGAATATCCTTAAAAGAGAACTGCTCCTCCGCAAGCCGCAAAAAATAATCACGGTGCATTTTCTTCAACGCATCCGCATCCGGCACACGCGCCTCCGCATCTTGGTTGAAGAGGTCGACACGACTATCGTGGCGGATGGAAGCCAACGTAATAGGCGAGCTAAGCACCATTCCCTCCAACGTTTTGCAACGGCTCAGCGCCACATAGACCTGACCATGGGAAAAAGAGGCCTGCGCATCAATAATCGCCCGTTCAAAAGTAAGACCCTGGCTCTTATGGATGGTAATCGCCCACGCCGTCTTCAAGGGATATTGTTCAAAGACACCCTCCACCTTCTCCTCAATCTCGTTCGTCTCCTTATTCAGTTCGTAGCGCATATTCTCCCACACCTCACGTCCGACCGTAACCAAAGCGCCGCTCTTACGATCCTCGACAATGATTTCGTCCCCGTTGATGCTTTTGACCACACCAATTTTACCATTGTAATACCGTTTTTCAGGAGAAGAATCATTTTTGATGAACATCACCTGCGCATTCTCCTTTAAGACCAATTCCTCGTCCGTCGGGAAAGCGTAATCAGGGAAAGTGCCGTCGATTTTCGCCTTAAAGATGTGCTCCTCACCCTTCAACTCGGAAAGTTTCCGTTCATTCAAACTCTGTGCCGAGGCGTTATGCGTAGTCAGACGGATATAGCCCTCACTGTCATCAGGATTGAAATGAGGCAGAAAGCGCTTGTTCAATTCCGCAAGCGTGCGGGCATCCATGCGGTTCTCCCGAATATTATTCAATAAGCCAATAAAAAATTCATCCTCTTGGCGGAACACCTGTTTCAGCTCCACACAAGCGAAATAAGAGTTGCGTAAAGCCAAACTGGAGAAAAAATAAGGCGTATCATAGACGTCATGTAACATCACCCACTCATCATCCTTCACGACAGGCGTGAGCTGCTGCGTGTCGCCAATCATCAGCAATTGCACTCCACCGAAAGGGAGCGAAGAGCGGCGGACACGTCTCAAAACATCATCAATACAATCCAGCAAATCCGCCCTGACCATACTGATTTCATCAATCACCAAAAGGTCCAAGGTGCGGATGATATTCAGTTTTTCACGGCGCATTTTACTCACTTCCTTCGACAAGTTCTTTTGTCCCGGCAAGTAAGGGCCGAAAGGAATCTGAAAAAAAGAATGGATGGTCATTCCACCCGCATTAATCGCCGCCACACCTGTCGGCGCCACCACGACCATTCTTTTAGGAGCATGTTCCCTCAGATTTTTCAGAAAGGTCGTTTTACCCGTTCCCGCCTTACCAGTGAGAAACAGATTGGAACCCGTCTCCCATATAATACGGCGAGCGAGTTCCAGTTCAGAATTTGTTTGCATCATAACAGTAGGTTTTATCATTATATAAAAATATCATAGTTTCTCAAAACGGACAGCGACCCAAGCGTCTCGCTGCTCGTAAGAGATTCTCTTCAATCCATATTTGGAAGTCTCCGCTTCGATGACGGGGATATCCTCCTCATAGAATCCGCTCAGGAAAAGAAGAGATCCAGCATGCATCCTCTTCACATAATGGCGGATATCATTCAATAAAATATTACGGTTGATATTAGCCAAGACCACATCGAAAGACTCATCCTTCAAGGCCTCCGCACCGCCAAGACGCAATTCAATGTCGGGCGTTCCATTAAGCACGATGTTCTCCTTGGCGTTTTCGTAAGCCCATTCGTCAATATCGATGCCCACGGCATGCCCCGCACCCTTCTTAGCAGCCAAAATGGCAAGGATCGCAGTTCCGCACCCCATGTCAAGCAGACTCTTACCCTGAAGATCAGTCTGTAGCAACGCATTCATCATCATGGTGGTAGTCGCATGATAGCCAGAACCGAAAGCCATCTTAGGATTAATCACGATATCATATTTCGCTTGAGGCACGTCCTTATGGGAAGATCCGTGCACCACACACTCGTCGCCAATGACAATCGGTTGGAAAAAATTCTTCTCCCACTCCTCGTTCCAATCTTTATCCTCCGCATCCTTCACAGAATAACGTATTCCACTATCATACGGGAAAGATTCCACCAACGATTTCAGCGCCGGTTCGTCGAAAAAAATTTTCTGCACATACCCCACCAAAGATTCTCCATCCGCAGAGAAACTCTCGAATCCAATCTCACCCAACTCGCTAGACAACAACTCCTTAACATAATCCTCCTCGGAAGAAAACGAGAATGTAACTTCAAAGTATTTCATCGATAATAGCAATTAATTCGTCGACAAAAGAACACAAATCGTCCGATATATTTTCCCCATTCAATTATTATCTGTATTTTCGAAACGATGATATAAAAGAATGATGAATCATTCAGATATTTTTATATATCTTTGTCGATGTTTTGAGTTACAAAAGTAAGTTTTTTGAATTTAATTATAGGAGGGTATAGCCATGAAAATTCTAAAATTAATGTTTTCAGCGTTAGGATTAGCCATCCTGCCGTATAGTTCGTTCGCATATGTAGACGACATCTACTACTCCTCCAAAGACGCGGAGAAGGAAAAGGCGGAAAAGGATTCCATCCGTGCGGCAAAAGAGGCGCAAGAGAAGGAAGCTAACTACCAAGCCATGGTTCTGAAAAGCAAGCAGAAACAAGACGTCAGAGTTAGCGGAGACACGATATACGTTGAGGATCCATCCATTGAGGGCGACGATTTCTACACCGACACCGTCCTTGTGGAGAGAGGTGACGACTACACCTATACGGAAAGGCTGAACCGTTTCCACGACGCCGGAATTCCGATGTACACAAACGACGATTCAGACGCATCCATTAACGTTTACGTCAATGCCGATCCGTTCTACTATGATCGTTGGGATTGGTGGGGATATCCTTATTACGGATACCATTACCCATCTTACTACTATTACTATTGGAGACCAGGCTTCCATTATGACTTGGGCTACTACTACCGTCCATATTATTACCACCACCCAAGCCACTACTATGGTTACAGACCGGTTCACAAGCCATCCATACGCCAAATCTCTAACAACAACAGAGTAAGGACGAGCGGGACCCGCGTCGTAAGAAGTAACAGGGCGGCAACTGTTAGAAGCAACAGAGCGGCGGCAAGAAACTCGGGTGCTAGCGCACAAAGCCTACGCGGAGGAACAACTACCGTTCGTAGTAGCAATAACACTTCCTCCACAAGAAGTAACAGCGACAGAACTACGGTAAGAAGCAACAACTCCACAAGAAGCAGTAACTCTTCTGTAAGGACCAATAGTTCAACAAGAAGTAGCAGTTCGTACAACAACTCTTCGAACGGTTCTTCTTTCAGATCCGGATCTTCCAACTCTAGCAGAGGTTCATATAACAACGGAAGCTCTTCCCGTTCAGGAGGCAGGTCTTCTTATAGCGGAGGCTCTTCCTCCCGCTCAAGTTACTCTTCTCCATCCTCAAGCGGACGCTCATCCGGAGGATATAGCGGAGGTCACTCCTCATCCGGCAGCTCCCGTGGAGGTCGCAGATAATGACTAATTAACGATAACAATAACTAATAATTGACATAGACATGAAAAAAATACTAGCAACAATAGGATTAATGGCAATGACCGGCATGGCATTTTCACAAAACGCATATGATGCCATGTCAATGAGTCAGACGAACCCAGTTCTTGGAACCGCAAGATATTCTGGTATGGCAGGTGCCTTCACCGCATTGGGAGGTAACTCTTCCGCCGTCAAAGATAACCCTGCAGCGTTGGGTGTATATAGAAGTTTCGACCTCTCCTTCTCCCCTAGTTTGTACATCAACAACGACGGAGACGTGAAAGCCGCTTTGGACAACTTCGCATTCATCATCAACTTCGGGAACAAAGACCGTAAACATGGTTATGTGACCTCTTCATTGGGCATCAACTACAATCGTCTGAACAACTTCTCCAGATATACGAGGACGAAAGGCGACGTCGATTACTCGCTCTCCGACGAATTCGAGCCTGGAGACGGATATTTCGAAGATGCCGCAGATCTCGGTATCCTTGACGCAAACAACCCGGACTACTACTTCGGAGATGGCGATGATATTTACAAAGACTGCACTTTCATGCAGAAAGGTCATGTGGGACAATGGGACATCGCCTATGGATTAAACATCAGCAACATGGTTTACCTTGGCGCAGGCTTCGGTTTCACAACATTGGAGTACAAAGAGACTTCCCTTCGTGAAGAGACAGCTTATGTAGATGGCTATTCTTGGTACTTGGACAACTACTACGAGGCTACAGGTCACGGCTTCAACTTTAAAATCGGTGCTATCGTAAAACCAATCGATATGCTCAGAGTAGGAGTTTCCTTCGAGACGCCAACCTATTACGACATTGAAGAGTACGCCAAAGAAGATCTTAGCGGTTTAATCGATGACAATTTCGGAGAGAGCATCTTCTATGACATGAGAACTCCTCTCAAATTCAGAGCCGGCTTAGGATTTGTCCTCGGCAAGCGCGCACTCATCGGTTTGGATTACCAATACGAGAACTTCAAGAAGACCCGTTTGAAGTATGACGATCTCAATATGGACAATGAAACAGATATCGCTGAAGAAGAGATGTGCAAGGTCAACACCATCAAATTGGGTGCGGAGGTTCAAGTCGTAGACGGTTTCTGTCTACGCGCCGGTCTTGCTTACTCTTCCAAACCAATTGAGAAATACACGGAAAAAGAAGCGGCAAGCATCTATAACTTCAGAGGTCTCTCCTTCCCGCAAGAAACATTCTACGTGACAGGAGGTGCTGGCTATAAGATGGAACATTTCTACATCGACTTGTCTTACGTGTTCCAAAACTCAGCAAACGTTCTCTACACTTCCCTTCCGCTTAATCCGGGAGATTACTACTTGGAAGAGAATCTTAAAACCCGTAATATCATCGCCACATTCGGTTGGAGATTCTAACTTACGGTATCCGATAATAATTAGGCGCATTGCTCTTCAACAATGCGCCTAAATTTTTTTCATACAAGTTCATTGTCATTTACCATGAAAAAAGAATTATCCATCGTCTCAGCGCTAATATTCCCTTTGTTATTCGCCTCTTGCCTAACGCTGAAGAGAAACGAGGAGACCCCCAAAGAGCTGATGGTTCATCAACGTCCGAACAATAGCGTCATCATCGACCATCAAAACTATTCTCTCTCTTATAACAATTCGTACAAGGTTCCCAACTGGGTCTCATGGCAACTTACCATAGAGGAGGCGACCTCCAAGAAGGTGAAAAGACATGACAAATTCATTGGAGACCCAAAGGTGAAAGAAGAGTTTCGAGCGGAAAACTCTGACTATTCAGGCGAAATGAACCGCAAACCCATCAAGCTGAGCCGAGGTCATATGGCGCCATTCGCCGATATGCGGTTCGACGAGACCGCCGCGGAGGAGTGTTTTCTTCTGAGCAACATCTGCCCGCAAAGCACCGTACTGAACGCTGGGGATTGGAATACGTTGGAGACCGTTTGCAGGGAGAAATGGGCGGTGGAAGATAGTTGCATATACATCATCTGCGGACCGATTTTCCGCAGCAAACATCCGGAGACGATAGGGAAAGTCCACAAGGTAGCGATACCCGACGCATTCTTTAAAGTGGTTTACTCTCCCAAGGAAGGGAAAGAGAAGGCGATAGGTTTTATATTCGAGAATAATAACGAAAGGCAGCCTTACGAGAAAGCTGCCTGTTCAGTCAATAAAATCGAGAGAATCACGGGATACGATTTCTTCGATTGGCTTCCTAACAAAAGGGAAAGGAAGGTGGAGAAAATGAACGATTTGAGCATTTGGAAACGATGATCAGGCTTGCGCCTTCACCGCCTCCAACTCTTCGGAAAGCAACTCCCACTCATACATTTTCTGTTCAAGTTCGTGCTTTCTCTTCTTATATTCGTCAAACAAATCCGTGTTCGTCGCATTCTCAGGTTTCTGTAAGTCCGTCTCGATTTCAGAGATACGTTGTTCGATGGAGTTAATGACGGATTCCGCATCCGCCACCGCTTTCTCCGCCTTACGAATCTTTTTAGTCAACTCCTTTTTCGCCTCATACGAGAGCTTATTTTCCGAAGGCGTATCCTCCTTCACCTCAGCCGCCTTGACTTCCGCCTTGCGCTCCAATTCTTGCAAAGAGGCTAATTTCTTAGATTGCAAGAAATCATAGATGCCGCCGAGATGTTCCTTTATCTTATGATTGCCGAACTCATAGACCTTGTCGACCAAGCCATCCAAGAACTCCCTATCGTGGGAGACGACGACAACCGTTCCGTCGAACGCCTTGATAGCATCCTTCAACACATCCTTCGAACGCATATCCAAGTGGTTGGTCGGCTCATCGAGCACCAGGAAGTTCACAGGTTCCAACAAGAGACGAATCATCGCCAAACGGGTACGCTCACCACCCGAAAGCACCTTCACCTTCTTATCGGACGCCTCACCGCCAAACATGAACGCGCCCAATATGTCACGTATCTTTGTACGGATATCGCCCACCGCCACGTTATCTATCGTATCGAACACCGAGATGTTCTCATCCAACAACGATGCCTGATTTTGGGCGAAATAACCAATCTTCACCAAGTGTCCCAATTTCAGTTCACCCTCGTAAGGAATTTGTCCCATGATGCACTTCACCAACGTGGACTTACCCTCACCATTCTTGCCGACGAAAGCGACCTTCTCGCCTCGTTTGATGGTTAAATCAATATCTTGAAGGATGACACTATCACCATATTTCTTCGTCAGATGTTGCGTCTCCACCGTGATGGAACCCGAATGGGGAGCCGGCGGGAATTTCAAGTGCAAGGCGGAATTATCCTCCTCGTCCACCTCGATGATATCCAACTTCTCCAATTGCTTGATACGCGACTGCACCTGATTGGATTTCGTCGCCTTATAACGAAACCTCTCGATGAAATCCTCCGTATCCTGAATCTGCTTCTGCTGGTTCTCATACGCCCGCATCTGCTGTTCGCGGCGTTCCTTCCTCAACTGCACATATTTGGTATAAGAAACCTTATAATCATAGATTTTGCCCAAGGAGATTTCGATGGTACGGTTCGTGACCGCATCGATGAAAGCACGGTCATGCGACACCAAGATGACGGCGCTTCCGCAACTCTTCAAAAAATCCTCCAGCCATTGGATGGATTCGATATCCAAATGGTTCGTAGGCTCGTCGAGCAACAAAACATCAGGATGCTTCAGCAATATCTTAGCCAATTCAATACGCATGCGCCAACCGCCACTGAACTCGCTGGTCTGGCGAGTGAAATCAGAGCGGACGAAGCCCAAACCCAGCAAAGTCTTCTCCACCTCACCCTTGAAATTATTCACGCCCATCATGTCCAGACGCTCGTCGACGGTGTAGTCCTCAAGCTTATATTTTTTGCGAAAAGAGAAAAGCTTTTTCAGCATCGTGAAGAGGGCGGGAATCATCCGCGCGATATCCTTCCGATAGACGATGAAAACCGCCGCGAGCGTTCCGATGTGCAAAAGAACGTTGAACGCCGTCACGCTTTCGTATTTTGAAAGTCCGTCGCCGAAGAAGCTCTGAAAGAGTGCGAGATGTCCTGAAGAGGAAATCGGTAGGAACTCCGCCAGTCCCTGAATGATGCCCAATAAAAGCGGGAAAAACCACATGAGAATTCTCCTTTCGGGTAAAAGCCCTATAGATAGTTATACAAATACATTATATCAAAAAAGGAAGAAAAATACAAGTGCCGCCGAAAAAAAAGAGGCAAGTTTTTTTGCGCGTTTTTCATGTGTTTTTTTGCGCTTTTTGTTTTTTTGACTTTGCCTAAGAACACAATAAAAAACTTAAAATAGCGATATAATGCACTCTCAAAGATAGAGCGAATATAAATATTTTTTTCATCAGGTGCCTCTTATTAAATTAATAAATATTACGCAACAAATCTAAAATGTAAGGTTGTTCTACAGATTTTTTAATTTCGTCTACTAATTCAGAACCTTTTACATTATTTTTTACAACTGTATTACCATTTTCATCGGCAGCAGGTACAGTATCTATTACAGCAGAAGAATCTTGTGAATCTGTTTCATTCTGAGCAAGTGCAACCAGCACAACTTCATCTTCTATGTTAATTCTATCATAAAAACCATGATTTTCTATATCGCCTTCGGAAATTTCTTCTCCAGCCTGGGTAATTGTTACTGTTCCCAAAACATCATCGTCTTTATAATATAAACCAACTCCAGAATCGGCAGTTCTTATTTGACCTTTCTTTATAATTTTAAATTCTGTTCCTTTTACAATGTTTTCTGATTTTCCAACATCGATTAAAACTGTTTTTCCATTACGGGCAATAATTTTTCCTCTTACAGAAAGTTTTTCCAAGACAGAATTTCTAAATCTTCGTAAAACTGTCGAAAGACGATTATTTCCTGTACTATAAAAAGAATTTTTTGTAATCTCCAAGCCAGTTCTTCCAGAATACATTGTAGAATTCAAAGTTAAATCATTTTCTCCTTCATTAAGAGAGACAATAATAAAATAATCAAAATTTCCTGAACGAGCATTTTTAAAAGCTTCGCCATAACCAGAAACTGGAGTAACTTGTGTTTTTACAGAAGTAATTGCTACACCCGAAAAAATATCTGCG
>CALCUH010000142.1 GCA_937907165.1 uncultured Bacteroidales bacterium | reverse complement strand
TGATCTTCTACAAAGATAGTAATCATAAGGCTTCGCAGACTTTTTATCCTAAAAAATGTCCTTTAGGCCTCTTTTTTCTTTATCCTTGATTTCTTTGTTACATAGTAATAGCTTACCACCGCAATAACGATGATAAAGAAGCCAACTAATATTTCAACGGCAAAACTCATATTTCATTCACATCTGGAAATTGTAGCAAAAGACTACTGGATTTCTCTGGGGGGTACCTTCACTCATTGCTATTACGTCAGGAGGTTGGATTATTCCGGAAGATGCTTAATTCTCACATTTAATGTACCCTTATCTTTGCCATTGATGTTTTTAATCCAAGGCAGCATTTCATTTGTTCTTCTGGTTGGCAAGCCTTTACCTCTAATCGAGAATACCAGATATTCCCATACAGCATGTGCAAAATCTTCTTGTGAATAATAAACCCATGTAGAAGTATCAGCAGGAAGGCCAACAGTTAAAACCCAATCAGCAGGAGCTGGGGAATCTTCTGTGCCAGACCCTTTGAATGCAAAGTAGTTCAATAATGGAGTCAGGTATTGTTCGTTAGATGTACCATTCTCCATTTTTGAGAAAGGATTATTAGGCATAGTATTGTTAGAAACATCCTCACCACATAAACCGTTTAATCGCAAATACCAGTACCTGTCAACAATCTGATCGAGTGGTAGCATGGGAGAATTAACACTCTGCATAACTCGGAGTATCTTCTCTCTTGAAGTCTGATTTATTAACGTAACAGGCCCTCCTCTTCGAGATTTAACAGAAATTCCAATACCATTTACATAAACATCTGACTTATGCTTAGATGGCGATTTCGCAGCATTAATCTGGTTACATACATAAACTACCATTTTGGGGCTTTGCTGATTCCAGTTAAGCCATGATTGAGGAACGCCATACTCTTCATCTCTTGAGCCTACATTCCTGACAATATCGTAACTATTGCCAATTGGGACTGGGAGATGTTTCTGGCGACAATCAACGAGGAATAGTTTAATTAGGTATTCATCAAGTTCTCCCTGATTAACTCGAACCTCTTCGAGTTCATGTTCATGGATAACCTCAAACTGATTAGAGAAGTCTCTAGAATGTTCGCCTGCATTAAATCTCTCTATACGAACATGCAGAGCTCCTTTGCGTCGATTATTCTTTACGTATATCCATCTCCACAGATCTTGATTTTCTGGCAAATCTAATTCTTCATCAGATGGCATACCTTTGTTGTCTCTAAGCGAATAACGCAAATAAGGCCAAACAGTATCGAAATATGTTTCCGCATTATAAAGTGACCATGTGCTTTCATCACAAGGATCAACATAATCAAGTATGTTATCTATCGTTTCTGCGATGAACCTGTCATCACTATAAGGATAGTCATAATCAAAAGCATGAAATACCATAAAACTGAAAAGTTCTTTTAGGTAGTCATGGTTATCTATGAATGGATTCATAGAAGAATATGGATGGCAGTCTTCATTGAAGATCCCCCAATTTCTACACGTCCAATAATCGTTAATCATCCTATCAAGAGGTTCTATTGACAGATTAATTCTTTTGCATACCTCTTCATACTTTCGACGATGACTATGATTAATTAACGGACGATCAATAAAATTAAGGCATCTAATACTATAGTTTCGTCCATTTACTGTAATATCAACTTTGCTTACAACCTTACCATAGACATTACGCTTCTTGACATAGCCAATTTGCTTACACAGTTCAATGGCGTCCTCTTTATCTATTATAGATAGATCAAGCCTTTGAAGCACAGGGATAGTACGCAATTCTACATTGCGATATTTAACCGATGTTATTGGTTCACCTGTATGTGTAATATTGTAACGGTCTCTTAGCTGAACAAGACGTAGTATTACATACAGAACCTCATTTTTGAGGTCATAATCTCTATGGACAGTTATAGGCATTGCTCTATTTCTTTATAACATTAAACTTTCTTAAAACCCCTAACATCTTGTTTGCTGTTGCCTGAATAGCAGGTACTGCTACGGAATTTCCAAATTGCTTATATGCAGAAGCATCTGCAACGACAATCTTGAAATTGTCGGGAAAACCTTGAAGACGAGCCCATTCTCTTGGCGTCATTTTTCTAATACCATCGGTATTTATAGTACCTTTAATGTTTGTAGTTGGTGTGAGATCTGTCTGGCGTTTGTCAATAACAAGATTTCGTTCTCTACCCATGCCTCCTACCACTATGGCATTTGCGATACCATCATCTGGAATGATTTCATAACCAAATCCATTCCCTTTAGCTGCATGACGAGCCTTGTGATTAATAAGAGTTTGAACGTATGTTGTACTCAAATAGTACTTTGCAGGAACTGGATTCTCTTCGCGTATATCTATAAAATGTTTGAGTATTTCATTCTGCTCGGGATATTCAAAATCTTCCTTCTTGATGCCAAGATCTTTTCTAAATCCAATAATATAGATTCTTTCTCGATGTTGCGGAACGCCAAAGTACATGGCATTAACGATCTTTGGATCAGGTACAATATAACCAACCTCATCGAGAGTATTTAAGATAGTTTCAAGCGTTTTCCCTTTATCATGAATTACAAGTCCTTTAACATTTTCAAGGAAAAAAGCTTTCGGTTGATGACGTCTTAAAATTTCAGCAACATCAAAGAAAAGTGTACCGCGCGTTTCTTCAAAACCTCGGCGTTTACCTGCGAGAGAGAACGCCTGACAAGGAAAACCTGCACATAGAACATCGAATTGCTTGGGGATGTATTGTTTTACACTTTCTTTAGTAATATCCCCGAATGGTACTTCACCATAATTTGCATAGTAGGTTCTCTGTGCTTGCTCGTCAAACTCGGAGGAATATACACATTCACCGCCTAGGTTCTGCATGGCCATTCTGAATCCACCTATACCAGCAAACAGATCGATGAACGTGAACTTTGGATTATTTTGAGCTCTAAATGGTGCATTAAATAATTCCTGAAACAGATATAGTTGTTGAGCATTAAAATCTTCAGCTACACAAGGAAAATCACTCGTAGATTTCTTTATCTCAATCTTTGGATCTGCAAAACTTGTCCACAAATCAAGTAATGCTTGGCCTTTCTCTCGGTAAGAAGACACTCTGGGGTTATCTATATTCTGAATATAATGTGTAATTACTGCAGCTTGTTCTGCAAAAGACATTATAGTGCCGTCTTCATTAAGACAGGAAGCATCAAACACTTGTGTACTTGGAGTGCTTTTGCGCTTGCAGAAGTCTATGAGGGAGAAGCTTTTATACAACATAGTTTATGGATGTTTTTTAATTCTAAATAAAATAGTGATATTATCTGATATGTCGGAGAATATTTACCCCACCATCAATTCTCTATGCTTTTCCAGTAGTTTCTTGCTGGGTAGATAGAATAATGGTAAGATCATCTTTTTGCCTTCAAAGTTCTCAAAATACTCTTTAGTCACTTCGTTGGTGTAATACTCCTTGATCTCTCGGCTTACAATCATCCGATAATCATCATCAAATGAAATCAGATGCTTGTCAAAAGCTGCATCGTAGGTGGCACTCAGACATAAACCATTTTCTGGATTCATTCTATTTTCCTTATCAGATGTCCAAGCACAAATATGACTAGCACGAAGCGTCTGCGGTACATTCAAACCAGTCACGCAACATTTTCTTTCGTAGTTAGCTAGAACCATTTTGCGGAAGTACGTCTGACCAATCCTTTGCCTAGCAGCAACCTCAACATCAGAGCCTTCCTTATCAAGGTCAAAGTATTTATTCAGTTTATTGGAAATCTCTTTTGCACTTTGAGTGTTTCTAACAATCATCCAAGCCCTATCTTCTATCTCTGCAATATAATATGCCATTAGTTTATTGATAGCTGCCGAACAAAACCCTTTTCCTGGATAACTACGTTGACGTTCATTTATGTTGCGAAAGAATGTTGAGTCATAGCCTTTTTTGTAGAGATATTGTTGAGCATTAATAAAATTAGCAATGTTTTCTAACAAAGTAAAATCATCTATGCTTGTAAGTGATTTACCTTTTAGACAGAACAAATCTTCTATGGCGAACAATTCATCAATGATTTGTATTGCCTTGATATAACTATTTGCAGTACCATTCCGATGACCGTAAATGCCATATAAATAATCTTCAAATCCTCGTTGTGTCATGTAGTTATGTAATATTACGTAATAAATTGTGATTAGTTTTATCTACAATCAATTTTTACCTTTATATTTCTTCCCCAAAAATACATTTTAACGATAGCCAACTTCTACATAAGCTGCGTAAAAATACTGAATTTATTGGAGGTGGACAAACAAAAAAAAACAACTAAATTTCTGACAAATAAATCTTATCATCGCAAACCCCACCGATATTAAACGCCTATAGGCGTAAAAAATGTTTCCGAGACGTCCAAAACCAAACATATTGAAGAGAGCGGTTACACGGTGGGAAGGATAAGGACATGCCCTGTGGCATTATTAGAATCCTCTCGCCATTCATTGATTCTATTCGTCAGGCAACAACTTCTTCAGTTCTTCCTCTGGTGGCAAAAGAGTTTTGAGTTTTTTAATATTGGTTTTGTAAGTAGCAACACTCATTGGTTTGAGATAATCCTGTAATACATAATCAACGTAGGTCTTATTAGCTTTCTTACAAAGAATAACACCTATGCTAGGATTCTCATCGGGTAATTTTTCCTCGTCGTCAAGCACACGAAGATAAGCAGCAAGTTGTCCAAGATAGGATGGTTTGAACGCTCCCTTTTTCAACTCTATAACAACAAGGCATCTAAGCTGGCGATTAAAGAAAAGGAGATCTATCCAGTGATCTTGTCCCGCCTTCTCATAATGCACCTGATGACCGTTGTAAGTAAAGTATTTTCCAAAAGTCATGATGAAGTTCTTTATGTTCATCACAATCTCTTTTTCAATAACCTTTTCATCTATATCTTCAGGGTCCATCTCATCTATCTGCTCCACATTGATGAAATCCAAAAGGTATTCGTCTTTGAGCATCTGAAGTGTAGCAAGTGCTTGATGTTTATCGGGGATAACCTTGAAAAAGTTGTTAGGAAGATTGTCACGATGATGATAAACTCCAGACTTCAAAACAACTTCGAGATCATCCACCTTCATGCGCTGATTATATGCTAACTGAATGTAATACTTACGTTCTTCGATAGTTTCAGTATGACGCAAAATAGCGATATGATGAGTAAATGAAATGTTGAGAAAGGCTGTCACTGGGAAATCTCTATAATTTGTTAATTGTAGAGATTGGATTGCATCTGCCTCATTCTGTGGAGATTGTAATTCGGTAGTCGTAACTACCGAATTTATTTCCAGCAGTTCCCATGCCTCGTAAAACCGACGCATCAGCTTTATATTTTCAGCTGAAAATCCCCTCAACCCAGGCATTTCCATCTTCAACCTACGGCTAATATTACCGATGGCATCCTTCCCCCAAAATCCCTTTCGTGAATTTTGCGATATAAAACGACCTATGCCATAGTATAAAGCCAACTGTTCCTGTATGACTGTTTGGGCAGCACGAGACTGACTCTTCAATATGGCTGCTTTGATGACCTCCACTGCGGAGCTTACAGATTGTATTTTTTCAAACATAACAGATATTTTTTGATTTTCGCAAATTTACAAATAAATCCTATCATCGCCAACCCTCCTTGTCAGGAAAATTTTCCTAACAAAAAAGGCCCTACGCTCAAACGTAGGACCCTGTGATTTATGCGTTCATCGCATCTTTGTATTTCCGAAGAATCTTCAGCACACTATCATCCACATAGTTATCGATCAGCACCAGCCGCCGTCTCGCCGAGCGGATCAGGTCGTTGGCGAACGCGTAGGCGTCGAACACCTCTCCATCCGAAAAGACACCCTCCACGGGCGGCAGGGAGGTGCGGACGAAGAAATCAATCTGGGATTGCATATTATTCAGCCTCTCTTCATGTCGAAGGTAGAGATTATTAACATTCTTCTCCAACATGTCCACTCTGTTTTTAATGCTATATCCCCTCAAAAGATGATCCTTTAACACTTCAGTCGCCCATCGTCTAAAAGAAACTCCTTTAACAGAATTGACACGGTATCCGACACTGATAATCATATCCAAATTATAAAAATCGATGGCTCTCGTCACACTTCTATTACCCTCCTGACGAACTACTCGAATTTTTCGAGTAGTTAATTCGCTTTCCAGCTCTTCTTGATTATAAATCTCCTTGATATGATAGGTTATAGTATTCTCCTTCACACCAAACAGCTCCGCCATCTGCGCCTGCGTGAGCCACACGGTTTCATTCTCCATCCTCACCTCGATGCGGATGGTCTCGTCGGGTTGGTACAATACCACCTCTCCCTTCTGCGGGTTTTGATTGTCAAACATAACTGGTAAATTTTAGATTTATGACACAAAGGTAGGAAATAAATCAAAAGGAAACTGCCTCTTAATTTCTAAAAAACAGGCAAGGAAGATATGCGTCATTAAGCGCATAGTATCAACAAAAAAGCGCCGTTGCTGGTTCCCCAACAACGGCGCGGCAAATATTATTCCCGAATGATTTAGGATGATTATTCTTTAATCAGCTTAGCCGTTTCCGAACCGTTTGAAACGACGTAAACACCGGATGCGTAATTCGAAACCTCCACGTCAACCGATTCAGCATCAGCGATGAAACGCTTCAAGACGACTCCCGTCATGGAACTGATCGTGACGACGTCTCCGCTAGTCAAACCACTTACCGTAACCACGTCCTTCGCAGGGTTTGGCTCCACCGCAAGGGAAGAAGCGTCAGCACCTATGATTTCATCATCCGTAGGGTCGGAATAGAACATGTTCCATGAATCGAACTCCAAGTCACCACTGAAAGTGAAGAACAAATCCGTAGCCGTAGGAATATCCGAAGAGAGCTTACACTCAAACTCCTCGTAAGACGAGTTAGACTCAACATTCAAGTATCCGAGCACAGGACCGCCCGCCGAACCCGTAGAGATTCTGATAGCGCCGCCACAAGGTGCGGAGACGCGAGCCTTGAACCTGTTGACACCCTCAGCCTTGACACCGCAAAGACCGATCCAAGCACCATTCTTACCAGTTACCACCATATTAGTGGATCTACCGACATATTTAACGTCAATGCCGCTCTGCCATGCGAAGCACTCGGCCTGGATATTCTTTGTAGCATCCACTGGAGTAACCTGATCAACACCCTTGGTCGTACCCGCCGTCACACCGTTGATTCTACCAGCCGACTCGTCCACGTCAGCGTAATCGACATGCGAGCTACGATATCCGCCCTTCACACCAATCTGGTTCTGAATCCATTGGCTATGGTAGCAGATATACCACTTATCCTTGAACTTGAAGAATGAATGGTGGTTATTACCATTATCACCCAACCACTTGGAAGGGTTGTCGAACACCTTACGGTCGAATTTGAAACCAGACATAGGGCTAGTGGAAGTCATCGTGGCGATCACAGCGTTAGAGATGCCGTATTGGTTGCCGCCCGGCACGTTCCAGTTGGTACAATAGGAGTAAACATAATTCTTACCGATCTTATTGATACCTGCATCCTCGAACAAGTAAGGAGGATTCAAAGATTGAGCGGTACCGTCAATGGAGATGAAGTCCTTACCCAGCTTAGCGATACGCGCCGTACCCGGATCAGCCTCTTTGCCGTTAGGCACACCACCACCGAAATAGATATAACCCGTACCATCATCATCGACAAGGACAGCTGGGTCGAACAACCACTCCACATTACAGTTCTGCATGTTACGAGTGATAAGACCTTGACCGTTCTTCACATCCTCCCAAGGTCCGTAAGGAGTGTCAGAAGCGACTACATAGATACCGTTTCCACCATTAGCGAAATAGAGGAAGAAGCGCTCCTTGCCGTTCATGTTCACGTGGCAAGCGGTTGGTGCCCAAGAGTTTCCAGCCTTAGAGATACCACCGTTACCGGCAACCTTCATCGGTCCGTGGTCGGTCCAGTTGACAAGGTCGGCAGAGGCGAGACAAACGATCTCAGTAATCGTACCATATCCGTTATCCTTGATATTACCACTATTGTCATATTCGTAGATATCATGGGTCATGTAGATATAAACAGAGTCGCCGTAAACCATCGCACATGGATCAGCGCCGTAACGCTGGGTCATGATCGGGTTATGGTTAGTAGTAGGTTTAACCTTAGGATTGACGTTGCTAAGGCTGATGGAAGAGAATACGGAAGCCAACTCAACCTCGTCACGCTTTCCGACCACGCAACCGCTTTCGTCGTAAGGGTCATCACCATTAGATTCATACTTCTCAAACTCCATATAATCGATATCGAACCAATCGTTGGTAATCAACAACTGAAGCGTATGCTGACCAGCGGAGATCTCGCCTGTGCGTGTCGTGATGCTGGAGAACTTAGTGAAGCTTCCAGTATTAGGTGCGGCGATATCACCCGTAACCGCCTTGCCGTCGATTAAAAGTTGGAAAGAGGCGGAAGCGTTATCCGTAGCCGCCGAGATAGTGACTTTATATTTCGAAGTCTCCTTCACGTCGACCGTGTAATTCATCCACTCACCGCTCTGGTTATAACCAACGACATAACCAGTCGCGCCCGTATAGACATCAATTCCGTCATTACGGAACGCCTCACCGCGATTTTCAGAGTCTTTATCGTTGTAAGCGACATCCTGTCCACCGAAATCATACTCCTCAGCCTCGATTTTTCCAGGAATGGAAGCTGGTGTTCCATTATATGCGCCCGCTCCAACCGGGTCCTCATGAACAGTGGTGCCACCACCTTCTCCGCCTTCACCGCTTCCGCCACTACCCGGCGCAGCGCACTTCAAGGAGTAGCGGCTAACGAACTTCCAGATTTCACGAACGGAGTGATAACCATTGTTAGAAGGCTCGTGACCTCTACCATAAACCTTATTCAAGCAAACCTCGACGCCACAATCACCATTCTTCCAAAGATAACGGGTAGCGACATTGTCCACCTTGGATTCAACCGGAGTCGCGTCACATCCGTTCGCCTTCGCCCAAGCCTCAGCCTGTGCGTAGGCACCTTGCTGCTCTTGGTACATACCATTGAAACTACCTTTCCACGCCTCATAATGAACCACATCATCCTTATCACCGTTGGTGTGGATGATAGGAATCGGACGGGAAGGCTTAGCTGAGAGGTCACCGATAGGATAACCCGACAAAGGGGCACAAGCCGCGATCTGGTCCGCCATGCAGTTCGCCACAACGTATGTGAGCATACCTCCCATGGAGAAACCGGACATGTACACACGATCCGTATCGATTTTATACTTACTGCTCATCTCCTTGATGATCGCCTTCATAAAGGCGATATCGTTGCCAGTAGGGCTCAAATCCCACGTAGTACCGTCAGACGCCGGATAGACCACAAGGATTTTCGCAGTATCAGCGACCAAGTCCCAACGCGACATCTCCTTCTGGTAAGAAATCGTCTGATTCATACCATGAGCGGAAATCACCATCGGTCTATTCTCACCCATCCCACTCGGCGCATAGACATCAATGGTACGGTTCTTCCCGTTCACATTGATAGTGCTTTGGACACCGGGAAGATTTTGAGCAACAGCCGATAACGAAAACATTGCGCCGATAGCGGACACAATAATTGATTTGTAAAGTGTTTTCATAATATATGTGTTACGGTTAAAAATTCATTAATAAAACCCATGTTTTTCAACAAACTCCCACAATGCAATTTTAGCAAATAAACAGGAATAGGAATAGTAAAAAAATTGCAAATAGCAGTGAAATTCGTCTCAAATATAAAAGATAAGACATATCTATTGTGGGGAACGGAACTTACGGCAAAAAGACGACGCACCTACAACGCATCAAAATATAAATTGAATTTTTAATCTCCCATCCATCCGGATGAGAAGACTAACTACCGAAGTACTCAGTCCTGCTGGCGTCGAGTCTCAGGAAGATAAAGAGCAAGATAGTGAATCCCCAGAGGGATGAACCACCATAGCTGAAGAAAGGCAACGGAATACCGATAACAGGCGTCAAACCGGTCACCATACCAATGTTGATGAAGAGGTGGAAAAAGAAGATGGACGCCACGCAATAACCATAGATACGGCTGAAGAGGGAGCGCTGTCGCTCCGCAAGTATAATCAGACGGATTAAGAGGAAGAGGAAGAGACACAAGACCGTGGCGCTTCCGATGAAACCATGCTCCTCACCCACCGTACAGAAAATAAAGTCCGTGTCCTGTTCAGGCACATACTTCAACTTCGTCTGCGTACCATTAAGGAAGCCCTTACCCGTCAGACCACCCGAACCGATGGCGATCATAGACTGGTTCACGTTATATCCCGCCTTCTTCGGATCGTTCTCCATACCGAGCGTCACCTTGATACGGGTCTGCTGATGCGGCATCAGACTATCGAAAGCCTTATCAGCCATATTAGAGAAACCTATGCATGCGATGCCGAAGAGACCAATCAAAATATAACCATTCAAACGATGCTTAACCCTTAGCACCAAACAGAAGATAAAAGAGGCGATGATTAAGCCATATCCGATATAGGTAAACGGAACAGGGAAACCGAATGATTTGTAAAGGATATATCCGACCGTAAAAAAGAAAACAGTCGCGCCACCCACGATCAGCGCGCCCTTACTGTCTTTCATAAATATCCGAATGAAAAGAGCCTGGATAACCAAAGCGATGATCATCACCAACAAAAGACCATACGACTCGTCGGGCAACTCAGGGATGACGCTAACAGCGCCAAAACGGATGGAAAGGATGAAGATGACCACCGAAAGGAAACCGAGGAATAAGAAGATTCCGTTCATACCTTCCCGATAAAGAACCAGAAGGAGACAACAATAAACCAATGCGGAACCCGTCTCCTGCTGCAAAATGATGAGTAACATCGGTAAAACGATGATAGCGGCGGTAGACATCCAATCCCTCATGCGGGCAATCGAATAACCATAACCGCTCATGAACTTCGCCAAAGCCAAACAAGTAGCCGTTTTGGCGAACTCGGCGGGCTGCAGACTGACAGGTCCCAAAACCAGCCAAGAGCGGGAACCCTTAATCTCGGGGGCGACAAAGATAGTCAGTATGAGTAGTAGGATCATAGCCCCGTAAAAAACATAAGCGAGGACGTTATAGATACGGCTATCCAACATCAGCAAAACAATGCCTATGACAATGGCGCAACCGATCCACACCAACTGTTTTCCGTAACGGAAAGAGAAGTCCCAGAAAGGCGCCTCCTCGAAGTTGTAGACCGCCCCATAGATGCTGAACCAACCTAAGATGACAAGAATCAGATAGATTCCGATGGTCATCCAATCCAGATTTTTTAATATGCTATTCCTACGAGACTGCATTATTGTTTAGGCAACAGATTAGCGTTTAACATTTTCTCCTCCAGCCACTGACGGCGTTTCGGGATATAACCCTTCAGATACTTCTCCATCATCAACGTGGCGATAGGCGCCGCCCATGTGGCACCGAAACCACTATTCTCCACCACCACGCATATAGCAATCTTCGGATTTTTCTTCGGGGCGAAAGCCATAAAGATGGAGTGGTCATCTCCATGCGGGTTCTGGGCGGTACCCGTCTTTCCGCACACCTCAATGCTATCGATTCTGGCCCCCCAACCCGTACCGTTCTTCATCACGAGATCCATACCCTCGACCACAGGCTCGAAGTAGATGGAATCGACCGTGGAGATACGTTTCTGCAGATAGCACGAATCGATGGAGCGACCCTCAATATCCTTCACAAGGTGAGGTACGATGTAGTAACCCCTATTCGCGATAGTAGCCGCCAAATTAGCGATTTGGAGCGGCGTGGCGAGGATTTCTCCCTGCCCGATGGAGTTGGATACGATCATCAAGGATTTCCACCGATTTTCGCCATATATCTTATCATACACGCCGGAATTAGGAATATAACCACGCTTCTCGTTTGGCACATCCGCACCCAACTTGTAGCCAAATCCCAACGAAACGACATGTTTTTTCCACACCTCGAAAGCCTCGGAGATATTCTTGTATTTCTTATGATCCATCATATTACGGAAACCCGCACAGTAGTAGGCATTGCAGGAGTGCTGAATGGATGGAATCAGCGTCAAAGGGGAGGAGTGCGCATGGCAACCCACCGTGAAACTTCCCACATGGTATCCTTGCGTACAAGGGAAAGCCGTCCAAGGAGAGATGATATTCTCTTGCTCAAAAATCAGTGCGTTCACTGTCTTGAAGGTGGAACCAGGCGGATAACACGCCATCATCGGACGGTCGAAAAGCGGCTTCAACGGATCGTTGACCAACTTCTCTTGGGGAGAAGACTCGATTGGGCTGGATTACAGCACGGCGGTGAGCTTCTTGCAGACGGCATCCGGACGAAGCCTTGCGGTTTTGTCGACGTTCTTGGAGACGTTTGAGGAAAATCAGGGGCTTTCGCTTGGGTTTACCATGGACGACGTTGTTGAGTATTGCGGCTGATCAAAAGCGAAAAAAGCAACGTGACCGCGCAAAAACAGAATACGTTACGTAAGAGAAAGTCCCGG
>CALCUH010000141.1 GCA_937907165.1 uncultured Bacteroidales bacterium | reverse complement strand
TACTGCAATCATCAAACAGCTCCATAATCTGATCTTCATCATAAAGACCAGAAGTAACAGCCTCATCGACACAACTATTCAGACCTGTGATATTATCAGGCCAAGTTCCGGACAACGTAGGCGCGGTACGGTCGCCACCGCTAACACTCATAGAAGGGAGAGTCGTACCACTGACATAATAAGTATTATTACAAATATCCTTAACGGTATAACGTCTTGTCACGGTCCAGTTCTCGTCGGTGCCCGTCGTATCATCCGTACTTACGACCGTAATGTCGACACAATCACTAAACAACGCCTTCACCTGTTCGTTGGTATAAAGGCCAACAACATCAGCATTTTTCTTACAACTATTCCGACCCGTAATATTAGCGGGCCAAGTTTCTGTCAACGTAGGCGCGATACGGTCACCACCACTCATCTTTACGGAACGGTCGAATGAATTACCCTCGCTATCCTTGATTGTGAAAGTACGGGTAATCTCCCACGAACAATTATTTCCGGTCGTTTCGTCCTCATGGGTAACCGTAATCGGATGACAATCATGATAGAGCGCAGCGATCACATCGTCTTGTGGCAAAAGATTCGTAGGAGCCTGATCCAAACAATTGTAAACATTATAGATATTGCTTGGCCAAGGACCTGTCAATTCAGGAGCAGCGCTATCATGCACATGGATGATTTGATCACAATGAATCGTTTCCGCCAAATAATAGTCGCCAGCAGCCGGACGCTTGAAATAGGTACGAAGCGTCACATCACCCGCAAACGCATATGAATTAATATTAGCAGTAATATCCGTCTCAGAACCATTCGCATTCACCACTTTATAGGTAGTAAGCACTGTATTATTGCTACCACATGTGGTAGGAAGCGAGCCTGTAATAAAATGGATTTCATCCGAACTAATGCTACAAGAATTGTCATTCTCGATGGTCTGCTCCGCATAAGTGCTGCAATCCGCGACAGGTTTCCGTCCATCATAAACGGTCACGGTTGATTGGCAAGAGGCACTATTGCCGTAAATATCGGTTATCGTCCATAAGATATTGGTTACGCCCGGATTGAATTCGCTTGATTGCAGATCCGTAACCGTAGCGGAAGAGGCGGTTAATGTTTTGCTACCGCTAAATGTAGTGGCACCCGTAGCGCTCCATGTCACATTGGATAATGTGCAATTGTCAGAAAGAGTAACTGTCAAATCCGAAGATGTTGCCTCACAAGTGTTCTCAATGGTTATAGGAGTTGGCGAAACTGCGGTACACTTAGGCGAAATGGTATCTTTGACAATGAACTTTTGCGGACAAGAATTTAGCAAAACGACATTATAGTAAAGCCAAGTTGCCGTATAATTATCGCCAACAGGATACGATGAATCACCTAATGAGTTTTCATACAGAATAGGATTGTAATCACTATAACATGCAATCAATTTAGCTTTAGTTCCTTGTCCATTCAACAAATCGACAACCTGCGCTTTGGTCAACGCGCACTGGTCTTCTCCAACATAGAATGTGGCGTTTGACCAATTAGGGCAAGGTAAAGAAATATCAGTTACCCAATGAATCGTAACATTTTGGTAACAAACATTCGTGTTGCCTGCTTGATCTGTCAGATGTATTTCAACACCAGTTATTGGCGTATCATTCCAATTCCACGGTCTTTCGTATTTATCATTTATACTTCCTGAAGCTGTTGTCCCCGGTATTTCAACCGTAATATTTTCCCTTGCGGTACAATTGTCTTGCCATGATATTGGTTGGTTTAACAATTGATTTATCAAGCTACTTTTTGTAATGTCACAAGCGACGCTTAACGTAATGGAAGAAGCACCGCATGTCGGTTTCATGTCATCCACGATTTTGAATTCCTGCGGACATCCGTCCGGAATGACTTCCACAGAATTGTGATCCAAGAATTTCCATGTTACAGAATAGGAATTAGACGGATCCGTCGATTTTAAGGAAGTATAGTTATCCGACAACGCATCTGAATTGCCGATTTGTCCGACAATGGTAGAATCACAGACCACAATAGAAGGCGCATGGGTCTGCAATTCAGCCAAAAGATCAGTTTTGGAAGGATTGCAAAGATCAAGGGATAACGTATTCAACGTCGGACAACCCGGATCGTTGGAGTTGTAATCCAGCCTGATGGTTTGATGACAAGTAGCACTTACATTAGAGGAAGAATCGGTAAGCGTATAAGTGAAGGTTTTCTCTATCGGAACGGAGATGGGGTCTTCTGTTATCAATGTCACCCTAAGGTTCTCATTCTGGGTACAATTATCCAAACGAGAGGACCAACCATGCACATAATCTTCAATAACGGTTTGGACATCCGTTTCCGTCATTTCGCAATAGTTATTGAATTGCATGGTAATATCATCCGGACAATCAGGTTCCTTTTCGTCCTTTACAGAAAAGACCTGACGGCACTGTACGAAATTGCTTGGGTTCGCATGTTCCGCCACTTGATAGATGACAGAATCCAAATGGGAAACATTATAATGCGAAGCCGTGGTCTCATCTATGGTCACCCATGGTTGGTCATTTATTTTATAAGAACGGTCCAACTCATCAACCGTACACGTAATCAAAGAAGGCGCATTGATGGTATAATTGTAATAACAGCCATCATCCGCCATCACGACATCTATCGTATCCTCACAATCGAATTCCAGTTTTCTGTTGATGTTGGTCTTGAAATACATCGTATCCGGACAACCACTACCATCGATCGTGGTAAGCAAGATATAAGTTTGGGAAACAGTACCCATGATGAACTGGTAAGAATCGCCCTCCCCCACTTTATTGAGATTTTGGTCGAACCACTCCTTCGTATCGTATTGCAACGCCAAATCCGTTTTCGTGAGCGTAATGGTGTCCCCCGGGCAAGCCACATCCTGCACATCGGTTCCCGGTTGCACATTCGGATAGTATGAGATCGTAAAGATCGGAGAAACCGCATACATCAAATTACAAGTCGGATTGGCATATTTACCGGTAGAACTATTATACGAAGCAAGGACTTGATCTATCTTGGATGAATTGTCTGCCACAATCACCTGCACCTCGAAATCTCCTTCACCCGCCGCATAAAAGTCATTCAACTGGTCTTGGGTGAACGCATAAACCGAGTCCGTCGTATAGGTTCCCAGATTCTGCCAAGATTGCCCCGTTCCTCTCTTTCTATATTGGAAGAGATAGGTCGGGTTTTCGAAGAAATCATGAATGTTTTGCTTAAACATCGCATACATCTTAACATCCTCGCTATTCCTTGCGCAGATGTCCAAGTGGCGTGTGAGATTCTCCACTTCAGGATTGTTGGTCACATCCACATCCGGATAGGTGACACGAATGGAGATATCATCGAACACGGCATCGTTTCCGTTACCACCATTTCGGTTACTGGTCAACTCCATATAATAGGTGATGCCCTTTTGGGCTTTGAAACGAGCTGTCAATTGATGCCACTCATTGCAGGTCTGACGACTTGGGATATCCCCCGTAAAGGCTTGCGCGACAATCGTATTATGCTGGACATCCTTAATATCCATACGCACATTTACGGGAGTCACGGTTGGATGACTACCATGTGTTGCTTTAGATAAGTAGTTCGCATTGGCGACAAAGAACGATAACTCTACCCATGCGCCATCGCAATCCACTTCAAAACTACGTCGATAAACCACATCATTCAAAGAGTTCTCTCTCATGTTTACGAAAAGCATGGCACCGTTACCATCTCCTTGTGTATGGTCGAAAAGGGAATGCGTTTGGTCATTTCCAGCAGTTTGGTTGATACCGTGTTCTCCGCACATGGAGAACTTAGTTTGTGTCATAATGGCATATTGGCCATCATTTACGTTTCCGTTGTTTTGATAGGTGTGGTTTACAGTTCCAAAACCGACGCCACTCACCGTAACTTTTCTTGGATCGTCTACAACGTAATAGGTTTTGTCCGTATTTAGGCTGTTACAGGTTATTTTTGTTGTATTGGTAGAAGTTTGAGGCGTTCCTGCGTCGTCAGTATAGTGATAAGTACCTCCATCAAAATAACCGAAATCATCATAATAGATTACCTCTCGTTTTCCTGTTGGGTCATAAGGAGAGTAGCTGTCGGAATTGACATCCGACAATTCTCCGTGGACCACATGCATGGTTGATTTTATGTCGGAAGCCGAACCACAATGAGGGGTGCTATAACTTAGATTAAAAATCTTCGCCGTCTCGATATTCGGAAAATCGAAATAAAGATTTCCATACTTGTCGGATCTTGTCGTATCAGACAAGTGTAACGTTCTCGTATTGGTTCCGTCGAGAGGGGATTCGTCCAATTCGATCGTCAATTCGGAGAGACGAGTGTTGACCAACGACAATTTGTAGGTCAGACGACTTCCCGCAGTCACTTCATAAATACCGCTACAAACTTCTTGAATGGCTCCCGTTCCCTCGAAAGAGGCAGTGACGGAACATGGTTTGAGACGTAATTGGAGGATGTTGGATGTACACACGAAATCCGCACCCGATGTAATTAACACACGGTAATAGAGCGGTGTGTTTTCTGTAACAGGGATCTCCACCCGGTCATCAATCTCGCCCGGGATATCCGTCCACATCAAACCATCCTGACTACTCTGCCACTGAATAGTATAGAGTGTCGTAGGGAGATCGACATCAGAGATATAAATACTCGCATCGTCGCCCCAACGGATTTCATCCTGATTAGCAGCTAGAATGACGGCACAAGTTGGCGGAGTGACAAAGAGTTGAATAGGAGCCGACTCACACTGACCATTCTCATCCCTCACGACCAAGCGAACGCTGACAGCCTGATCCAATGCGTCAGACGTTGGCGTATAACTATAGGAGTCTCCTGTCGCTCCGCTGATGTCGGTCCAGTCCGCATCACCTGATAATTTTCGTTGCCATTGGTAGGTGACTGTTCCGGTGGTACGTAGCAATGTCTTTTTAGAGAACGTATAGGTATGGCCTACATAGGCGATATTATCGTCTAACTCCACATTGTTTTCAGAAACGGAAATTGTGGTTGAGCAACCATACGACACATCGTAAACAGCTATAAATCCACCTTTCGGATTTTCATCCCAAATTTGAGGAGATGTTTTACAAGTGGGACCCGACACGGGTTCCTTTTCTAACCATGTCTCCGTTTCATGCTCCCAATGGTTAAAATAATACTCTGTTCCATTGTATGAGATGACATCTTTGGGAGTCAGGGAGCAATTATCGCTGGTAGAAACATATCGGTAAAAACATGATTCAAACTGAGAACAGTTCTCGTCTGATTGATGGTCGATGGTGCCTGTCTTTGAAAAGCCATCAAAAGAGAATGCGCTTTCTTTATCCGAGCGGTTGATATAGGTGTCGCCGAGACGAATGGCTACCCAGACGTATTGGAAATTTGAAACCTCTTTATAAACGGCATGATAGGAAACTCCATTATTACATGCTATATAATAATGGTTAGTACCACATGAAAAATTACTATAATAGGTGGGTTTGGGGGTCACATTATTTTGAAGCAAGACACCATTTTGGAATTTTTCCCAATGGTCAAACACATATTTTTTGCCATTATGCGTATAGGTGATATTTACGACACCATTAAAATCTCTTGATTGATTATCATGAAATGTATAGACAGTATAATTAGTACCAAAATTATCGGTATATACTATTTTCTTTTCGCCTTCAGTTTTGCTGGAATAATATGAATAATTACCAAAATAATAAGGATGTGTCTGATCATTATCACTATCACCACGAACAGGATAATAATATGTTCCGTCACTATTTTCACACCTAACGTTCAACCAAATACAACGTTCACCCGTTCCTGTCTCTTCCACCTCCTCATATACTGCGATATAGTATGTATCGTTATTTAGAGAAGCGTATTCCTTTGATACGCATTGAGGATTCGCTTCGCCCATATCGGTTGAGCCGGAAAACTTCTCCCATCTTAAAAAGGTGTAATCTTTTCCTCCGTATGAGATGGTGGAAGGTGCCGATACGTTGCAGTTGTCGCAATCGGCGGAGTAGCGGTATGCCACCGTGGACCCCGATCGGGTGATGTTGTCGCCTGTCGTATAGGTGACGGCGCTACCGAAATCGTATATGTCGCTATCGTATGGAATATAGGAGGAAATGCCGCCCCCCTCTTCGATGCCTACACCTAACCAAACATGGGTAGTCTCCTCTTTTTTGTAGACGGCCACATAGGAGACGCTGCCGGCACAATCGCATGTGTAAACACGATTTGACCTTAAGAAATCACCAAGATTGGTACAATCGAACGTGCTTGAATTGGAACTTTGAGGAGTTACATTTTCTTCCGTTTTCACACCATTCACATACTTATCCCAACGTATGAAGTTGTAGGTTCCTAACGGGTAAGTGGGATAGGTTACGGTAATTCTTTTGGTAATATTCGCATCGCTATAAGCTGTTCCATAATCTTGTGAAAAAGGCATGGCTGTATAATACTCATAGTTGGATTGCCAAATTTTCATTCCGCAATAATCGGAATCCGTCACGTAGTCGGGATACATAAATTCAAAATTACCTTTAAGAAGATCCCACATGTCGTCAACAGGATAATAAGTCGTTCTGCCTTCGCAATTTTCCAAGGCGCAACTTAGCCAGATGTGTTCACGGCTTTTTTCCTGATAGACAAAGATGGTGATGGGATGATCATCATACGAACAATCGGTGAGTGCGTCTACAGACATATAGGGCTGTGGCGTTATGTCATGATGATATTCTCCGTCCTGATAAGAATCATAACGGACAAATTGGTAGGTTTTGCCGTTGTGAGTTATGTCCGGATGATATTCGTTCAATGTGGCGGAAAGGTCCGAACTCCTATAAACATAATAGGCAAACTGGTTGGAATCGTATCTGCTTGAATAGGTTTGGTTTTGGCAACCATATCCATAGTCAAAATCACCTATGGAATTATCATAAAAGCCACTATATGCACTTGACCAATTAACATTTTCATCTGACAAATTTCTGTTTTCGTCCATAAAGCGGACGTTCACCCAATAATATTGATATTGGTAATTAGGAACCTCACGATAGACAAGAATTGTGACAGGTGCGGACGTATTATTGTTGTAGGCACAATCTGTTATAGTATTTACCGCATAATATGGTTCTGGAGTCACATTCTGGTGATATGCACCATTTTTGTATTGATCGAAACGCACAAATTCATACCTTTTATTGGAAGCAGTAACAAAATTGTTTTGCACTGTGGGAGTAGCAGTTATACTATGACTTCTATAAGTATAGGTATGATATCCATTAGCATAAGTTGATGAATAAGTACCATTCTCACAAGATGAGGTATAATTAAAATCACTTCCTATATTATCGTATAAATCACTAGAAGATATGCTGTGATTTGTACCAGTATAATTCCCATTTTCATCTATAATACGCACACTTAACCAATAGTATTGGTAGTTGGGTGCAGGTTCTTCGTAAAGAGCTTGATAGTATACACCTCCAGGGTATTGGTTGGTTGAACATTCTGGAGCGACCTCACCTCTATCATTTTGATAATCAATTTTCTTCCATTTTACGAAATTATATGTTTTGCCATTGTATGTGATGGTAGAAGGGGCTGTTATATTATTACAATTTGAGGTTGTGAAATGGTAAGCTGTTATGTCGCCATGAAGGTCAGTAAGATATTGTGTTAGTTGTTGTAAACCACTCTGATATTGGACTCCACTACCGAAGTTGTAAGTCGAACTACTATATGGTACTTCTGCCGTGATTGTGTTGCTACCGCGTTCTTTGATGAACATGCCTAACCAAACATGTTTTTGAGAACTTTGAGTAACCTCCTGATAGACAAGAATGGTGATGGGATGGCTACCCAAAGTAAAATCAGTGATGGCATTGACCGACTTAGTAGGTTGCGGCGTGACATTTTGGGTATAAGAGCTATTTTGGTATTGGTCGTAGCGAATTAATTCATAGGTTTTTCCGCCACTTGTGACTATATTGTTCCTAACGGAGAATGTTTGGTTCACGTCGTCACACTCATAGACGTAATATTTATTTTGCCCATCGTATTCAGCATAAGTATGGGTAATACCTTGACTATTATTCGTTTCAACATAAGTAAAATGAGTATCTATATTATCGCCATAGAACTCCCCTTTACTAGACCTAGAGATGTTTTCACTCGTCAGATTACCATTGGAATCCGCGAAACGGGCACTGATCCAATAATACTGATGCTGATAGTTCTGCTGTTGCTCTTGATAGACCGCCACATAATGGTACCCCATATTCTGACCCGGGTCAGATGCATTCACGCAGTTGGGGGTAGAAGATCCGTTACTACGATAATTGTCATAATCATACTCTTCCCACCCGGAGAACGTGTAGGTATGACCATTATAAGTGATCGGAGAAGGTGCGGAGATATTACACCCGTTTGTGGACACAAAACGATATCCAGGATTGGTTCCACTGATATCGTGACCCGATGAATAGGAAACGCCACTACCGAAATTATAGATGGAACTATTATAGGCTATGGTCTGTTTGTTGCTGCTATTATGGTCACCAATCCTCATGGATAACCAAACGTATTGAGGATTCTGTTGTTCTTGATAGATTGCCATATAATGGACACCTTCATTACATGTCAACGTATATGGTTTTGATTTACAACCATGATTTTGCAAATAAATCTGATTATGGTTTTCTGGGATTCCGCAATTTTCCTGAGACAGGACTCCGTTTACATATTTGTCCCATCGTACAAAATTGTAGGTAATACCATTATGAGTATAAGTCGCATGCATATTATTACCATCGTAGACAGTGTTATCTGGAGTCCCCTTGAAATGGTATGCTGTGTAACTTCCAAAATTATAATCAGCGTTATTGTCAGTGTTGTATTTATAATTATGATTAGTATCAAAGATGGAAGAATTGGATCCAGGATAATAGACGTTTCCTGATGCGCTTATACATTTCGCGCTAATCCAGACATACTCGCTGGCACTCGTCTCCACGATAGGGAAGGAGAGCAGAGCCACCAACAAACATAGGGAGGCGACGAAAACATTCTTAAACGAACGTTCCGATTTTGTTGTTGTATCGAATTGATTTTCGCTTGAACTTAATCGAAACGAAGCAATGTTCCTTTGCTTGTTCGAGAAAAAGGAAAATAAGTTTTTCATATATGAAGCCATTCGGCGAAATAATTCCGTCGTGAAACATTTAACCATACCCAATATATTAACATACAGAGCATTACTGCCCTTATTGTTTAGTTCCATGTACTTATCCTATTCTAAATTATACATCATATACCGACACGTTGCCGTCCCAGTCATACTTTGTTCCTCTAATACTTTGTTTCTCTTCGGACCTTCCCGAAGAAATCTTGCTCATTCGTCACTACACTGACTTGTAAAAATATAGTTATTTTTCCGTAAAAAAAAAGATTCGATTCACCAATTGCATATTTTAATTTTTTTTAACACTTATCCGAATCACATATTGACAATTCGCACAAACGCCCATATACAAAGGGCAAGAGATGTCGGGCAACGCTCCTCACGAAGAAATCCCCAATGACTATTAAAGTATAATAAATTAGCAAACATCAACAAACCGAGAAACAACAGCGAATATTTATGCAAATCCACAAACCCAAAAAAGGCAGTAAACAATTAACAATTATCAATAAAGGCAAAACACATACCGAACAGGAACCTCTTGCCAACTCACAATATTTTCCCTACATTTGTACGGATTGTAACGCAAGAATTTATGAAAAAGGAATTAGCCATCATCGGATATATGCTCGTGTCGTCAATCATCTGCGTCTACGCAAGCAGTACCGGACAAAGCAAGAAGGACATCAAGACCTACGAGACGGCCGTCATCCTCATGAACGAAGGGAAATACAAAGAGTCTCTTCCCCTCCTGAAAGGATTAGTGAGCTCGAACAAGGAGTTCGTGGACGCCTCTTGGACCTTGGCGGAACTCTACGGACGCATGTGCGACGACGAAAAACAGATCGCCACACTGGTCAAAGTGGCCAACCCCAAAATGCCGCGCTACTACAACTCGGTCATGCGCCTCGCCGCAGCCTACCACGAGCAATGCGACTACGACAACGCAATGAAAAACTACGAAATCATTCCCCCGTCAGAATTGACCTACTACAAAAGGGCACAAGCAGCCATCCAAGAATGCAAGGACGCCTTGGAGTTGAAAAAGGAACCGGTTCCCTTCAACTTCAGAAACATGGGCACCGCCATCAACTCGGATTTCGACGAATATTGGCCCAGTCTGACCGCTGACGAAAACTACTTCTCCCTCACAAGGAAGCTCAACAAACGACAAGGACAATCGGACTTCGCAAAAGGCATTCACGAAGACATCTTTCTGAGTAAAAAAGAGAACGGACAATGGAAAACAGCTGTGAACGTGGGAAGCTCCATCAACACAATCAGCAACGAAGGCGCCCAAAGCATATCACTCGATGGCCGCTATATGTTCTTCGTGGCATGCGATAGACAAACAGGGCAAGGAGGATGCGACATCTATTACTCCATCCGAGAAGGCGACCACTGGTCTCCAGCTATCAACTGCGGTTCACCTGTCAACACCCGCTTTTGGGACACTTCCCCCTCTTTCAGTCCGACGGGCGACGAACTTTACTTCGCCAGCAACAGACCCGGGGGAATAGGGAAATGCGACATTTGGAAATGCAAGGTGACCGTACAACAGGACGGCAAACTGAAATTCTCAGATCCGGTCAATCTTGGTCCGACCATCAACACCAAAGAAGACGAATACTCCCCTTTCATCCATGCGGACAACCAGACACTTTACTTCTCCTCCAAAGGGCTGAAAGGATTAGGAAACTACGACATATACGTTTCCTATAAGGATGGCAAGGGGGGATGGACCACCCCTAAAAACGTGGGCTATCCAATCAACACCTGCAAAGACGAAATCGGGTTCGTCGTAAACGCCTACGGAGACAAAGCCTACTTCTCCTCCGACGGGCAAGAGAAGAATTGGAAAGGCCGGGAAATCTATGAGCTCACGTTAGCGGAAGGGAACGCCGCACCTGCCAAGAAGATGAAATTCGCCACGGGGAAAATTCTCGATTCTGACAAGAAAGAACCGATTCAAGCAACCATCGACGTCTATGGTCTGAAAAGCAACAAGACCATCTCCAAGTCAGTTTCCGACAAATCGAACGGAGAATTCATCGCCTGCGTACCAAGCGACGAGGAGTATGGTGTGAACGTCAGCAAAAAAGGCTACCTCTTCTTCTCGGACAACTCCGACCAGGAGAGCCACGGAGGCATAAAAGAGGCGAAAAACTCCAAGAAAAGAGTAGACCTAACAAAAAACAACAACGTGGAATTGGACAAGATTGAAGTCGGAAAGAAAATCACTCTCAAAAACATCTTCTTCGATTTCGATAAATCCACCTTAAAAAGAGAGTCTCACTTCGAGCTGAACCGTGTGGCTCAATTCATGAGGGAGAATCCTACCGTGAAGATCATGTTGTGCGGACACACCGACTACAAAGGCAGCAGAGAGTACAACATGACGCTCTCCAACGACCGCGCCAAGGCGGCCTACGACTACCTCGTGAAGAAGGGGGTCCCTCCTACCCGACTGGAATACAAAGGGTTCGGTGCTGAGCAGCCAATCGCAGACAACACAACAGACGCAGGTCGTGCACTTAACCGTAGGACGGAAATCCTCATCACAGGAAAATAAAAACAACAAATAACACCTTTGAATTTTTTCATAGGGTGAGAAAAGGAAGGGGCTCCTTTATCGGGAGCCCCTTTTGCTTATCAGCATGCGCCATAAGAGAACGCAAACGAACTATCTGTTTTTTTACGATTAATTGTCCGTATTCTCCACACGATTTACGGAACTGATTCCCTGAATCTTCACCAACGTAACGCAAAGATTATTCACGTCCTCCACGTCATGGACATAGACCGTGATGAAGCCTTCGAACATACCGTCGTTCGTCTCCACATGCACCTTCGTCACATTGACCTCATGCTCCTCGGTAATCACCTTCACGATGTCGCTCAAAATGCCCAAACGGTCGATACCCTTCAAGGCAATCGTGGCAGGGAAAGAGAGCATCTTATGCGTCTCCCAAACAGCCGAAATAATACGTTCCCCGTAGTTAGACTTCAAACGCATCGCCACAGGGCATTGGCGCTTATGGACCACGAGCATACCATCCTCTTCCATGAATCCGAGGATATCATCACCAGGAATCGGCGAGCAGCAGTCAGCGATACGGTACGTGACACCAGAATTATCCTCCGTCAAGGTCAACGTATTCTTACCAGACAACTTCTTGTTAGTGAAAATAGGGCGGTTCAAGCCATCAGGCTCGCTTTTTCCACCGCCGAACGTCAGTTTCCAATACTTCATCAAACGGCTCTGCGTCTTAGACTTAAAGACCGTGTTCAACAAATCGTCCAGAGGACACGCGCCTTTTCCTATCTTATACAAAAGCGTCTCCTTTTTCGTCTCATGGAAATGTTCCATAATCTTCGCCAGATTATCGGGAGATGACGCCAAATTATTTTTCTCAAAGAAAGTTTTCAGGTCATGTTCACCCTTATTCATGAAAGATTTATACTCTTTCTTGAAAAGAGTCCTAATTTTAGACTTCGCACGAGCAGTAGAGACATAATTGATCCACTCCGCCGTAGGCTTTTGCTTGTTGGAGGTAAGAATCTCCACCTGATCACCACTATTCAGCACATAACTCAACGGAACCAGTTTATGGTTCACCTTAGCGCCGATGCAGTGCATACCGATATCCGTGTGCAAAGAGAAGGCGAAGTCGAGCGCCGTAGCGCCCTGCGGAAGCGTTTTGATATCACCCTGAGGCGTGAAGACGAAAATCTCCGAAGCGAAAAGGTTCAATTTGAACGTGTCGAGGAAGTCAATCGCGTTAGGCTCCGGATTTTCAAGCAACTCCTTGATGGTCTGCAACCACTTCTCCAATTCGGAATCATCCTTCTCTCCCGTCTTATATTTCCAATGAGCCGCGAAACCCTTCTCCGCGATATCATCCATACGGCGGCTTCGAATCTGCACCTCCACCCATTGTCCGGTAGGGCCCATCACAGTCACGTGCAAAGCCTCATAGCCATTCGCCTTAGGCGTACTAATCCAGTCACGGATACGCTCAGGATGTGGCTTATAGACATCCGTAATGGCGGAATAAATAGCCCAGCAAGTCTTCTTCTCATCCGCCTCGTCATCGACATCGAAGACGATACGCATGGCAAGAATATCGAACACCTCCTCGAAAGGGATGTTTTTCGTCTGCATCTTCCGCCAAATAGAATAGATAGACTTCACGCGTGAATGAATCTCGAACTTATAGCCGAGGCTCTCCAACTTATCATGCAACGGTTTGGAGAAAAGCTCATAAAGTTTCTCACGCTCCTTCTTCGTGCTCTCCATCTGTTGGGTAAGTTGCTCATACTTATCCGGATGCTCATACTTGAAGCTCAAGTCCTCCAGCTCAGTTTTTAAGGCGTAGAGCCCCAAACGATTCGCCAAGGGAGCGTAGATATATTGCGTCTCTCCCGCAATCTTATATTGCTTTGCAGAAGGCATGGAACCCAACGTCCTCATATTGTGAAGACGGTCGGCCATCTTAATCAACACCACGCGAATATCATCCGACATGGTCAGCAACAATTTTCTGAAGTTCTCCGCTTGTGCGGAGGCCTTTTCACCGAAGACACCACCGGAAATTTTGGTCAATCCCGCCACAATGGAGGCGATTTTAGCGCCGAAAAGATTTTCGATATCCTCTACCGTATATTCCGTATCCTCCACCACATCATGCAGCAAAGCGGAACAAATGGAAGTGGAACCCAAGCCAATCTCCTTT
>CALCUH010000140.1 GCA_937907165.1 uncultured Bacteroidales bacterium | reverse complement strand
GAAGTCGGAGTGTCCCGGAGTATCTATGATATTGATTTTATAATCCTTATAACGGATGGAAACATTCTTAGAAACGATAGTTATACCTCGCTCACGTTCCAAATCATTGTTGTCCAAAATCAGTTCAGTCGGCTTCTCACGGTCGGAGAACAGGTTTCCCGCCAATAACATTTTGTCCACCAACGTTGTCTTACCGTGGTCTACGTGGGCGATAATCGCCACATTTCTAATCTTTTGCATATAAGTATGACTTAATGGGGATCCATATACACCCCGATTTATAATCCAGAGGTCCCGAAGGAAATCCTCCTAAAATTTCAAGGCGCGAAGTTATAAAAAATTCATTAGAAACATGTTATCCAACATAAAACTATTTTCGGAAGAATAAAAATCGCACAAACGATTGTAATTGAAGAACATCTAAGGACAACCGATCAAGATAACATAGAAATAAATTGTCAACACCCCACCAACAACACCGCAGAGACCATCACAGCAAAGAGCAACATATTCCTCGAGGTCTCCCCGATCAAAGCATTCAGTTGAATAGGTTGCTGGATTCCGCGGATTTTTTTCCATGTCAAACTATGCAAGACGACATAAGGCAAAGCAAGCAAACACCAGCAAGGCGAAACGCCAAGCATGCAATAAGTCACAACAGAAAGAATGGCGGCAGCCAAACCGGAACCGAGATAGAGATAGAGGCCGAACCTCTTTCCAAGCAAGACGACAAGCGTACGTTTGCCGGACTTGGCGTCATTCTCCACATCACGGTAGTTATTCAATACGAGCAAGACGTTGACAGCTAAACCCGTGGCGATGCCCGCCACCGTCAGAGAAGCAGGCCATGCGAGAATCTGCACGTAAGCCGTGAACCCCACGGCGACCAATCCGAAGAAAAGCACTACCGCCACATCACCGAGTCCATTATAAGCCAAAGGGAAAGGTCCGGAAGTGTAGAAGTAGGCGAAGAGGACGCAAAAGATGCCTACAAAAAGCAACTGCCATCCCACATAGAACATAAGGAGAGATCCGCAGAGACAACCGAAAGCCACCACCGCAAGTATTCCCTTCTTCATACAGTCAGGCGTGATCCATCCCTGAGCCGTCGCGCGGAGCGGTCCCAGTCTACCCTCCCCATCGCTACCTTTCAGAAAATCATAAAGGTCATTGATCAAGTTAGCCGCAATCTGCATCGCAATGGCGAAGAGCAGACAAGCGAGCGAGGGAACCAAACTAAAGCTATCGTAAAAAGCGGCGAGGGCGCACCCCACTAACACCGGAGCCACAGCCGCGGCCAAAGTCTTCGGACGTGCCGCCAAGCACCACGCCTTCAAGGAATTCTGTTTTACCTCTTCCATATCCATAAAAGATTTGCGCGAAGATACCAAATCATTCATTCATTAAAAACAAAAAGCGGGATCGGATAATAGGCCGACCCCGCTTTATTACTATTTTTAATTAGTTCAATAAACTAACCACTATTATTTCTTGATGATACGTTCCGTGTATACGGACTCACCATTAGAGACACGTACCACGTAAAGACCTGTAGACAACGCGCTCAAATCGAGGGTGGACTTCGAACCAGATATTTGTTCTTTCTCCACAACTCTGCCCAACACATTAATAACCTCCACGATAGCGTCATCATTATCAGCGAGGTCGATTACCAAGAGATCCTCCACCGGATTAGGATAGAGTCCAGCGACGATGTTATCCTTCACCAACTCAGTAGCCGACGAATTGCCGAAGTTAGCCTTGACAATGGCACGGGCACAACCGGAACCTGTGGTCACCTTCCAATCGGCGAGCGCCATGAAACCTGCTTGATTATTTTCCGCGATGCCCAAGAATGTGATAGGATCACCTTGGTGAGCGAAAGAAGAGAAGTCGGTCATAGACTGCAAGTAATGAACTACGAAAGATGAGTTTTTGATGGTCAACACATATTCACCAGCACTCGGAATTTCTATCGGTTCGGAGAAAGTCACATCCACGAATTGGTCGTCTCCCTTGACATTGATAGGATTGGACTTGAACGTAGCCTTTTTAGCGCCAGACAACTCCACCTCAACGGTCGTTTCGCCATCAGAGTGGGAAGATATCAACATAGTGAATCCCGAGATGCTGCAAGCCTTATTCGTACTGAATTTGACAGGCAAATTCGACCACTTATTACCACCGGACATACTCTTCTTGGCAGGTCCCACCACGATATCCATCGCACCGGCATCCTGCACATAGAATGTAGTGTTCTTATTAATTGTAGTCGTAAATGTAGAGCCCGTATGCAAAGGAGTTCCGCCCTCAGCCACATCGTACCATTCATATTCGCCATCATCTTCAACCTTCAACGTCACATTACCCTTGTCGTCGGAAGCCGCATCCTCCACAGAAGGAAGCAAAGAGGTCACATTGAACTCAGCGCCTGTGTTAGGACAATTAGCGGCGGAGATGGTCAACTTATAGGTACCCGGTTTTGTCATCTCGTAAGAAGAGGTAGTAGAAATCACCTTCCCATCCAAGCTCCACTCATAAGAGCAAGGGATTGGAGACATATCAAAGTTCAACACGATGCTGGCCGGATTGCAAAGTTCATAATTCGTTTCCACATCGAGTGACGGCAGAACAGCCATAACCTTAGTGGTTGCGCTGGTAGTCCATTCGCCGGCAGAATCAATTTCGCAAGTATACTCACCTTCCTCGATCACATTCAAGGAAGAAGCGGAAGTGGAAGACTCCACCTGCTTGCCATCCTTGTACCAAGTGAATTTCTTATTTCCGTCGGCAGCCACATTCGAATTCAATGTGATAGATCTCATACCACATATAGAATAAGATTTCTCAAACTCAGGAGTAGGATGTCCGAACTTGCTAGTGTTGACAGGGTTGATGACAGAATTGATGTAACCCAAAGCACCCACAAGGCCTGCGTTGTAATCGATTCCACCCTCTGATTCCTGATAATTTTCCAAAGATTCAGTATAAACGCCCGTTTTGATGGAGCTGCCATTTCCGCCCGCCAAGAAACCTAGCTGAATGAATTTATAGTCATCGTTAGGGATAGGAGCCTGCGCCATATTATTTCCATCATAACGATAGAAATTACGATGATGAGGAACGTGAGGGAACTTCTTACCGAAACCGACCACGAAAGATTGGTTGGAAGGATTCTCGCCCAAAACAAATTCGATTGTTTTCAGTGCGTAAGGATTCACCTCTTTTTGGCCACTCATTTTCGCGAAAAGGCCCAACGTGAATGCTTGGTTGGCGAGATATCGCATAGCGCCCCAGCCGTCAACCGATTGTTTGTTCAAGATGTAACCGGAAGTAGGCTTGTACATTTCATCCGCATAAAAAGAAAACACCTCCTTTGCCTTATTACCATAAGAAGAGGCGTCGCCTAAAGTCGCCATCAGATAAGCGGCAAGGTCCTCGACATGTTCGTAACACAACGTATAGTTGTAATTGTAATCAGCCTTTTTATCCATCCAAGTACAATACTTTTCAGCTTCCTTGATATACTTTTCATCACCAGTAGTACGATACAGTTCCGCATTCAAAAGCACCATACCGGGAACATAATTCACAGACCCCCCATAGAAAGGAGCGGATGCGGTATGTCCCTTAGATGTGTTATTCACATACTCGAAGGCTACGATTGCCTTTTTAAGACACTTGTCTGCATATTCCGGATCGAAAGGTTTGTAGAGTCGCGCCATAGCAGCCAATGTGGCACCAGCGAGAGACGCCATCGTAGTCGCATTCCCGGAAGCGGAGAGAACAGGTCTTGATCCATCCGCATCACCTCCTTGATTCTTAGGAAGAGCAGATTTCACAGGAGAGGTACACCAAACCTTATGATCGAGGTCTCCATCACCTTTCTGATAATAGAATGTCTTATTGTCACGAACCGCCTTCATGATGAAGTCGGTCGCATACTTTACCTCGTCGAGAATATCAGGAATACCATTCGGAACACCCTTTTTACCCTCCCAAGTATAATCACCGGAAGAGACGTAACCATTATAATCGAAAGAATAGTAATCCTCATAGCCCTCTGGGAATTCGGAATAACCCAATATAAGCATATAAGCCGAATAGTAGAACGTCTGGCCGAAAAGCACGAAATCACCGCAATCGAACCAACCGCCCGTCAAGTCATAATCGCCATCCGCGTCTTTCAAAAAAGACTTACCTTGAACGAAAGCCTTTTCTTTAAAAGTCATACCATTGGAGAGATTCCCCGACGGCTTATGGTCTGCCACCAACCAATTGACGCCGTCACCCATACGTTGGGCGCCATAAAAGCGCGCGGTCATCCACAACGCCTTTTGATATTGTTCCTTATCGAACGCCAAATCCTGCGCAAGCGAAGAGAAGCATCCGCCCAAGAAACAAATCATTGTTAGAATTAGTAATCTTAAATTTCTCATACACGCTTAATTTTGAAAGGGTTATACTATATACCGTCTACCGCTATTTTCACCACGGTCGAAAATGCGAACATTTTCAACGGAAATTAACACATTAATAAAAAAGCAAATATAGAATTTTTTAGAATTTTAGCCAACTCTTTTCCTTATTCTTACATCTTTTCGCTAAAAACGGTTCACCGACATAACAAGAAAACGGTTCTTCTTTTTCTATTAAAACTTTAATTATTATTGATAGTCAGCTATCGGAAGGACGATTCTCTGAGGAATTTGCGGGAGATATGCGTTACTCAGAAAATTATCATTAAATTCGCGTAAAAATCAGTGTAGCGATGTATCGGAAGAATTCAATCTTCACCACCATCTTGGTCCTTTTCACGTTGGCTTTTCTCCCCTCCGCAAGGGCGGAAAAGGAGGCGTCGTTTTTCGACATCGACCTTTCCTCCGACAACATACGCATCGACTCATCTGTCATCGACACATCCAAAGTTTTAACCGCCATCGTATTCGACTCGATGAAAGCGGTGAAAGCGCTTCCCTTCCAAATAACCTACCATCATGTAAGTTACCACAAAGAGGCGAAGCCGAAAGCGAAGACCTCATTCGAGAAGAAGTACGAAGGAATGGTTTTCCAAGACAGGCTGAAGCACAGAGCGCTCTACAAAATAGCCAGCAACAAACCCGAGCTGATTGATTTCTACGGATTGAAACCTTATGACTACTCCCTCGACAGAGTACAACCAAGAAGCAGAAGAATACATGTGGAAGGCGTGGATTCGCCTGAGACTGCTCCGGGTCTTTTCACGCTCCAAAAGCCCAAGAAGGAGAAAGAGAACAAACTATGGACGCTGAAAGGGAATCTCGCCGTCCAGTTTTCCCAATATTATGTGACGGACAACTGGCACAAGGGAGGCTCGCCCTACGCCACCTTTCTCACCATTTTCGACTACGATATCAACTTCAAAAAGAACCGTTGGCTCTGGGAGAACGCTTTCGACGTGAAGATAGGTTTCTACAACACCACGGAGGACACCATCCGCGCCTTCCGCGTCAACAACGACGTGCTGAAGACCTCCTCCCGCATCGGGTACCAAGCCTCGTGGGCGCCTAAACTGTACTACAGCGCCGCTATAGACTTCAACACCTCCGTGTTCAAGAGTTATAAAAAGACCAACTCCAACGAGGTGGTCACCTCCTTCCTTTCCCCGACCCGTTGTTTCTTCAGCCTAGGATTGGATTACCGCCACAGTAGGAACACGACAGTGAGGGTCTCCCCTGTGGCCTACAAAGTAATCACGCTCTTGCGCAGCACCGAAGTGGACCCGCTCTCCGTGGGTCTGGACAGCACCCAATACCATACCGGATACCCGGGATACATGATTCAGGCGAAACTGAACTGGAAGTTCTCCCGCGAGATACAAATCACCTCCGATTTCGACCTCTTCAGCTCCTACGACTGTAGGAACATAGAGTTCGATTGGGAGACCGTCGGCAAGTTTACCATCAACCGCTATCTGAGCACCCGACTCTCCCTCATCATGCGTTTCGACAACACGCCGAAAAACGAAAACGCAAAGATTCAAATTCAAGAACAACTCTCCTTCGGATTCAGCTACAATTTCCAATAGAAGTCCGATAAACACTGGGATTCACAAAAAACACGCATTGAATATTGGAACAAAAATCTAATTGTTTGACACTATTTTCACACCCCAATAGATGAGAACCATCTAAATTTGCCATCGTTACAAAGGACATTGAAAGACACTTTAAGGCCAAACGGGTCTTTACTAGAAGCATATATTTTTAATGAGCTTATTTTATCGTATGACTGTAGATGTAAAACTGTATTAACTAATTAACGATTAGCAATTAATATTAGATAACCATAAAAAAAATTACACACATGAAAACACTTAGACTTTCAACACTATTCTTTTCTGCGGCGTTGGCGGTATCAAGCTGTTTCGCAGGAATCAACAAAAACCCTAACAAGTTTTTGGGTAACATCACCACCGGCAGCCCTGAGCAATGCGACCTCAGCAATTGTAACCTCGTATTCTCAGATTACTGGGATCAGATAACTTGCGAGAACGGTTGTAAATGGGGTTCCATTCATCAAGGCTGGGGCAAATTCAACTGGAGCAACGCCGACCGCGCTGCTAACTACTGCAAACAAAAGGGTCTCATCTTCAAATTCCATGCGCTCATCTGGGGTAGCCAATATCCCGGATTCATCAAGGGATTGTCTGTGGCCGACACGAAAAAGGCGATCATCGAATGGATGGACGCCGTGAAGCAACACTTCCCTGACCTCCAAATCATCGACGTGGTGAACGAGGCGATCTATTCGGGAGGCAACTACCACTCTCCTTACAAGGATACCAACATCATCGAGGCATTGGGTGAACTCGCCAACGAGAGGAACCACGCCAACTACGGTTGCAACAAAAATGGTTACTCGGGCACCAACTCTTACCAATGGATCGCGGAGGCGTTCCGCCTCGCAAGAGACCGTTGGCCTAACGCCATCCTTATCTACAATGACTACAACACTTTCCAATATCAAAAGACAGAGTTCATCAACCTCGTCAACGGATTAAAAGCATGCGGCGCTCCTATCGACGCGGCAGGTTGTCAATCACACGACTTGAACGACATGGGCGGCAGCCAATTCAGAAGCGCTCTTTACGAAATCCATGACAAGGTTCAATTGCCTATCTACATCACCGAGTATGATATCGCTAAATCTGACGATAACACATTCTACACAAGATACTCCGAGCAAATTCCTATCATGTGGGAGGCTGATTTCGTTCCTGGTGTCACACTTTGGGGATGGAGCTACGGAAACACTTGGGTGAACGGATCTGGTCTCGTTAAAAACTGTCAAAAACGTAGCGCCTTCACTTGGTTGGAGAACTATATGAAAACGGATGCGGCTAAAAACGCCAAGAGCCCTAAAGTAGGAGGTCCTTCGGTAAGCGGTTCAATCAAGCTCTCCAGCGAAAGCGTAGAGGTGGGTTCTAAAGTGGATATAGAAATTTCCGCAAACGTTTCAGAGGGTGTGGACCACTTCGAACTCTATGAGGGCAGCAAACTCATCGCTAACCAATCTTCAGACTCCTACAAGACTGAATACACGCCTACTGAGGCTGGAAGCGTAACACTCAAATTGGTCATTGTGGACAAGAAAGGTAACAAGAACGAGACCACGGCTACCATCACGGTTTGCGACGCCCGCGTCTCTTACAAGGGCAATACCATCGAATTGCCAGGCACACTCGAGGCGGAAGACTTCGATTCCGGCTGCGAAGGCATCTCTTTCAAGGATAGCGATAATAAGAACGAGGGCGCTACAGAAGAGGGCGGCGACGACTACCGTCAGGATGGTTCTGGCGTCGACATCGTCAAATTGGCAAACGGCGGACACGCTTTAGGTTATACCGCAGCTGACGAATGGGTTGAATATAGCGTTAAAGTTAAACATACAGGTTCCTACACTTACGAGGCTAACGTGGCTTCCGGTAGCGAGGGTTCTAAATTCCACTTGGAATTGAACAAGAACGGTCAGTTGAGCAAGCTCACCTCCACCATCTCTATTCCTGCTGGTGCCGATTGGACCACTTACTCCGTAGTGAAGGGCGACCTTACCCAACAATTGGAAGAGGGCGAGCAAATCATCCGTATCGTCATCGACGGCGCTTACGGTAACATCGACTACATCAAGTTCGCTTCCCCTACTTACCAACCTACAGGCATCGAGGAGGTCAGCAACAATATTGAAGCTGGAGAATACGCCATCTACAACGCCATCGGTTTGTTCATCGGCAACGTAATCGTTGAACAAGGTGATTCCCTCAACGACCTCGTTAAGAACATCACAGGTTCTAAGGGTATGTATATCTTGAGAAATGCGGAGAGTGGAAAATCCTCCAAATTCATCTGCAAATAAACTTCTAAATATTGAAAACAAATGTGCGGGTCGGACACCGAAAGGTGTCTGACCCGTTTTGTTAATTAAGAATTAAGAGGTAAGAAGTAAGAACGCTTTATTCTTCCTTGTAGGGGCAAATCTTATGCTTGTCCATGCTTTTCAGACACTTCTTTGCAAGGTCTCGTATTTTTTTTGTAATATTCTTAACGGCTACCCTTGAAGATTCCGCAGATTACAAACATTACAAGGAAGGATTCCCCTTAGGATGGCAGCATACTAACTGTTATCTTTTAAACGCAAGGGAGGAGATGGATTGCGCTCCACTTCCTCCCTTTGTTTCGTTATTCCCGAAACCTTTGCTCACACACAATGTTTCTTCACCTTATAGCGGTAGACCAACGTGGCGAGCAAGAAATAGGCACATATCTGGATGATCAATCCCGTACATTCGAAACGGAGATCCGGAATCGTCGCACCCATCGAATTGATCTTCACGAATCCCTGCAAGCCAAAGGTGGAAGGGAAGAAATAGCTCAAAGCCTTCCAATACCAAGGAACCGCGCAACCCGGCCATGAGAGTCCGGAGATGAACAAGAAAATCAAAGAAGTGAAGACCAAAAGAACGTAAGCCGTCTCCTTCTCCTTGATGAATATACTGATGGACATGCCGAAGAAGATGCATGACGCGAGATAAGGAAGCATGAAAGCCACCACATTCCAAGGATCACCCATGCGAGGGAGCGAGAACGCCCAAGGAATCACCCAAAGGAGATAAGCGCACATAACACCGTAGAACATCATGTAGCATAACGACTTACCGAAGATAATTCGGAAAGAACCTCTCTTATGCCGCATAATAGGTTCGTACTTGTTATAGAGTTGTCTATCACACACACTACCCGCCAAGGCGCAGATACCGATAATCAGCGTCTGTTGGATCAAGAGCATCAGGAAGCCCGGGATAAGGAAGCTGGCGAAACCGCTTTTAGGGTTGAACGCAGCCACGTCCTCATACTCAATAGGCGTCGTGGAGACCTCCTCCTCACGGGCTGTGGAGCCGCTCATGTCGCGCACCTGGATATCCTTATTCATCTTCAAGGACACCTCCGTCACATTCAAGAGAAAACACTTGTAGTAAAGCAAACTGCTCATGTCGGAATAGAGCTGCACGTAGGCATGTTCCTTACGAGCCAAAGCTTGAGAGAAATCCCTCGGGAAGACCATGATGCCGAAAGCCTCACGTCTGCGGAGCGCCTCTTTCGCCTCCTCCATGTTGGCGCAGAGACCCACTACCTCAATGTCAGGCGTCGCGTCGCACATCCGACGGAACTCACGCGTCTCGGGGGAGTTGCATTGGTCCACCACAACCATCTTCGCCTCGCGCGCCACCTCCTGGTTGTATATCAAGCTATACACGACAGGATAAAGCAACGGAGCGGCGAGAAAGAGCATGAGAATAGCCATGTCATGGATGACCAAGGAGAATTCCTCCCGCCACACCACAAAGACATCGGCAAGTCCCTCTTTTATCTTTTTTAATAATCGAACTATAATCATCTTAAACTCTTTTGCAATAAATCACCATATCATGCCTGATATACACCCGCCCGATAGATTTTACGCAATCTGAACGAGAAGACAATCGGCAAAAACAAATAACACAACATGGCGACATAAGACGGCCATGCGTAAGACCACGAATATCCGTTCAGACCATTATTAGCATACAAGATGAAATAATGGCGGAGCGGGAAGACATTCGCCCACGTCTGAAGCAGATCAGGCATCTCCCCGACAGGGAACGTGAATCCGCTGATGGAGAAAGACAACATCGTGATAAAGGCGGAAAGGCTCAACGCGATGCTCATGATCGGAATCAACGAGTAGGCGAAGACCGCCAACGCTTGGGAAGCCCATACCAACAAATAGGAGAGCAGCAGCATGTTCAGAAATCCGCTGTTACAAGGGAATCCCATGATGCGATAAAGAATCACATCATAACATGTGGCCACCAGCATGAATACCAACGTGTAAGGCAAGAGTTTGCCCAACAGCAACGAGAACATATCCTCATGCGCCTCTTCCAGCACTTCATGCGAAGTTTGCTCCTTCACCTCGGAACCCAAAACATAGACAGTCAACAATACGATGATGACACTCAGAATACCCGGAAGCAAGACATTACACAAATAGATGGTGTAATTCAGCTGAGGATTCTTCAACGGATGCGTATCCACAACAATCGGCTGCAAATCTATCATCGCCTGCTCCATCGTCTGACCCTTCGCCAACCTCAACTCCCTTCCCACAGCGGCGGAGCCCAAAATGGAGAGCGTCTTCATGTCGCGGAACAACATAGAGCCAGCCACGATATAAGAATTGTTCGTGTAGAAAGAGACACGAGGCTGTCTGAAGGAGAGCACATCATGCTCAAACCCTTTCGGAACATAGTAAACACCATAAATCTTTCCTTGCTGCATCATTATCCTCGCCTCATGGTAATCCTTCGCATGGGCGACGATACGCGTCTGCTTGAAAGCGTCCAATTGTCGGACAAGACGTCGGGACGTGGCGGAGTTGTCCATGTCCACAACAGCCGTCGGGATCTCCTTTGGCAAAGCGTCCTGCATCAGCGTGAGGAAGAAGACGATGGTGAACATAGGCATGACGATCATGGCGGTGATATAGAGTTTCCGCGAGAAGATACGCTTCCACTCCCTCACCATGATGTTCCAAAACTTATATTTCGCCAAAATATTTTTCATCGTTTAACGATAACAGACATACCAGAAACCAATCCATCCACCTTCTCCGTCGGAATCGCGCGGATCTCAAAAGTCTTAGAGTCGAATTCTCCCGAAACCTTCGTAGCCTTCCAAGCGGCGAAAGAACCCATATCCTTCACATAATTCACCTTCAAGGAGATCTCTTGGTCGCCCAACGCCGGAACGAAAGCCTTGAACTCCGTACCCTCCGGGAATTCGGTCAAATCCTTCTCCCTCAAGTTGAAGGTCACCCAAACATCGGAAGTGTCGATCACGTTCATGATAGGTGCGCCAGAACCGACCAACTCGCCTCTCTGAGGGAATATTTCGCTGATCTTACCTGAGATAGGAGAAGTCAACATCGTCTCTGCGATATAAGAGTTAACCTCAGCGACAGCCCCTTTCGCACGTTTCAATTGGGCTAAAGCGGCATCCTTATCCTCTTGGTCAGCTCCGCGCATCGCCATCTCATACTGCGATTTCGCAGCCTGTTCGGTAGCCAACATCGCCTTGTAGTTAGCCTCCGCCTCATCACGTTTCTGGGCAGGGACCACCTCCTTCTCGTAGAGCGACTGTACACGGTCAAACGACTTCTTAGCCACGTCCAAACCAGCCTGAGCCTTTTGCCACATCTCGTAAGCCGCCTTGATCTGCTCGGCGCTTGCGCCACGCAAAGCCTTTTGGTTCACAGCGGAAGCAGCCTTCTCGGCAGCGCGCGCCTGGGAAAGTTTAGCCTCAATCTCAGGGCTGTCCAAGACAACCAACGTATCACCTTCGGAGATATATTCACCCTCCTTGACAAGGAACTTTTCAATTCTTGCCGGAATCTTACTAGAGACGCGGAGTTCGGTGAACTCCACCTCGCCTTGAATAATATCCTTCTCCGGTTCCATCATAAAGATACCGATTAATGTCACAATGGCCACGATAGCCAACAAAACGACAAATGCTATCAGCATATTGACGTCCTTCTCAGAATTCTTTAAACTACTCATTTTTATTATGTTATTTCTTATTTTCCTAAATTACCAACAGCCTTCTCATAATTGATTTCGCTGATTTTCGCCTCAATCTCAGCGTCAATCTTGTCAGACTTGGCGGCCAACCAAGCCGTCTGCGCCTCCAACAAATTAGAAGCGGGAATGACACCCTCATTGAAACCCAAAGTGGCAAGACGGAGATTCTCGTCGGCACGCTCCAAATTATGTTTGGAGACCTCCCACTTGCGAATCGCCTCGGAACGTTTAAAAGAAGATTGGCTCACTTGGAGCTCGATTTTCTCCTTCGCTTCCTCCTCCTTGTATTTGGCGATGTTAGCCTCACACTTCGCAGCTTTCATCGTATAGATACTCTCACCCCAATGGAGCAAAGGGACATTCACGACGACGCCCACATGCCAGTCGAACCCGAACTCCTTCTCGAAACCGTTCTTCGTCGAAGGATTCGTTCCCGCATAAGTTCCGAAGAGCGCCACATTAGGCATCAAGGCGGCGCGCTCCACCTTCACCTTCTGTTCGTAGATGGAGTTGGCGATTTCGAGACTACGGATTTCAGACCTGTTATTATATACATCGTTGATATCGTAAGGTTCCGGTTCAACGATGGCGATCTCCTCGTTGTTTTCGTCAGCCAATGTGAAATCCTCCTCCAACGGAAGTCCACAATATTGCGCCAGCAACATTTTAGAAAGACGGATACCGTTCTCCACCTTGAAAAGGGACATCTCCGCCTCATTGCGTTTCACCGAAACGGAGAGCTCGTCAGCTTTCGTGGCGAGACCAGACTCGATCAGCGATTTCACATCGCCCTGCATCTTATCCAACAATTTCACCAAAGCGACCACCGCCTGCTTCTTGTTGTTGAGGGAGACGATTTGCCAATAAGCGGCGTCCACATCCACGATGACATCCTCCTTCAACGTCTTCAATTTACTCTCAGCCAACTCCTTCTTCAGTTCGGTGATCTTATTATAAGCCACAATCTTACCGCCCATGAAGACTGGCTGCGTAAGGTTCAAGGAAGCGATGTAGATGTTTCTCGTGTCAAACTCCAGCTCCTCTTTAGGAATAGTCGTATACTCCTTCCATTGCAGTTTCTCCGGGTTTTTTCGAGGATCGAAAGGCTTTCCGTCCTTATCGAGCGGAACAACGCTACCATTGGCGAAGGTCCATTTATTGTTCAATTGACTGCTCGAAATCGTTCCGTCAGCTTGAAGCGTCGGCAACTCGAAACCGAAACCCGTGTTGGAGAGTGTTCCGATCGGGAGATACAAATCTTCCGAAACCAACGACAATTCATCACCGTTGCGCACATAAGCGCCGCGGAGACTCAAATCAGGGAAATACTTCGTCTTCGCCGCCTTCCGTTCGTAAGTGGCCTTCTCCACCTCCTCTTGAGCGATTTTACGCTCCTTGTTATTCTTCATAGCCATCTCGCGACAGTCGTCCAACGTATACACGGAAGACTGCGCCCATAGGAATGTCGCGGATAAAAGCGACCCCATCACCATAATGAATCTCTTTACCATCTTATATTAATTTTATTTTTCTTTTTCCGAAAGTTCATTCTCCCTCAAGTTGTGGAAAACCCTGCCCAATAATTCTATCGCCATCTTTACTTCCTTCTCGTTCATATCCTTAAAACAAGTCTTCAGAGAGGAGATGGTGGCGTCCTTCACCAGGGAATGGCAAGCAATACCCTTTTCCGTCAGACGGATGATGTTGGAACGTTTGTCCGAATCCTTCGTCTCACGAGTCACAAGATTCTGTTTCTCCATATTGTGAATCAACCGAGTGACACTTGGTCTATCGCGGAATGTTGCCTCCGCCAATGCGTTCTGCGTCGGACTCTCGCCGTCCATCTTCAACCATAAACACATCAAAATCGACCATTGTTCAGGTGTGATTTCCACCCCGGCCTTCTTGAAACTATGAGAAAGATTGCGGTTGATAGCATTCGACACCTTGCCGCTGATGACAGCGAACGCCAATTCAATATCGTTTACGAACTCTTCCATATTTTATTTAAAAGTTAACGTTGCAAAGATAGTTGTTTAGGCAACATAAAAGTCTTAACGATTCTTAAAAATGTTGTTTAGACAATTAAAATTAGTAAATGGCAATAAAAAGGAAGTATAAGGGAAAATGAGTGGTTTTGACGAGGGTTTTAAGGACAAACGGGGAAAAAGCTAACTATTCGCTTGGAATTGAGCGACCAAATTTATATTTTTAGTTATTAAACGAATTAAAAATCTAATGGATATGGCCAAAATAAGAGTTTACGGTATGGCATCAAACCGCACCGTTTTGGGAATCGTAAACGCCTACTTGGAGTTACATCCCGGCACCACATCCGAAGAATTGCGGGTGGTGTTCAGAAACGGAGTCGGATTGAAGCAGAAAGAGGTATTCGCAGAAATCGATCACATCACAGAGGCGGTCAACTCATCAACAGAAGATCCGGAATGGTTTTTGAAAAAGGACGAAATCATCGAGACTGTTGATAAAAAAAGATTAGCGACATGCGCCCAATGGTCGGAAGAAGAGTATCGTCAAGTCGTGAGATGGGCTGAGAACCACGGAATAAAAGCTTCAACTAGATGCGACAAGAAATACGGCAATTCGGCAGGATATGCGATCGTAAGCAACGGATCGGAAGAAAACTTCATGGAGAGTCTAGGACTAGGATTAGACATGAGAAGCAAAATGTGCCCATTCTACATACTCGTCACACTTCTTCTCCTTTTCACCATCCTATTATTCATGAGAGGATGTTCCGACAAATCCGTTCAATCAAGTGACGGGTTTAACCCCGAAACGGGAGAGGCTGTGGATTTACACAGTCTAGCACTTAAACAGAAAAAAATGGAGCAAGAGACCTACGAGTTTTTCCAAGAGGAGGAGATTCAAAACGCTCGTCAACTCTCGGAAGAGGCTCAGAAAGCGGCGAACTCACTTTTGGAGTAAAAAAGGTCATCGGATCAAATGCTCCATGATTGATTAAAACTACATTAAAAGGGAGCAAGGAACCCTTTCCTCGTTATTTCAGAAAATATATTAATTATTAAGACTACGTCGCCTATAGTAAAGTATATCAGACGGAAACGTCCAACGGAGATTCTATAAAAGGATCTCCGTTTTTTTATAGAGACTAATATTCCCATTTGGAGTTTCAAGTATTAATTAGGCAATAAGAAATACTTTTTTCTTAAATTTTAAACTGCAACTTATGTCACAGAAATAAAATAACTTATATTTGTGGAAGGTAAACAATCATTTAACAAATAAATACAATGAGAAAAGGAATTATATTCTCTTCCATCGCATTCGCCATCATACTTTCAGGTTGTGATAACAAAAAGAGCGATTACGAAAAATTCACAAACGACGATTTTTCCATTGAAGTGCCTATTAGATGGGAAAAAGACACCGCACCATTCCCAGTAATGCCTTACGTCGCCTTCAGTAACAACCAAACCGTCACAGTCTGCACGAAAGTGTTGGAAAACGTTTCTATAGACAGTTTCGCCAACGAAAGAATCGCTGACTATGCGACCAGCATGAACGGATTCCATCTCCAAGAGAAGGTGATTAACTGCGACACAGCCATCATTTACTATTTTAACGAAGACGAGGAAGACCCGACATACCACAACGAGACGATTTTCAAAATCGCGAAGAAAGGGAACATGTTCTACGGAGCCTCCTGTTCCTCAAACACTAAGGAAGAGAAAGACACGGTGGAACACATCATATCCTCTTTCCATCTGAAATAAAGACACGGATGAATGAGACACCGATGTAGGTGACCATACCATTTAACAACAATAATTCGTACCCCATCTCGTAACCGAGTGCGGTACGAATTTTTTTTGACACTATAAAGGAGATTATAGGCGAAAGGATCGCCACCACGGCAATCCATTTAGAGTTGAAACCCCCTTTCCTATGGAAATAACAATAGGAGAACATGCCCAACAAAGGTCCGTACAAATAAGAGACCAGCTGGTAGATTACATCGATGGCATGCCCACTCTTCACAAAACCAAGCGCCAACACCGTAAGACCAACCGCTAACGCCACTCCCAAATGAATCTTGTGGCGGTAAGTCGCAGAAACTTCCTTTCCATCCTTAGCCATCAAATCGGAAAGGATGGAGGTCGTCATGGCAGTCATGGAAGAATCGACACTTGAGAAAGAGGAAGCCAACATACCCACGGAAAAACAGACAAGCACTAGAGAGCCCGCCTCGTTGACAAAATACGGGAGCAGTTCATCTCCCTTAGCAGGCAAAGTCTCCGGTCCGTAATAGGAAGCAACCAACAGACCTAACGTCAAGAAGAGCAAATTGACGGGAATGAAAAGAAGTCCGTACGACAACATATTGCGCCGCGCCTCCCGCAACGAACGGCACGACAAATTCTTCTGTATCATGTCCTGATCCAAACCCGTCATGACAATCACCACGAAAGCTCCGCTAATGAAATGTTTCCAAAAATAGTTACGTCCGCTCCAATCGTCAAAATAGAAGATGCGCGACATATCGGATTCCGCCACGAAACGCAAGCCCGCCCGCCAATCCATGTTCAACGCCGAGAGAGCGGCGTTTAAAAGAAGCAGCAAGGAAAGTATCATCAGACAGGTCTGAAGCAAATCTGTCCATACAATCGAACGGATTCCGCCACGATAGGTGTAGAGATAGACGAACGCCACACAGGCGACCACGAAAAGCGGGAAAGGAAGGAATTCCATACCCGATAGGCGGAAGAACACGTAGGCGGCCACATAGAACTTGACGGCGGCGCCCAACAACTTATTTATCAAGAAAAAACAGGCGCCCGTCTTGCGTCCGATCTCTCCCAAGCGGGAAGAGAGCAAAGCATATATGGAGAGTGTGCCCGATTTGTAATAATAGGGCAACATGACACATGCCACGACAAGATAACCGACCAGAAAGCCAAGCACCATCTGCATGTAAGAAAACGAAGTGGACGTGACCCATCCCGGCACGGAGACAAACGAGACGCCGGAAACGGAGGCTCCCACCATACCGATAGCGACCGCCCACCAAGGAGAACGCCGATTCCCCAAAAAGAAATCGGCGTCGCTATCATTTCCGCCCGCACGTTTTGACACGAACGCGAGCACACAAAAATACAAGAAAAGTACCGCAAGAATCATCAAGACTTCTTATCGTCTTTTTGATCGGAAGAGTTGTTTTGGCCATTACGCTTCTTCTGCTCCTCCATCATTTGTTTCTGAGCCTGCTCCATCTGAGCCTGCATCTCTGCCAGTTTCTTCTTCAAGCCACCGAAGAGTCCGCCACCCTGCGTATTATCGCCCTCCTGGATACGGTTCACCGCACTGATCACGTCGCCGCCCATAGATTTCTTCATACGCTCCGACTTCTCCTTTTGAGCCTTCAACTCAGACCTCTTGATTCTATGTTGCTCGATATCCGCCAACAACTTCTCCTCGTTGATGGATTTGCGGATGATGAACGTTTGAAGAATCGTGATGAAGAGAGACAAGAAATAGTAATAACACAAACCGGAAGCGATCTTGTTGAACCAGAAGAAGAAGTAAATAGGCATGAAATACATCATATACTTCATGATCTTCATCTGAGACTCCATCTGACCGCCCATCTGAGCGTTATTGTTCAATGACATGTTATACTTGGTATAAATCACATTCACAACCGTCATCAAAAGGCAGAAGAGACTGATATGGTTTCCGATAAGAGGAAGGTCTGCGTTCCAACTGATGATGGCATCATAAGAGGAGAGGTCTTCCGCCCACAAGAAAGGAACATGTCTGATCTCGATGGCCACCGGAATGAAGAAATAAACCGCCGTCAAGAACGGGAAGGAGAGCAACAAAGGCAAACAACCACCCGCCGGATTCACACCCGCATCCTTGTAAAATTCCTGCATTCTCTGCTGACGTTCCATCGGAGACTCGGAAGCATATTTTTCGTTCAATGCGTCCAACTGAGGTTTCAAAACACGCATTTTAGAAGATGAGAGATATGACTTGTAGGTCAACGGGGTAAGCAACAACTTAACGGAAAGCGTAAGCAACAAGATCACGATGCCATAATTGCTGAAGATGGAACCGAAGAAATCGAACAACGGAATAATGAACAATTGGTTCACCCAACGGATGAGGGAGAAACCAAGCGTTAGGAGACGGTTCAAGTTTAACTTCTCGTCGCCACTTGTCCCCTTGTTGAAAGACTTCAACAACTTATAGCTATTCGGACCGAAGAAGAAACGGAGGTTAGCCTCTCCCTGCTCGAAAGGCACGGAGGTAACCATCTCATATTGTTTCAAATAAAGGGAATCATTCAATTGGCTGGATTTCAGATGGCTGTTTTTCATCAAACAATTATCCACGATAAAGATGCTTGAAAAATACTGATCCTTGAAAGCGACCCAACGAAGACCCTCGTTGACATCCTTCTCATCGTTAGAATGCTCGCTCAGATAGTCACGTCCATCATCCGGATTGTAGTAATACAACTGTGCGTAACGATCCTCGAATTCACGTCCGATCTCCTGCTGCGGGATACGCATCGACCAGGAAGTACGAAGCTCGTTCATCGAGTTGAACAAAGCCTGTGGGTTTTCAGAAGAGACCTTAGCCTCCAACATATAGCTGTCATGAGGCAAAACATAAGAGACTAAGAAAGCGCCGCCATTCTGACCCTTCAAAGCGAAGACGATTGAAGTGTCGCTCTTCGAAGAGACCGCGAAGTTCAAATCCTTGGAATGGAGCGTACGGTTACTTGCGGTGTGGAGTTCGAAATCGAACTCGGAATCCTCAGGTTGGAATAACGTCAAGATATTTTTATTGCGGTCCTCATAAGTTTTCAGCACCACGCTGGATACTTGAGCACCTTTGGAAGAGAAATCGATCTTCACCAACTCGTTCTCCAAAGAGACGGTTGTCTCCGCATTCATCGCACCGGCGGCGAACTCACCGAAACGTTGGGAGGATTTAGCCAATTTCAGAGAATCCGAGTCAGTCTCGTCAAAAATAGAAGCCTGCGCTTGAGCCGTCTCGTTCAACTGCCTCTCGGCAGCCGCCTGCTGAGCCAACATGACAGAATCCTGATAATGCCTACGAGCTTCCAATTCCTCAGGTGATGGTTTCGTCCACCACATATAACCAACCACTACCAAAAACATAAGGACAAAGCCCGTAATCGTATTCTTATCCATTTTTTTATCTTTAAATTATTTTAAACTCACAAAGCGACCCCGCAACCCTAAAAACCAAACATTTCTAGTGCCGGGAAAACATTTTGCAAAGATAAAAATAAAATGTAAATTTGCGGTAATAAGATTACGGTATTATGAACTTACTACAACTATTCAAAAGTATTAAGCCATTCGTCATGCCATATAAATGGCTGGTTTTGGCAACACTCATCCTGACATTAATCGGGTCACTCATGGCCCAAGTTAACGCGATTGTCCTCGACTGGACGGTCGATTCAATCAACGAACACCTGCAAGGAGGCGGCAAATGGGGCGCCAAAGCGATTGAGATCGTCTCATTCATCGCCATCGTCCTCTTAGGCAAAGAGGTGCTTTCCGCACTCATCACTTTCGCACAAAGATATTTCGGAGAAAAGATGAGAATCCTCGTTTCCAAAGATCTCGCGCAAGCGGTCATCGAGAAAATTCTCACCTTCCGCGTGGCGTTCTTCTCGGCGGACGACAACGAGGCGGGAAAATTGCAAACCCGTATCGACCAAGGTGTCAGCAGTCTCTCCAGAACAGTCCAAAACTTCTTCATCGACTTGTTACCGCTCTTCACCAGCGCGATTCTCGCCTTGGTTTTGATGTTCAGAGCGAACGTCTGGGTCGGACTCACGGCGCTCTGCATCGTGCCTATCTACTTCCTGATCACCTACCGCCAAGCTGTCAAGCTTAAAGGCTGGAGACGCGACATGAGGCATTACCGCGAGTTGAAGAGCCACGGCATCATGAACATCATCGAATCCATCAACGTCATCAAATCCTTCAACCGCGAACGCATCGAAGGAGACAAGCAGTTGGAGATCCAGAACCAAGTGACCAACAACCAGATGGAGACGAGAAAGGTGAGCTTCTTCTTCGACGGTCTGAAAAGCTTCATGCAACAGATCGGCACCGTGCTCATCATCATCCTCACCGCCTACCTCGTGTTGGAAGACTATCCGGGCATGTCCATCGGTAAAATCATGTACCACGTCATGCTCTTCAACAACGTGGCGGCGCCTATCAACCAATTGCAACGTATCTTCGACGATATGAACGACGCCCTCATCTATGCGGAAGGCTTCTTCGGCATCCTCGATTCCGACAAGGAGATCGAGCCTTCGGGCAGCTACAAACCTGAGAAGGTGCAAGGCGACTTCGAAATCTCAGGCGTGGACTTCACCTATCCGAACGGCACGAAAGCGTTGCATAACATCAACATGAAAATAGACAGAGGCAAGATAACCGCCCTCGTCGGACTCTCCGGCGCAGGTAAGAGTACCATCGTCAACTTGCTCGACAAATTCTACACGCCTGACTGCGGAAGCATCAAATTGGACGGTGTGGATTTAAAAGACTACGACACCCAATTCCTCCGCGACAACATCGGTCTGGTATTGCAAAAGAACCATATTTTCGACGGCACCATCGCGGAAAACATCCTTTACGGTAATCCGAAAGCCTCTATGGAGGAGGTTTACGACGCCGCTAAGAAGGCTTACCTATATGACCAAGTCATGGCGTTGCCAGAGCAATTCCAAAGCAAGGCGACCCAACTTTCCGGAGGTCAACAACAACGTATCGCCATCGCGCGAATGTTCCTCAAAAATCCGCCGATCATCTTCCTCGACGAGCCTACCGCCAGTCTGGACGCTATCGCCACGGAACAGATTAAAAACAGTATCGACGCAATCAAGAAAAACCGTACGGTCATCATCATCTCCCATAGCATCTCGCAAATCATCGACAGCGACACCATCTACGCCCTCCAGAACGGCCGCGTGGAACAAGGTGGCGACCCGGATGAGGTCTACAAGAAGGGCGGTATCTACAAGGATATTGTCGACGCTTCCGCAAGAAGCCTCAACATCGAGAAGATCGCGAGAACAATCGAAGGTGACAACGATGACGATAATGAGAAAGAGGCATGATTGATATAAAAGAGCTCAGAAGAGGAAATATCATATATCTGAACGGCAAGAAGTGTGTCGTGGATAGCGACCAAATCGCCTTTATGGAGAAATGCGCCAGCTTAGGCATCGGTCTCGACGCCACGCCCGTAAAGCTCACAGAGGAGATTCTGAAGGAGATAGGGTTCTCGTTCGATTTCGACAAAACGCCCGACAAGGTGTTTTCCATGGACGACGTGAAACTCTACCACAACGATTCGGAAGGATTCCACCTCTATCACCAAGGCGTAAAGTTGGGGAAGGGATTTTTTTACCTTCACCAATTACAAAACCTAATGTTTTGCCTCTTCGGGAAGGAGATTACCATTTCCTTCCATTAGTTTTTTCTTAAAGAGTCACAATAGAATAAAATATTATAGATATGGCAAAAGGGAACCCCAACAGCACTTTAGAAAAAGCTCCAACCGGAGCTGATAAGAAGAAAGTGAAATATAGTTACAAGCATCCGCACCCCGCCGTCACGACGGACTGCGTGATATTCTGTTTCGACGGGAAGGACTTAAGCGTGCTGCTGATTAAGAGAGGCGTGGAACCGTTCAAGGGCTCATGGGCATTCCCAGGCGGATTCCTGAAGATGGACGAGTCGGCGGACGAGTGCGCATTGAGGGAATTGAAAGAGGAGACAGGACTTACGCCTGAACATCTGGAGCAATTCCACACCTTCACGGCGGTTGATAGGGACCCGAGGGAACGCGTGGTCACAATCGCTTACTTCGCGCTGATTAAGAAATCCAACGTGGTCGGCGGAGACGACGCCACAGAGGCGAAATGGTTCAAAATAGACGAACTACCAACCCTCGCTTTCGACCACAAACAGATATTCAAAGAGGCTCACACCGCCTTGAAACAAAAAATCCATTTCGAACCAATCGGTTTCGACCTTTTGGAGGAGGAGTTCTCCATGCCTAGCCTACAACGTCTCTACGAGGCGATTTTGGAAGTGAAGTTCGACAGAAGAAACTTCCAGAAAAAGATGCTCCAGTTAGGCATCTTGGAGGAATCGAAATCCAACGTCAAGACGGAAGGCGAGAAGAAGGGAAGGTCCAAGAACAAGAAGTGGAGATTCATTCCGAGCGAATACACGGCGATGAAACGCAACAAGGTGTTCCGCCTCGAATTCTAAGATGGAACCATATTGTACATCAACAAATTAACCCAACAATTGCGTATAATCCATTAAAACACTAAATTCGCGACGTTAAGTCATCTTTAAAAGAACAAAAATGAAATTCAAACTTATCTTAGCGGCAGCGCTTATGGCAGGCACCTCCGCTTTCGCAGGCACAAGAGCGGACGTGATGAACGCTCCATGTTCAACCATCGACGCCATGATGGCGATCGTTTTAAGGCAACAACAAAAGCCTTTCGCGGCGGGAGCTAGCGGAGACGACGCGTTCGACAATCCGGGTCTGGTCAGCTTCGCTTACAGACAATTGGGTATCGACATACCAGCGGACATCACAGAGATGGGCGCCCGCGGCAAAAAAATCACAGTTCCGAAGAAGATGAAGAGAGGCGACATCGTCCACTTCTCCAATTCCCTCAATCCGAAAGAGGTCTATCACATCGGCATCGTGCAACATATCAACGAAGACGGAACATTCAACTTCGTATGCGTATTCCCTGACAGGGGCGTGATCATCGCCAGCAGCACGGATCCGGGCTTCAACGGCAACTTCATGTACTCTTTAAGAATCACTTCCGACGAGCAAATCAAGGAAATCCGCGCGGATTACCAAAAAGACCTTGCGGCCATCGAAAGAGCGAAAGCCGATTTGGAGAGAGCGAAACAAGCTGTCATAGCAGCTGAAAGCAAAATCAGCGAATTGGAGAACGAATTCACCAAGAAGAATACCGAAGCTATCATGGTGAAATAACCGATAGCTAAACTAAATAAGGAAGCGTCTCTTGGGGGACGCTTTTTTTTATGCCCATACTAGGATAGATGTGTTCGTTAACTTACACAAAAATATACCTTTGTGAAAATTGTAAAATCATCATCAAAATGGCCAAAAGCGATTCAAAAACCATATTGAAACTAATGTTTCTACTATTCCCTATCCTATTCGTTTCCTGTAACAACGAAACGAATGACACAATAGCGGATCAGAGGGGGAATTTATTGGTAAATGATTTTGGAGTCATTAAAGAGTTAACGAAAGAACAGTACAGGCCCAACATGGTCATTCGTTATAAGAAAGATGGTTACACCATTGCGGCGCTGAAACTAGACTCCTTCACAAGCTCAATTGAAAAGAGCGTACCGTCCCCAAAGATATGGATCGACTCTACCCCTTATTACTATGATAGAATCACAACGATGGATTCAGGAAATGTTAAAGTAAAAATATATAACAGCCATCTGAGATCCGTCAATGGACATCTTATTTACAACCCGATCCGCCTTTTAAAGCAGGAAATCAACAAGGGAAATCTCTACAATGTCTTGCCGGGCGACGGAATGATAGGCAAGGTCGACGACAATGTCGTTTCATTCAGAGTGGATATGCAAGAGGGCTCGCACGACATCCATTTGAAAAAGGGAGGATACTTCAGCGTCTCTTTCCAATTGCCCGGGAATCCATTCTACCATCCCGATTCTTTGTCGATGTGGCACTTTGACGACACAAACGACAGATGGGAATTTGAGACATTCGCCCATCGCAATGGCGACGTCTATGAGGCGGATTTGAACGAATTTGGCTGGTGGACCTCATTCAAAAGCGATTGCGATTTCAGGAAAATCACTATAAGAATGGAAGACAAACACACCCTTCCATTACCCTATTCCAACTTCTCACTCATTTCAACAAGCACAAAGAAGAGATACGATATCAGTACGGACGCAATGGGTGTAGGTAACTTCTATTTGGATACCGATGACACATACGAAGTGCACATGCATGGTTTCTCGATTGCCTCATACGACCATGATTGGCCTTATCCCGTGTCATATACCAACATCAAATATCCCCGAGAGAACGACTTGATTTTCAACATTGGTATAGGGAAAGACAACCAAGATTTTCATCTCCAAATAAAGGAGGACCTTTCTTCCATCTATATTAAAAACGGATTGCCTTACGACGAAATATACCCAAAGCAGGTAGCAAGAGAGACGTCACAAGAGGAAAAAACAATACAATGTGACGATATCGAGATTGTAGATGAAATATCAGCGAACGCTGAACTTAAATACAGTAAATGGATTTCAAAAGCACCCGACCACAAATATCCGATGTCTTTCTTAATGCCATTCACTGACAGTACCAGTAAGATTGATTACCACCAAACCTTAATGAGCCAATGGGATACCTTACAGGATTTATCTCTATACGGAGACAATAGATTTATGCGTTTTATACCCTATAAAACCAATGACACGATTCTTGCCGAATTCTCCAAAGAGATAAGTAGTTTTTCTGCCGATACAATCACTGACGGGATTAAAGAATTATACCATATCAACAATATATGTGTAAAGAGAAATGAAGAACTTACTATAAAATACATAACGCATGGGGAATATGAATTAGAGCCTTTTTATAAAGAAACTTTCAAAAATCACTCCATAGACTATCATTTTTATATAAAAAATAAGATCAAGGGAAATGAGACAAAGCATCCTATTCGTGTAAAAGTGTCAGATGGAGACAATAAAGCGTTTAAAATTTTGTCTGTAAAAGACATGTATAACAACGATGTGCTATTAGACCCCGAAAATGGGGCTATCTATGCCAAAGCGTTAACGGGGAATAAACTCACATTTGAATTCGAGGGTGAAGACAGCATATATAATTCGACAATAAATATTACGCCTCAGGATTATAATTCTTTGGATAACAGTTCCAAAAAAGACAAAGCATTACGGGGTCTCATAATCTTATTTTTGCTAATTTTTGGACCCTTATATCTGAAAAAAAAGATTATAGGGCATAGGGAAACGGCAAATTTCCAAGACACTAAGACATATGATTATAAATATCAGGATGATGGCTCAACCCGCTATTACACAGGAAATTCCTTGACCCCTCATATAAATTTAGCTCTTTTAATCGCAAAGGTAATCAACATGGGTCCTTCGTTTGACGATCGGCACGAGCATCTCATTTGGGAATTCCAAAAATCAATCGAATTGAAAGGCGATCTTGTCGACTGGGTCAAGAAATGCAGATTCATGCAATGCGATATGGGCAAAGTCTTGCCGAATTTGATGCCGCTACCCGAAAAAAAAAGAGCCAGTTTGGTAAAGCTTCTGTTTCAAATCGCCAACTTAGACGATGGTATCAAGAACGACGAGTGGGAATTCATAGATAAGGTGATGATAGACTTAAAGATAAGTCAAAAGCACATAGACGCACTACACCGTCAATATGATCCTTTAGGTAAAAGGAATTCAACTCACGAACTCCTTTCAGATTTTGCTATTTTGATCGCGAAAGTAATCAACATGGGTCCTTCGTTTGACATGCGACACAAAAATCTCATCTGGGAATTCCAGCTATCATTCGGATTGGAAGGCGGCCTCGTCGATAAGGTCGCAAAATACAGAAATAAGGAATGCGATATAGACCAAGTCTTGTCGAACTTGACGCAGCTACCCGAAAAGAAAAGAGCCAGGAACCAGACGGCACTATCCCAAACCAAGAAAGTCAGTTTGGTAAAGCTCTTGTTCAAAATCGCCGTCACGGACGATGGTATCAAGAACGACGAATGGGATTTTTTGAATAAGGTGATGAGAGACTTAAAAATCAGCAAACCCCATATAGATGCGCTGCACCGTCGATATGAACCTTTACGCAGCGAGAGAGATTCATCACACCAATCGAAGAGCGAAGAATCATCAAGGCAATACAAAGCAAACGATTCTGGAGAAAAAACGAGAAACAACAAAAGAAATTCATCATACAAGGCAAAGGACGAAGAATCATCAAGGCAATACAAGACTAACGATTCAGGGAAGAAAACGGGGAACGACAAGAAGCAAAAAACATCTTATTCCCCTAATGCGGAATATTTCGCCATACTTGGCATCTCTGACGATTCCACCATAGAAGAGGTGAAAGCCGCATACCGCAAGCTGGCAAAAACTTGGCATCCGGACTTCCCAAAGAACGCCAACAACATAGAAGAGTGTATAAGGAAAATGGCGGAAATCAACATCGCCTACAAAGAGATCTTGAAAGATCTTGACAAGTGAATTTTTTATGATTCCTAAAAATAAGCAAGGCATTGATCCACGACGGAATCAATGCCTTGTCTCTTTATTCTTTCGTAAAATTACTTTTTCTGAAGTTTGGCCGCCCTTGCGATGAAGTGCAGACGGTTCAACACGTTCACCTCGCTCACACCACCATCGAAATCGAGGAACAAGAGGTTCATGTCCGGATAGATATCCTTCACCTTTTTCTCTATACCCTTGGAAATGACGTGGTTGGCGATACAACCGAATGGTTGCAAACTAATCGCCGCATTGATACCCTTCTCTGCGAATGACGCAAATTCGGCAGGAATCAGCCATCCTTCGCCAAATTGTGCCGCAAGGTTGGTGATTTTTTCCGCCCTTCTCGCCTCCTCGTGGATATCCACGCTCTTCTCGTAATAACGGAAGACGGAAGCCGCCTTGTCCAATTTATGAGCCACATGGTTCAAATACTTTTCGCCTAGGCTGGACAACAATTTAGCCATGAACTTACGTTTCTTCTCCAAATAGTTCTCCTCGTTGAACTTAGCGTTAGGGAAATATTGGACGAAGAACTCATTCAAGGAAGGAATCACAGGCTCGATGCCCTCATGCACCAACCAATCTACCACGTGTTGGTGACCGAATGAGTTATATTTGATGAATATCTCGCCCACGATACCGATACGTGGAACTGACTTCGTCTCCGTAATCTCCTCGAACTTCAGAGCCGCCTCACGCAAGTGCTCCACGAGAAGCTTGGATTTCTTCACCTCCACATCCTTCACACCCAAGGCGATATACTCGTCCAAGATGCGTTTCGCCGCACCCTTCTCCTTCTCTCTCACGACCGCCGAATAGTACATCTTAGACATCGCGTCCGCATAGTAGAGGAGATACATGGTGATTTTGATGATCTTCTTCACATTAGGCGTAAAGCCGGACTGTGCGTTGATCGTATCCATAATGGAGACTGATATCACAGGGATATTACCATATCCAGCCGCCATGAGCGCCTTCTTAATCAAGGCGATATAGTTCGTGGCGCGACACTGTCCGCCAGTCTGCGTAATGGCGAAAACGATATTATTCAAATCATATTTACCCGACCTAAGAGCGCGGACGCAATCGCCCACCACCAAAGTGGCCGGATAACAGATTTCATTGTTGGCATATTTCAGACCATATTGCACGGAATCCGCATCGCTCGGCGGCATGTTCTCAAACTCATAGCCCATCAGTTTGAACAACGCCGGCACGAACGGAGAATGGAAATCCGAGAAGAACGGAACGAGAATCTTCTTCCCCGCATCCTTCTTCAAGAACTCAGGAGTAGTCTGGAACGATTGGCAAACCGATTCGGACTCCTCGTTCTTATATTTCAACGACTCAATGAGCGAACGGATACGCAAGCGCAAAGAGCCCGCATTGTTCACGTCGTCCACCTTCAGCAACGTAACGTTCTTTCCGTAGCGTTTCATCATATCGATGACCTCATCAACGATAAACGCGTCAGGTCCGCAACCGAAAGAGGTGAGCTGCATGTAATGCACGTTCTCCTTCGTCTGCGCCACCCACTTAGCCACCTTCATGATACGGTTCATATATGACCACTGCGGGATGATGTGCGAATCGGCCAAGTCAGAATCCATGCCGCGCACCAAATCCTCCGTAACCACGTCGACACCAAACGAAGTGATGATTTCCGACACCTTATGTTGCACCAAAGGATCGTTATGATAAGGTCTTCCAGCCAATATGATGACCAATCGGTTCTCCTCCTTCGCCTTCTTCAGCAAGGAGACCGCCTTATCACGCACCGTGTCACTGAAATTATCGCGGGCAGCCAACGCCTCAACGAAAGCCGCGTCAAACTGTTTCTTATTGAAATTCTTCTTCAGGATTCCCTTCAGATAAGTAGCACAAGATTTCTTCAGCAAATCGTCATCCTTGAAATTGATGACCGGCGCGTCCAAAGGAATGCCGAAGCGAGACTCCACATTGATGGAGCTCTTCAGAACGTCGGAATAGCCGGAAACGACCGGACAGTTGTAACTATTGTTAGAGTTAGGTTCCAAGCGTTCATATACCACATAAGGATAGAAGATGCGATCCACCTTCTTCTCCGCCAAGTCGAAGATATGTCCGTGCAACAATTTAGCCGGGAAGCAAATATTATCCGCCATCACCGTATGCAATCCCTTGTCGTACAACGAGAAGGCGGAGCGGGAAGAATTTTTCACCGCGATATTGCAACGAGTGAAGAGCGTGTACCAGAACGGGAAGTTCTCGTACATGTTCAAAGCGCGCGGGATACCTACCGTGAGATAAGGATTCTCGAGCACACCCTTCTTATCCTTTTTGAAAGCCAACTCATTCTTGTAGAAACTCAGGTTGAAAGCGGTTCTACCCTTTTCACCCTTGTTCGTATATACCTTTTCGCACTTATTACCGGAATAGTAAACCTTTCCATTGGCGAATACGTTCTTCAGAATCTGGCAGTTATTCTCACATCCGACGCAACGCAAAGGCTCGGACGTATACTCTTTCAAATCAACTAATTGGGAGAGGTCCACCAACTCGTCTTCCGGACGGACACGCTTCTTCGAGAAGAGAGCCGCACCATAAGCACCCATCAGTTCGGGATAGTTAGAAACAATCACCTCCTTATCCACGGAGAGCTCGAAAGCGCGCACCACCGCAAGGTTTCTCATCGTACCACCCTGCAGGACAATATGGTCGCCCAAATCTCTCGTGTCCTTTAATTTCAGCACTTTATAGAGACAATTCTTGATCACCGAATAAGCGAGACCAGCGGATATGTCGTCCAATGGCGAGCCCTCACGCAAACACTGTTTCACCTTAGAGTTCATGAAGACGGTGCAACGCGTACCGAGGTCACACGGATTCTGGCTCTCACAAGCGCGGCGCACGAAATCAGCTATCGGGCACTGCAACGATTGCGCGAAACTATCGATGAACGACCCGCAACCGGAAGAGCACGCCTCATTGATCTCCAAACGGTTAATAGCGCCCTTGTCCACGAAGATAGCCTTCATGTCCTGTCCACCGATATCCAAGATGAACGATACCTTAGGATTCAGTTTATAGGCAGCCGTATAGTGGGCGATAGTCTCCACCATACCGAAATTCAAACCGAAAGCGGTCTTTATCAGTTCCTCGCCGTAACCCGTGGAGCAGCTACCCGCCACCTTGAGGTCACGACCAGCTTTACGAGCCTCCTCCAAGAGTTGGGAGAGACCCTCTTTAACCGTTTCCAACGGGCGACCGCCATTCTTCTTATAGAAAGTGAAAAAGATGCGTTCCTGCTCATCCATCGCCACCACCTTGGTCGTCGTAGAACCAGAGTCGATGCCGATGAAACATCTATCAGAGCTAATTTCGGAAATCGCCACCTTATCAATCTTATTCTTCGCCTTCTCAGTCTTCCACGCCTCAAACTTCTCCTTATTCTCGAAGAGCGGAGAAAGGGCGGATTTCTTTATGCCGACGTTATTATTACGCGAGCGGAACATTTCGATATACTCATCCAAATCCTTGGTCACCGCCTTATCGCTCATCGCAAGGCTAGCGCCCCAAGCAGGAACGACGGAAGCCTGTTCCGTCATAATAACATCCTCGTCGCCGAGCGCCAAACGCTCCTGCATAATCTTACGCAAAGCAGGGATATGAGCGAAAGGACCTCCGCACAAGAAGACCTTAGGAAGGATGTCGCAACCGCGGGAAAGGGCGGATACGACTTGGGAAGCCACCGCATGGAAGATGGAAGCCGCGATATTCTCACGCTTCACATTCAAGGCGATAAGGTTTTGTATATCCGTTTTGGAGAAAACACCGCAACGGGAAGCGATAGGATAAACAGCGTCCGCATTGAGCGCCATATCACTCAACTCGCTCACCTCCACGCCCAAGATGACAGCCATTTGGTCGATGAAAGCGCCCGTACCGCCCGCACAGTTTCCGTTCATACGGATATCGGGTTGCATATTCTTGTTAAAGAAGATCATCTTACTGTCTTCTCCACCAATATCGATCAACGTCCGTGTTCCGGGAAAACGTTTCTCGATCACCTGAGTCGCGGCGACGACCTCTTGGATGAAAGGCAATCCAAAGCGTTCCGAAAGACCCATTCCGGCGGAACCGGTCACCTGCATACGGATTGGTAGATTGGACATTTTATGCTTCAGATTCTCCAAGGAAGCGAGTAAAGTTCCCTGAATATCGGCATGGTGTCTCACATAATCGGTATAGACGATTTCGCCTTCAGAATCCGTGACCACCACTTTCAACGTAGTGGAGCCGGCGTCAAGACCAATATTAAATATGTTTTTTAACATAAAATGCGCAATTTTGCGCAAAAGTACGAAAACTTTTTTTGAATAACGATTTATATATATACAAATAGGAGACATTTGCTGTTTTCATATCTATAATTTACAAAATTGACAATCATTCAATTTTTCTTGAAGGGGGGAAACGGTATGGACGGCATGGGGATGGGCATGCACCAATGGGCATGCACAAGGCATGCCCCTACAAATGCATAAACACATTCTTAATTCTTAATTCTTAATTCTTAATTCTTAATTCTTAATTCTTAATTCTT
>CALCUH010000139.1 GCA_937907165.1 uncultured Bacteroidales bacterium | reverse complement strand
AAAAGAACCAAAATTTAGATTTAGGCAAGGCATCCGCAAGATTCCAAATCGAATTGCAACCTTGGTCAACGATATCTACACAATAAGCATACTGTTCACGCGCCAAAGCTTCAGCATCCGCTTCCCGAATTGGCTTTTCGACATAAAACTGGAGCACGTCACCCGCCATGTAACATGGAACGGCGCCATATTTTTCATACCAATATTTAGCGATGCTCCTATGTTCCTGCGGCCCAGGGCAGTCACCACCGCCAAAAGGCAAATAGCAAAACACGTCTTCAACAGATTTCACGGGAATGTCAACCGAATATAACGCAGCATCCGAATCGACCTCCACATAAGAAATAGAAAAAGAGTTCGTAACCCGTTTCTCACCAATAACATCCTTCTCCCAATCAATGTCCGATTCATACATTTCTTTTATATCACTCATTCGATTTTGCAAAATAAGAGATGCGTCAGCACAAGGCATCTCCCTATTCTTCCGCACGAAACTTGCCCAATCCGAAAGAAAATCCTCATTTTCATCAAATGCAAAACTTATAATCTGATCCAAATCGACATAAACACGAACAAAACCTTTTTCCCTGCAAGATTTCACTTCACTTAAATAGATGCTTGTGATTCGTTGTTTTACGAGATCGCCCCTAGTAGGGACAGGGGTTACAACACAACCGACACTTTCCAATGCCGAGATTACATGTTCACGGGTTTCCATCCTTTTATTATCAAGGCTATCACCACACACCGCAACACTATTCACATCACTACCAGAATTACAATACGTGTCATATAAATCTGACGCGATTAAAGCGACTAAACCGACAACTAAACAGAAAATAACACAACGAATAACCAAATTTCTCATATAAAGAATTTATTGTAGGTAAATTGAGGAATAAAAAAAGGAGAATCATCTGATTCCCCTTTGATTTAATTTCTTACGATACTTATTGGCATTCGCCTGATGTTCTTCATACGTAGTGGCGAAATTATGATAGCCGGAAAAATCCTCCTTGGCGCACATATAAAGATAATCATGGTTCTCAAAATTCAAGACCGCATCGATGGTTTCGATGGAAGGGACACGGATAGGACCCGGAGGAAGACCCGCATATTTGTAGGTATTATACGGAGAATCATACTCCAGATGTCCACGATAAATACGTTTCAAAGAGAAATTTTGGAGAGCGAACTTCACGGTAGGATCCGCCTGAAGAGGAATTCCTTTATGGATACGGTTCAAATAGAGACCTGCCACCCTAGGCTTCTCATCCGCCTTACGCGTCTCCTCCTCCACGATTGAAGCGAGCGTACTCACCTCAGGCTGCGACAATCCGCACTCGGCTAACTTGTCCAAACGCTCGTCGGTCCAGAACTTATCATACTCTTTCTTCATACGCGCGATTAAATCTTCCGGCGTAATGTTCCAATAGACCTCGTACGTATTAGGAATGAAGAGACCAACGATATTTTCACTATTCGTATTATACTTTTCGAATATGACGGGATTAGACAACGCCGAAAGCAGTTCGTCGGACGTCATGCAAAGATGTTTCGTCACCTTATCCGCCAAATCCTTCTTCGTGCGAACGTTATTGAACGAGAAACGAACAGGCGACTGTCTGCCATACATCAATTTACGCACCAACGAAAGCGTCTTTTCTCCTTTCACCAATTGATAGCGACCTGGAGTAACGTTCGACGGATAATCCAACAACCATGCGGTAAAACGGAACATGGCTTGGGACTTCAAAACATCCATTGATTTCAACGAATCCAAGACAGCGTCATAATTCTTTTCATGGACCAACAAATATTTATCTCGGTCACCCTTGTAGCTCACATTTGGATAGAACAAAGCGAACAAAGAGAAACCCGCTCCTAAGATTACAACGGCCGCAATAAGCCCAATAATGAGCGATTTGGATTTGTTAGATTTCTTTTTTCCTGATTTTTTTGTCATGGCACATCCATATAAAAAAAAAGTTAGCTCGTAAAACGAACTAACATTATTTAAATTGCGGTGAGAGGGGGATTCGAACCCCCGGTACGGAAACCCGTACGTCAGTTTAGCAAACTGGTGGTTTCAGCCACTCACCCATCTCACCAAACCCCTTTCGGTTTTGCATTGCAAATGTAGTATATATTTGCGAATCATGCAAGAGCGACGCCCATGTTTTTCACTCCAAAACAACTATTTTTTTTAACAAAATCATAATCGTTTACTATTTAAACAATTACGATTTCCCTTTTAATGTCAATGGAGCAAAAACAAAAACGCTTTTTAGGCTTTTTCGGGCACATCGAAGCATTTCTAACATTAATTTCGGAAAATCTCCTTCACTATTTTATCCGTAGCGCCGCACTTTTCGCTCACATAAGCCGCAGCACGTTCAGAAGCGTTTTGCAAAGATGCTGAGCCATCCTTCAACAAATCGCTCATCAGCGAGTAATACTCCTCCGCATTGGTGATAGGGAAAGCAGCGCCACGCTCCACCATATCGACAGCCTCTTGGAAACGAGTATAATTCGGACCGAACAAGACAGGCATACCATAGACGGCAGCCTCCAACGTGTTATGGATACCGACACCGAAACCGCCGCCGATATAAGCCACTTCACCATATTTATAAATAGAAGAGAGCAAACCGAAGCAGTTGATGATCAAACAATCAGCCTTAGCGGCAGATTCCTCGTCAGCATCCTTATAAAACAAATAAGGACGTTTCAACTTGGAAACGATGCTATCCAAATGAGCCTGATGAATCTCATGCGGAGCCAAAATCATCTTCACCTCAGGATGTTCATTGAAATATGCGCAAATAATATCCTCGTCCTTCGGCCACGAACTTCCCGCCACAATCACCTTTGCGTCACCTTTGAAAGCGGTGACGATAGGTAAATTCTTAGACTGAGCGGCGATATCGGCCACACGGTCGAAGCGAGTGTCGCCCGTCAGAGTAGCGTTATGGACACCTATCGAAGCGAGCAAATCCAACGACTTTTGATTCTGCACGAAAAGATGATTGAAACAATGAAGAATATTGCGATACCAACCGCCATACCATTTAAAGAAAACCTGTTCCGGACGGAAGATAGCGGAAACGATATAAGTAGGCACATTTCTCTTCTTCAGACCTGAAATATAGTTCATCCAGAACTCATATTTCACGAAAATCGCACAAGATGGATTGACGATATCAAGGAACCTTTTGGCGTTCCATGACGTATCGAGCGGCATATAACAAACGATGTCCGCCCCATCATAATTTTTCCTCACCTCATACCCCGAAGGAGAAAAGAATGTGAGGATGATTTTATAATCAGGGTTGATACGTCTTATTTTCTCGATGATAGGACGACCCTGTTCAAATTCTCCCAAAGACGCCGCATGTACCCATACATACTTGCCGTCCTTTTCAACTTTTTCCTCTAATAGTTCGAATAATCCGTGTCTGCCTTCCTTAAATTTGGAAGCCTTTTCGTTCCAAAAAGAAGCCACCCACACACCAAACTGGTATATGAGCAGCCCTAAATCATAAAAAATTTTCATTTCAATTATTTTATAACCTCCAAAGCTCTGTTCACACGAGCGATGGTCTCATCCTTTCCGATAATATCGATGATATTAAAAATATGAGGACCCTTAGCCGCACCGACCAACGTGATACGGAAAGAGTTCATCACAGTGCCTAGGTTATAACCCTTGGAAGCGACCCAATCCAAGACAAGCTGTTCGTTCTCGACCACCTTGGAGAAATCGTCGATGCCCTTCAGCACCTCAACCAACTCACGCAAGCATTGAGGGCTCTCCTCTTTCCATCTCTTCTTCAAAGACTTCTCGTCGTAAGCGGTAGGAGCTTGGAAGAAGAAATCGGTCTGATCCCAAAGTTCGGAAGGGAAAGTGATTCTCTCCTTCACCAAAGAGACTATATAAACCAATTTATCGAAAGGACATTGAACACCCTTATCCTTCAAGATAGGTTCGAACATACGAGCGACCTCCTCATCAGATCTCTTCTGGAGATATTCGTGGTTAAACCACTTACACTTTTCGAAGTTGAAACGGGCGCCAGACTTGCTGATACGATCGATAGAGAACAATTGAATCAACTCATCCATAGAGAACACCTCCTGATCGTTACCCGGGTTCCAGCCCAAAAGAGCCAAGAAATTAACCACAGCCTCAGGCAAATAGCCGGACTCGCGATATCCCGAAGAGATATCGCCCGTCTTCGGATCCTTCCACAAAAGCGGGAAGACAGGGAATCCGAGCTTATCACCGTCACGTTTACTCAGCTTACCATTTCCCTCAGGCTTCAAAAGCAGAGGCAAATGAGCGAAACGAGGCATTGTGTCAGCCCAACCAAGATAACGGTACAAAAGTACATGAAGCGGAGCGGAAGGCAACCACTCCTCACCGCGGATGACGTGAGTGATCTCCATCAGATGGTCGTCCACGATATTCGCCAAGTGATAAGTAGGCAATTCGTCAGCCGCCTTATAAAGCACCTTATCATCCAAAATATTGGAATTGATAACCACCTTACCGCGGACCAAATCATCCACTTCGACGTCCTCATCAGGCTCAACCTTGATACGAACCACATATTTCTCACCAGCCGCGATACGGCGGTTCACTTCATCGGCGCTCAACGTCAAAGAGTTTACACCCTGCATACGGGTGTGGGAATCATATTGGAAGTTAGGAATCGCATTACGCTTCGCCTCCAACTCCTCCGGCGTATCGAAAGCGTAGTAAGCGTGACCGCTTTCGATGAGTTGTTTCACATATATCTTATAGATTTCGCGGCGTTCGCTCTGGCGGTAAGGACCGTTAGGACCTCCCACACCGACACCCTCGTCGAAAGTGATGCCCAACCATTTGAAAGCTTCGATGATATAATCTTCAGCTCCGGGAACGAAACGCTGGGAATCCGTATCCTCGATTCTCAACAACAATTCACCGCCATTTTTCTTAGCGAACAAATAATTATATAGGCAAGTTCTCACACCACCAATGTGCAAGGGACCTGTCGGACTAGGTGCGAAACGCACACGAACTTTTCTTTCTGCCATATTTAAGATAATCAAATTGAGTGCGCAAAGTTACAAAATAGTAAAAGATAATTAGGCATATCATTCAGAAAATATATACTTTTGGTGAGTCAAACAGAGAACTAAAGCTTGAATACCTTGGAAATAGTGTTAGAAATAACAAATTCCTCGATTCGACAGCGAGTAAGCTTTTCGGGGGAAGAGACAAATTTCGAAGGTCAAACAGATAGATTATTAATATTAAGATGATAGATTACAACAAAATACCGTCTCCTTCCTATGTGATGGACGAGACGAGACTGAGAAAAAATTTAGAGTTAATCAAATCGGTGAAAGAGAGAGCGGGCGTGGACATCATACTCGCCTTCAAAGCCTTCGCACTATGGAAAGCGTTTCCCATCGTGAGGGAGTACATTCAGTTCTCCACCGCCAGTTCCCTCTCGGAAGCTCGTCTGGCTTACGAAGAGATGGGCAACTTGGCGCACACCTACTCACCCGCCTACACCGACGAGGAGTTTTCTGAAATCGCTTCCTACAGCAGCCACATCACCTTCAACTCCATCCAGCAGTACCAGCGCAGAAAAGCGCAAATCGAAGCAATGGACCGACACATCTCCTGCGGCATTCGAGTGAACCCCGAATTTTCGCAAGTCGAGACGGAGATTTACAACCCTTGCGCACCGGGCTCAAGACTTGGTGTGACCAGCGATCTTTTCGGAGACAAACTACCAGAAGGAATAGAGGGTCTGCACTGCCACGCCCTTTGCGAATCCTCGTCATATGAATTCGAGAAATTGATGGCGGCTTTCGAACAGAAATTCAGCAAATACCTTCCGCAGGTGAAATGGGTGAACTTCGGAGGGGGACATCTTATGACAAGGAAGGATTACGACACGGAGCACCTCATCAAAATCCTCAAGGATTTCAAAAGCAGATACCCGTGGCTCAATGTCATATTGGAACCGGGAAGCGCCTTTGCTTGGCAAACGGGCGAACTGGTGGCTAGCGTCGTAGATATCGTGGAGAACCACGGAATCAAGACGGCTGTGCTGAACGTCTCCTTCGCCTGCCACATGCCGGATTGTCTGGAGATGCCTTATAAACCAGCCATTCTCGGTGCGACAGACGAACAGGAGGGAAAACCGACCTATCGTATGGGGGGCAACAGCTGCCTCTCAGGCGATTTCGTAGGAAGCTGGTCTTTCGACCACGAACTGAAAATTGGGGAACGCATCATATTCATGGACATGATCCATTACACCACCGTTAAGACCACAATGTTCAACGGAGTCTCCCACCCTTCCCTCGTTTTGTGGACGAAAGAGGGCGAAATGAAAGTTCTGAAAAAGTTCGGCTACGAAGATTACAAGAATAGAATGTCTTAATCTTCAACAAGATAAAGATTATTTTTTACTTTTTTGCAAAAAAAGTCACGCAAAGTCTTGTATTGAACAAAAAAAGCAGTATCTTTGCATCGCAATTGAGAAACAATATTGCAGAAGATTGCGAAAATAGCTCAGTTGGTAGAGCACGACCTTGCCAAGGTCGGGGTCGCGGGTTCGAGTCCCGTTTTTCGCTCAACTCTCAGACAGACCCTTTGGTCTGTCGTTTTTTTGCCCAGGTGGTGGAATTGGTAGACACGCTACTTTGAGGGGGTAGTGCCGGTTTCGGCGTGTGAGTTCGAATCTCATCTTGGGCACTCTTAAACCTGAAGAACGATAAAAACCAGTCGTTCGGATTATATCGAAACAAAGATTGTCAAAATCATATATAATAAGGGGATATCACATGGAAATTCACATTTCAAAAAAAGCGATTCTATTTTTAGCGTTGGCGAGCACATTCTTCTTTTCTTGCAAGAAGGACGATGATGATGATCAATTAAAAGGGGACCCTACAGAGTTGAAGGATTCCACACACGTCATGCTGAACGACAAATATGGAATCACAGCCATATTCCCAGTGGGAGAATGGACGAACGATTTCATGGACACCATGCCAACAGACCCGAACCACTATTTCGACAACTACAGATACAATGCGGTATGCGCATCCCTTTTGAAAGATAGTGTCAGCAATCCGATAGACAGTTCGGTCGCCTATCTCACAACGATATATTTCAGAAGATTCCTCACTCCGATCAACAACGAAGAAGAGAGTGCGGAATATGTGAGCAATTTCAAAAAGGATATGCATGACGCTTACAAAGGCGTCTATTACACTGAAATCGGAGACATCAAAGACACAATAATCGGTTCCAAAGATTATAAAGCTTCCTATTATATCGCCAAAAGAGGAGCTATGGTAGAAAGCGGATACGAATACGTCTACTTCATGTACTACAACCAAACACTTTATGGCGCCGCAATCAAGGTGGACGACGCCAACGTCGAATCGAGTCTACAAGATTGTTTTGACATCTTACCTACGATTACTCTCAAATAACAAAATAAAAATTAAGCAACAGACTCCTTAATGTAAGGATAAGCGGGGATTTCCATTCGGAAAATCCCCGCTTATTTTTTATCCTTTTCATTCAAGGGAAAACTATATTCAAATGGACCTACCTTATTTAAGTAGCCTGACGACATAGTCTTCAGAGATCTTTACAGCCCATCTATTGTAAAAGCTAACCAATCACGCCTTCTTCTGCTTG
>CALCUH010000138.1 GCA_937907165.1 uncultured Bacteroidales bacterium | reverse complement strand
TCCGCAGGTGGAACGGCTAAACAGGGCCGTAACCGTATGACACAGGCTATCCTTCCTTTGCGTGGTAAGATTTTGAACGTTGAGAAGGCTATGCCTCACAAGGTGCTTGAAAGCGAGGAAATCAAGAATATATATACCGCTTTGGGCGTGACGATCGGTACGGAGGATGACGCTAAGGCTTTGAACATGGATAAGCTCCGTTATCACAAGGTGATCATCATGACCGATGCCGATGTCGATGGTAGCCACATCGACACCCTTATTCTTACCTTCTTCTTCAGACACATGCGTGAACTGATTGAAAAGGGTTATGTCTATATCGCCGCACCTCCGTTGTATCTTTGCAAAAAGGGTAACGTGGAGGAGTATTGCTGGACTGATCAGCAGAAGCAGGCTTTCGTCGACAAGTACGGAAGCGGTAACGAGAACTCCGTAAACATCCAACGATACAAAGGTTTGGGAGAAATGAGTGCTGAGCAGTTGTGGTCCACTACCATGAACCCTGAGAACCGTACACTCCGTCAGGTCTCTATCGTGAACGAGGCGCAGGCTGATTACACGTTCTCCATGTTGATGGGTGATGAGGTGGGTCCTCGCCGCCAATTTATTGAAGAAAACGCTACATACGCTACACTCGATACATAATCGTAATCATGATGAGAGAGGAGATAGAAAAAATTATCAAACACGAGGCTGAGGCAGTCTTGAATATTCCTATTTCGGACAACTACGAGAAGGCGGTTAAGCTAATCGTGGAGTATGTGCACGAGAAGCATGGTAAGCTGGTGACGAGCGGTATGGGAAAGGCGGGACAGATCGCCTTGAATATCGCTACAACCTTCAGCTCCACAGGTACTCCTGCCATCTTCCTTCATCCGAGCGAGGCGCAGCATGGCGATTTGGGTATCTTGCAGGAGAACGATATCATGTTGCTGATCTCCAATTCGGGGAAGACGCGCGAAATTCTTGAACTGATGCCTTTGGCGAGACGTTTGAGACCGGACGTGAAATTCATTGTCATCACCGGAAATGACCAGAGCTTGCTCGCCCATGAGGCGGATGCTCTTCTCTATACGGGTAATCCGAAGGAGGTTTGTGCGTTGGGCTTGACCCCGACCACTTCAACCACCATCATGACGGTCATCGGCGACATCCTTGTCGTGAGCACCATGAAGGCGATCGGTTTTACCAACGAGCAATACGCTAAACGTCACCACGGTGGCTATTTAGGCGAAAAATCTAGAGAGCAAAGCTCTCAGAAATAGGTGGTTAACCTATAAAAAGGAAATAATTTTCAAAAAAGTGGTCAAAATATTTGCTCCATTAATTTTTTGGAATTACTTTTGCACCGCATTTGAGACGCAAGAATCAATGCATAAGGCTGGCCTTTTCGTCTATCGGTTAGGACGAGAGATTTTCATTCTCTAAAGAGGGGTTCGATTCCCCTAGAGGCTACTAATAAACAATAAAGACATATTAAAAAAATGGCAAATCACAAATCATCAATCAAAAGAGTCAGACAAGCTGAGGATACAAGATTGCAAAACAGATACTACGCTAAGACTGCTCGTAACGCTGTTCGCGACTTGAGAGCTACTAAAGATAAGGCTGAGGCTGTTAAGAGACTCCCTGAAGTTTCTTCTATGTTGGACAAGTTGGTTAAGACTAACGTAATCCATAAGAACAAAGCTTCTAACTTGAAATCTAAGTTGGCTAAAATGGTTAACAGCTTGTAATCGTTGCCACTTGGTGATAAACTTATAGATTGGGGAGCTCATCTTTTAAAAGATGGGCTTCTTTCTTTTTTATTATGACCGAACTCGTTGACTCAAAACCCAATTCATTTTCCTTGAAGGAATTCCTGCTGGATGTCAAAGACCTCTTGGCGGGGGCGTTTTGTGATGTCTATTGGGTACGTGCGGAGATTAGCGAGTTACGCGAGAACGCTAATGGTAACTGCTATCTCGTGCTTGTCGACAAGGGCTCTTCCGGAAAACTGATCGAGGCGAAGATCAATGCGGTTATCTGGCAGAACGTATATAGGCTGATGAAGCCTTTTTTCTTCTCCGAGACGAAGCAGATGCTGAGCCCTGGCATGAAGGTGCTTGTGGCGGTCAACTTGACCTTCCACGAGCAGTATGGTATGCAGCTTAACATCCGTGATATCGATCCATCCTTCACGTTGGGGGATTTGGCTAAGAAGCGTCAGGAGACGATTGATATGCTGAAGTCTGATGGCGTGTGGGATATGAACCGTCAAGTGGAGTTCCCCGTGCCTGCGAGAAGGGTCGCTGTCATCTCTTCGGGTACCGCTGCGGGGTATGGCGACTTCTGCGACCAACTGATGGCTGACGGTAACCGTTTCGGTTTTTCGGCTCAGCTCTTTCCCGCCGTGATGCAGGGCGACCAGACGGTTCCGAGTGTCATAGCGGCGCTGGATAAGGTGTTTGCGGTGATGGAGCGCTTCGATGTCGTGGTGATTATCCGTGGTGGTGGCGCGACTACCGATATGGTGGCGTTCGACGATTATGAGCTTGCCAGCAACGTGGCTAATTTCCCTTTGCCGGTTTTGACGGGTATAGGACATGACCGTGACGAATCGGTCGTCGATATGGTGGCTGCCGTGCGTTGTAAGACACCTACGGCTGTCGCTGCATATTTGGTGGAGATGATGATGTCTCTCGAATCTGAATTGCTCTCTTTGCGCCGTGATTTCGCCGCTTGTATGCGCGGACGTTTATCGGATGCGGAGCATGAGTTGGAAAACCTTTCCCGCTCGCTCTCTTCTGTTTGCCGTCTCTCTATTCAAACCGCTTCCCAAGAGTTGGAGATGTGCGCGTTACGTCTCTCTTCCCTTTTGCGGGGTAGATTGCGTGATGAGTTGCATCGTTTGGAATTGCTCGAGAAATCACTCTCTTTGGTCTCTCCTGAGGCGATTCTGAAGAAGGGGTATAGCTTGACGACGAAGGATGGCAAGGTGGTCTCCTCTCTTTCGAACTTGCGCGATGGGGATGTGCTGACAACCTTTTTGCGGGATGGTAAAGTGTGTAGTATAATCAATAAATGTGAGGAATATGAAGAAGGAAATGGCTTATAAGGATGCTCTGGCTGAATTGAAGGAGATCTTGGAAACGTTGGAAAGCGGAGAGGCTGATATGGACGAGTTGACGAAGAAGACCAAACGTGCCAAGGAACTCTTGAAGGTATGCAAGGAGAAGCTCTACAAGACGACCGAAGATGTGGAGAAGTTGTTGGAGGATTAATTTTAATCCTCATAGTGACTTGAATTTTTATAAAAGCCTTGATTATTCTATCATTAATTTTTTAGGAATTTGCCATAAATGCGTAACTTCGCGCCCGATTTGTCAGGTTGCCTGTTTGCGGCTTGTGGCGTTTACACTTGTGTTAGGTGACGGACAACATTTCTGTGATTTAGGAACTAAAGATATTTTATGACGAGCGAGATTATTTTGATTAGCATCCACGGGGAAGATCGTCCCGGAGTGACTGCTTCTATGACTGAGATTTTGGGAAGATACGGCGCTACTATTTTGGATGTGGGCCAGGCTGATATACACCATACTTTGTCTTTGGGTTTTTTGGTGAAGATAGACGATTCCAGTCTGTCGGGTAATATGTTGAAGGATATCCTTTTCAAATGTTCTGAATTGGGCGTGCAGGTCCGTTTCTCTCCGGTTTCGGCTGATGGCTATAACGAGTGGGCCGATAAGAAGGGACGCCGCCGTTACGTGGTCACCATGTTGGGTCATGTGATTACGGCTCGTCAGATGGCGCTTGTCTCTAAGGCTGTGGCGGAACAACATCTGAACATCGATTCCATCAAGAGGCTTACGGGGCGTCCTTCTTTGGACGTGAATGAATTGGAGAGCGCTCGTTCTTGCATCGAGTTCTCCGTGCGTGGACAGTTGTTGGATAAGGAGGAGATGTCAAAACGTTTCATGGAAATATCCGCACAGGAGAATGTGGACATCTCTTTCCAAAAGGATGATTTGTATAGAAGAAACCGTAGGTTGATTTGTTTCGATATGGATTCCACGTTGATTAAGACGGAGGTGATCGATGAGTTGGCGGACCGTGCCGGTGTGGGCGACCAAGTTCGTGCCATTACGGAGTCTGCCATGCGTGGTGAGATTGATTTCAGTGAGAGTTTCCGCCGCCGTGTAGCTTTGCTCAAGGGCTTGGACGAGTCTGTGATGCGTAATATCGCGGAGAATCTTCCAATCATGGATGGTGCCGACCGTCTGATGGGTGTCTTGAAGCGTTGCGGATTTAAAATCGCTATCCTTTCGGGTGGTTTCACCTATTTCGGCCGTTATCTGCAAAAGCGTTTTGGTGTGGATTATGTCTATGCGAACCAGTTGGAGATTGAGAACGGTAAGCTTACAGGTAATTTTGTGGGTGATATTGTGGATGGTAAACGTAAGGCGGAATTGCTTAATCTGATCGCTCAGGTGGAGAAGATTGAGTTGGAGCAGGTGATTGCTGTGGGTGATGGCGCCAACGACCTTCCGATGTTGAATCTTGCTGGTTTAGGTATCGCTTTCCATGCGAAGCCTAAGGTGAAGGCGAATGCCCGTCAGGCTATCTCCACAATCGGTTTGGATGGAATCCTCTATTTCTTGGGATTCAGAGATTCGCACATCGAGACGATGTAAAACTTGTAATTAAGATATAAGAATTAGGGACGCCTTGTGGGTGTCCCTTTTTGTTTTGTTTTCTGCGAATAGACGTGGGTTGTAAAGGAATAGAAGAATACTTTATTTCTTTAAATCTCCTGTATATTTTCTTTTCCTTATGAAATTGAATATTACGCCGAAGGTACCTAATAGGATGAGCGGCAATACGATGTTGGCGATTTGCCAGAATGTCCTTTGTCCGATGATGGCTGGCTTATTCAGCAGCCTAAGTTTGATTTCACGAGAACGTAAAGACATCCATCCGTCGTCGTCCGTCAGGTAATTGACTGTGTTGAGGAGGAATTCCTTGTTGCCGAATTGTTGGTTCATGTATCGGTCGAAACCGAGCGGCAATACGTTCATGTTTTCTCCTTTCCCTTGTATGTCGTTGCGGATGACGTCTCCGTCGGCGATGACCACCATCTTAGTGGGTTTACTCTCCGTCAGTTTATCCTCGGAAGATTTGATGCCTTCCGGAACGGGTCTGTTTTTGAAGGCGGAAGGGAAGACGCCTTCCAATACGGCGCCGACAATCATGTTGCGGTTATTGAAATAATAACCGTTCTTTTCCACGTTGATGACTTCCATGCTCACAATCGACGGAACGTTTTGAACGTGTGTGCCGGTGGATGTGACGAGCAGAGGGGTCTTTTTTACCTCTATCTCATTGTTCACGAAGTCTATGGAGCTTGCGAATTCAGTCTTCACGGGAGCGAGATTTTTGGAAATCGGGTGGATTGGAACCGTAAGTGCCAATGGTGAATAGTACCAAGGCATAGGTTCGTATTTAGGTTGGTCACCTGCGCGTGCCGTATTGACTGGGATGAGCAGACACTGAACGTCCTGCACTAGGTTAGCGTTGATACGTGCGCCGTAGTTGAATAGTTGGTCAGCTAGGTTGACGTTGTTCTCTATACCGATTGTTTGGGAAGCGGTGGCGAGACTGTCTAACGATATGCGCGCTCCGTCTACCATCCAAAGCACCTTTCCTCCCTTCATGATATATTGGTCCAACGCATATTTGTCTTTCTCCGGCACCTGCTCGGTCGGGGCGGCGATGATGATCGCCTTGTAATCGTTGAGGATGCTTGGGTCGTCGGAAATGGACCCTCTATCTACCTGATAGTAGCGGCTCAGCTCCTGCGACATGTCATAGACCAATGGTTCTTGCCACTCTCCGTGTCCTTCGAGGAACGCCACCTTCGGAACCTTTGTCGTGGTCATGAGCCTCAGAGCGTCGGTGATTTCATATTCCAGTGTCTCGATGGAGGTGTTGAGGTTCTCTTCTCCAGACTTGTCCGGATTGTTTTTCAAAAGGTTTACGGGGCGTGATTTCCCTTTATAGGAGATCTCTATCCATGGGAATACCACCTTTTGCATGGCTTGACCTTCTTGGTCTCTATCATGCACGAGAATGCCTCGCATGCCTTTCTTCTCCAGTTCTTCGTATGTCTTGTCTCGTTCCTCGTTAGTGGCGCCGGCGGACGGATTGATGAATGTGTAATGCACTCTCTTACCCGCATATGCGTCGAATTCGTCCAACATCTCCTTGACAGCCTTGCGTAGACGGAGGAATCCCGCATTCAAGTCTCCGTCCAAATAGACGTTCACGGAAAGCTCTTCGTCCATTCCCTCTAGTAGGTTTTTGGTGTTGTCCGATAGGGAGTAACGCTTTTCAGACGTTAGGTCGATACGGAAGAAGTGACGTTCCGATATAAGACAGACGGCGACGATCGCTATGATGAAAAGTACGATATGTAAACCTTTCTTTATCATTTCCATTCCAATGTGTTGATTAGGTTGATGATGTCCTCTTTGATGTAATCCACGACCGGTGCGATGGAGTCCTTGTTAGGGTTCGCATTGAAGTAGAGCGCTCCGCGTAGGAAGTGGTGGGTGCTGTCGGACATGGCGAATTGGATGTTGGAGGCGGTGTTCCCTTTCAGCTCGTAGAGCATGCCGTAGACTTGATGTTCATCGTTGGTGTAGAAGGATGGAATGATGCTTTCCGCCTTAGAGGAGTGTGGTTGATAAACCAATTTGTAGGACTCTTCCGAGAGTTGCTCGAAATTACCCTCCACCTTGCGGTAGGTACCGTAAATGCGTGCATTATATTGCGGGTAGATGATGTCCACCCAAACCGAGTCGGAGTTCAAATCGCTTGTTTTAACGAATGAGACATTATCCGCATAATCGAATGAGCATGGAAATCCTTCTCTATGGAAGTTTTTATATTCTTTTTCTTTTAGGTCGATGCGGAAATAGCCTTTCGGTTTAGGCATATATTCCGTGCATGCGTATGATAGTGAAACTATTAGGATGCAAAAAAATATTTTATTCTTCAGCCTCATCTTGGATGGTAAGTTTGATTTCTGTGATTCTGCGTTTGTCCGCCGATTTGATTTCAAAGTGGTATTTGTCTATATCCACAGATTCGCCTTGGGTGGGAATATAGCCTTTTATCTCAAGGATCAGTCCGGCGAGTGTGTCGGCGTCTCCTTCGAGCGCCTCGAAAGGTTCTTTGTCGATTCCTTCGATATGATAGAAGTCCGATAGGAGAAGTTTTCCGTCCAATAAGTAAGCGTTCTTCCCTATAGGCGTGATTTGCTTCTCTTCCTCGTCATGTTCGTCGCAGATGTCGCCCACGATGACCTCGATGATGTCTTCCATGGTGACGATACCAGAGGTGCCGCCGAATTCGTCCACGACAATCGCCATGTGAATATGTTTCTGTTGGAACTCTTTCAGCAAATCGTCGATCTTCTTGGTCTCAGGGACGAAGTAGGCTTCCCTGATATGGTTCTGCCATTTGAAGTCCTTCTTTTGGTCTGTGTATTGGAGGAAGTCTTTGATGTAGAGGATACCCTTTACGTAGTCGATGGACTCTTCGTAGACAGGCAGACGGGAGTATTCAGACTCGCGGATGATGCTTAGAACCGTGTCGAAATCACTGTTGTAGTCCACATCCACGATGTCCACGCGGGGTTGCATGATTTCGTCCACGCTGATTTTCCCGAAATTCATCA
>CALCUH010000137.1 GCA_937907165.1 uncultured Bacteroidales bacterium | reverse complement strand
TCCTCTTGCTTTACCTGATATTTCACGAGGTAAGTTTAATAATGATGTTGCAATTACATCAGAGTTAACATCTTTTATTCCAAGTTTTATGTTGTAAAGCTGTTTCTTGAAATCCTCAAGATTAGATTTGTCTTTAGCCGAGATGAATATGCAATTACAGTTGTTCATCTTCGCCATCCACATCTTCTTCAAATCCTCAAGAGAGTAGTTCTCTCGTTTGATTGGAGTAAGGTCGTCCTCTGCCTTCTCGACGTAAGTGAACGCGTCGATCTTATTGAAGACAAGCATTGTTGGCTTCTCTTCTTTGTTGATCTCCGACAATGTCTTCTCCACCACTGCGATCTGATCCTCGAAGTTCGGATGGGAGATATCCACCACATGCACCAAAAGATCGGCCTCACGCACCTCATCCAAAGTAGATTTGAAAGACTCCACAAGGTCGGTCGGCAGTTTACGGATGAAACCTACCGTATCGGTCAAAAGGAAAGGAAGATTTTCGATGGTCACTTTGCGCACAGTAGTATCCAGTGTAGCGAAGAGTTTGTTCTCCGCGAAGACGTCAGATTTGCTCACCGTATTCATGATGGTCGACTTACCCACATTGGTATAACCCACGAGCGCCACACGCACCATTTTTCCTCGATTCTTTCTTTGTATAGTCTTCTGTTTATCAATGGAGACCAATTCCTCCTTGAGAAGAGATATTTTAGAGAGAATGATACGTCGGTCCGTCTCAATCTGCGTCTCACCCGGGCCACGCATTCCGATACCGCCTCGTTGACGTTCCAAGTGCGTCCACATACCCGTAAGGCGAGGAAGCAAATACCTATATTGCGCCAACTCCACCTGCGTCTTCGCGTGAGCCGTCTGTGCCCGCTTAGCAAAAATATCGAGGATAAGGCTGGTACGGTCCAGAATCTTCACACAAAGTTCCTTCTCGATATTACGGATCTGTTTAGGCGACAGCTCGTCGTCGAAAAGCACCAATCCGACCTCATCTTCGGTCTCCTCGGAATCCTTGATATAATTTTTTATCTCCTCCAACTTGCCCGGTCCGACGAACGTGTTGGAATTAGGTCCGTCCACCTTTTGGAAGAAGACCTTCACAGGATGAGCCCCAGCCGTTTCCGCGAGGAAGGCGAGCTCATCCATATATTCTTTCGCTTTCTGTTCATTCTGCTGAGGGGTGATAAGTCCGACGAGGACCGCCTTCTCCTCATAGATTTCAGTTTTAACGATTTGTCCCATCTGTATAAAGCGAATTCAAAGAATCCGTTAATTAGATATTAGCGTTCTTAGCGGCTTCGCGCACCTTTGTCTCGATTTCGTCGGCCAATTCAGGGTTATCGCGAAGCAAATCCTTCGTGGCGTCACGTCCCTGGGCCAATTTCGATTCACCATAACTGAACCAAGAACCGCTCTTCTTGATGATGCCGAACTCGACACCCATATCAATCAACTCACCTATTTTGGAGATACCCTCACCGAACATGATATCAAACTCCGCTTTCTTGAACGGAGGCGCCACCTTGTTCTTCACAATTTTCACTCTCGTCTGGTTACCGATCACATTCTCGCCATCCTTGATTTGACCGATTCTACGGATATCCAAACGCACGGAAGCATAGAATTTCAAGGCGTTACCACCCGTGGTCGTCTCAGGGTTGCCGAACATAACGCCAATCTTCTCACGCAATTGGTTGATGAAGATACAAGTCGTATTCGTCTTGTTGATTGTACCCGTCAATTTACGGAGCGCCTGAGACATCAAGCGAGCTTGAAGACCCATCTTAGAGTCACCCATATCACCCTCGATTTCAGCCTTAGGTGTCAACGCAGCCACGGAGTCAATTACCACGATGTCCAAAGCGGAAGAACGGATCAATTGGTCCGCGATCTCCAGCGCCTGCTCACCATTATCCGGTTGGGAAATTAGAAGATTATTGACATCCACACCAAGTTTCTCCGCATAAAAACGGTCGAAAGCATGTTCGGCGTCAATGATGGCGGCGATACCGCCGTTACGTTGCGCCTGAGCGATCGCATGGATAGCCAAAGTTGTCTTACCTGACGATTCAGGTCCGAATATCTCGATGACCCTACCTCTCGGGTATCCGCCGACGCCCAAAGCGAGGTCCAAGCCAATAGATCCAGTTGATATCACAGGTATTTCTTCCACTTTATTGTCACCCAATTTCATGATGGTGCCCTTACCATGGTCTTTTTCGATCTTTTCCATCGCCAGCTGCAAAGCCTTGAGCTTGTCGCTGGATGGTTGAATTACATCTGCCATTTCTCTATAGTTTTTAAATTTATTATCGGGACAAATTTAAAAAAATTCCATGACTTTACGCATGAGGCAAATAAAAAATAGCATGAGACGGTTTCCCCGATTTCTCAATACAAGAGAAAGGCTTGTTCCTCATTCCGAGCAAGCCTTTCTCTTCTTTTTTCACACTGTAAAGTTGAAGTTTTTCCAGACCACCAAATAGAATCACTTCAACAACACTTTTTCGACCATCGTCTCAGAATCAGAGACCGCCTTCACGATATACAAGCCCTTACCATAGGCAGATAAGTCTATCTCCACATCACCGGATCCCTCACGAGTCAGAATTAGGTTTCCTTGCATATCCGAAATCGTGATCGTATATGTATTATCGGTGTCCAAAGAAGCCGTGAATGTTCCCGTAGTCGGATTAGGATAAACAATCAGGAGGGAATGAGTCTCTTCCACATCTTCGGATTTCACATAATCCAAATAAGAAGGATCAATAGTCAAAGTATCTTTCGAATATTTATAAAGTCGAAACGATTGGTAGTTAGCGATAGTATAAGTATTTGTACTGAAGCCTCCCTCTATTTTCTTGATGACTCCCTTGTCATTTAACAAATAGATTTCAAACAATCTACGATAAGAACTGGTGCCACACGCATAGTCCATAACGACTATGCCATCTTCAGAAATAACACCCGCCCCAAATGGTTCACGCATACTTAAATCATCATAAATGTACGAGTTAGCATTTTCTACATAAACGGCGATTTTACCTGTTATTTCATCAACAGAGGCGACACGAGCAAAAATGTCCATATCTTCAGATTCTCTCACATTTTTCGAATCAATAGTCGCAGTAACATGCGCACCCCTTTCTGCCACAAATCCCGGTCGAAAGATTATCTCATTCTTCGCCTTCAACGACACATTCGACTGGGGTTTAGCAACGAACTTTTCACCACAAGGAAGAATGACGGACATGGCACTTCGTTTATCGAACGTTTTCCCTTCCGCTAAAACAGTATCATCCTCGCAAAAACTTCTGACATAAGGATTAATTCCGACAATAATATGTTCCATCAAATAGGGTATTTCTCTATTTTGATAAGGAATATTCGTTTCTTCATCAAGTTTCATAGGAGACTCCACATCATGGCCGAATTCATTGTTGAAAAATTTGTAATATCCGTCATTTTGTCCGGTGAATCCGAAATTAACATAAAAATAAACGTCTTCATCCACATATTGGTATCCGGAAACGACATACATATGAGCCACGTTTAAATCATCGCTACGACGTCCGATAGCAAGCACAGGACGCCCACAACGGATTTCCGTGACAAACAAATCGTCCCATAGACTCAGATTCGTTATGGACTCATACGTATCAGTAGTGCACCACACACCTCTGCTCACATCCATAATACTCAAGTTATTATACCCCCAAGAATTCATGGCTAAATTCTCATAGCCAGATCCCCCCGTAGGGATAGACGTTCCCTTGCAACCATATGTAACCCTAAAAGAACGACCACAATCAGCAATGAATTTACAAGTCTCATCCCATTCTCTAGTTCCTTGTTTAGGAGATGCGGGCAACAACGACCATTCAATTTCTTTTTCATAAGAGACATTATTTTTATCCACATAATGGACATATGGCGGCCACTGCCATTTCCAAAAAAGTTGTCCGATAGCAATTGGACCACATCCAGCGATTGCATGGGCGCAATTTCCGTCACCTTTTTCACTTGGAGGACAATAATCTCTCAATTCTTGCCCCCAATGCACAGTTCCTCGCATCTCATCGGATAGCAAATTCACTCTTTCCGCCACCACATAACCGCGCAACGATGTCCCGGCATCATTCATAAGGGGGGCCCATTTATCGGAAACACGCTCCACGCCCAACGAATCCAACATCATGCAGGTACTTTTTAATTTATCAAACATGATATTCTCCTCACCCTCGTTCATTTCAATATGGAACTCTCCTTCATATGAGTATGCCAAAATAGGATCCAATGCGTAATTTGCGGAGACGATCGTCCAACCGCCACCTTGAAAATTGCAAACATACATCGTGGTCAATCCATTTTGTGTCGCAGCAACCACGTCTTTTATTTGCGCCGACAGAGAGTTCGTTCTTTCCATAAAATGAACCGCCACCTTTCGAGCCACATCCTCCGTCACACTTTGGCGAGCAGCGTTAACGCAGAACGGCAGAAGGAGGACCAACAGCGCAACACTCTTTTTCAGTAAATTCTCCATTTGCCTCATTTTTCCAACGACTCGATTTTCGCTTTTAACTCAGAATTCTCTTTTTCCAAACGTATCAAATGAAGCGTCAGCTCTTCCACCTTTTCTAAAAGAAGGTTGCTCATAACAGAGACACTCATACCCTTCTCCTCCATCTCCTCAGCGGAAGGAATGCCTGGAAGATGCTTGTTCTCCTTCACATAAGACTCCACCTCCCTCAACGACTTCAGAATATAACTCTCATCGAACACATAATCAGCGGCATTGTTCATGTCAACGGTAATATCGTTCGCCTTGATATTATTCGCCTCCATCTCCATCACCTTAAATTGGTCCCTGCAAGTGATTTTCCCCTTCACGTCCATATCCGCATTCACCCAAAGAGTAGAAGCGGAGACTGTCAACGGTTTGGCGCCTCCATATCCGTTAGATTCCACTGTAAAGCCATCATTTGCGGCACCCTCCGTTGTTTCCCCTACTTTCAAAAAAGACTGATTCGTCGCCCCGATTCCTTCTCCACTATAAACCGTCACCTTGGGAGCCATCACATTACCATTTTCATCAACCTTATACACGTCTTGGGCATACGATTTGTTTTCATCTGTGCATAAAATGTAATATTTTGACGAACCATTCGCAACATTTAACGCATTCAAATGAAGCGCATGAATTGACGTCACTCCATTTTGATCTTCTGTGACAGCTGTTTGAGCCATCATGTTCGCAGCGACACATACTAAAGAGGCAAATGATAAAAAAAGTTTACTTTCCATGATTTTTCCTTTGTTTTTGTGATTTTACAAATAAAACATTGCACAAAATTATTTCTTTTAATCCACAAAAACAAAATATCTCCGGTGACATAGTTCCCGATGTTTTATGCGTAGACGGATGAAACTAACCTACTCGACTTTCCCCCGGCATGGAATTCGATATTATATTCATCTATCACCTTTTTCAAATTTCAAAAATCAAAATTCATATTTCAGAATTATCTTTACTATCTTTGCGACCGATTTCGAAATTAAAATAGTATTATGCAGAAAAATTTAGTTATCGTCGAGTCCCCGGCGAAAGCGAAAACCATTGAGAAGTTTTTGGGGAAAGACTACACTGTCTTGTCCAGCTTCGGTCACATTCGCGACCTGAAAAAGAAGGGGATTGGCATTGACATCGAACATAACTTCGAACCCGACTACGAGATACCAACCGACAAAAAAGCGTTAGTTAGCGAATTAAAGAAAAAAGCGAAAGAATCCGAGATCGTATGGCTCGCATCCGATGAGGACCGTGAAGGAGAAGCGATCGCATGGCACTTGTTCCATGTACTTGGATTACAAAAAGATAACACAAGGAGAATCGTATTCCACGAGATTACCAAAGAGGCCATTCTCAAAGCCATCGAGAACCCGAGGGATATCGACGAGAACCTTGTCTGCGCCCAACAGGCGCGCCGCGTGCTCGACCGTATCGTGGGCTTCGAGCTCTCCCCCATCCTCTGGCGCAAAGTGAGGCCTTCTCTTTCCGCCGGACGTGTGCAATCGGTCACGGTAAGACTGATTGTAGACCGAGAGAGGGAGATTCAGAAATTCAACGCGGAAGCCTCTTTCCGTGTCGTGGCGGATTTCTCCGTCATGGACGCTAACGGCAAAATGACCCAACTCCGTGCGGAGCTTTCCGACCGTCTCAAGACCAAAGAGGAGACTCTGGCATTTTTGAAGCGCTGCCAAAACGCGACTTTCACCATAGAGGACATCGAGAAAAAGCCCGCTAAGAAGAGTCCAGCTCCTCCGTTCACCACTTCCACCCTGCAACAAGAGGCAGCACGCAAGCTAGGCTTCTCTGTTTCGCAGACCATGATGGTGGCGCAACGCCTCTACGAATCGGGAAAGATCACCTATATGCGTACCGACTCCGTCAACCTTTCCAATCTAGCGCTCAACACAGCTAAAGAGGAGATTCAAAACATGGCGGGCGAACAATACGTGAAAGTGAGACAATACCAGACGAAGAGCAAAGGCGCCCAAGAGGCGCACGAAGCGATTCGTCCGACTTACATAAGCAACCACACCATAGAGGGCACCGCCCAGGAGAAACGTCTCTACGAGTTGATTTGGAAACGTACCATCGCCTCCCAAATGGCGGATGCGGAATTGGAGCGCACCATCGTGACTGTCAACATATCAGGAGAGAAACTACACTTCACGGCAGAAGGTGAAGTACTGAAGTTCGACGGTTTCCTAAAGGTCTACATGGAATCTTCGGATGACGACAACGAACAGGACGAAAGCACATTGCTTCCGAACTTGAGCAAGGGGGAGAAGCTCGAATGCCTCTCAGCGAAAGCTACTGAACGTTTCTCCCAACGTCCTCCACGCTACACGGAGGCGAGCCTCGTGCGCAAGCTTGAGGAATTGGGCATCGGACGTCCATCCACCTATGCGCCGACCATCTCCACCATCCAAAACAGAGGTTATGTGGAGCGCGGCGACAAAGAGGGAGAAGAAAGATCATTCGACACTATCACGCTCGAAAACAATAAAATAACAGAGACTACCGAGACGGAAGTTTTCGGGACCGAACGTTCCAAACTCTTCCCTACCGATACGGGTATCGTAGTGAACGACTTTCTTATAGAATACTTCCCCGACATCATGGAATACAACTTCACAGCCAATGTGGAAAAAGAGTTCGATGACGTAGCGGAGGGTAATGCGGAATGGACTTCAACCATCAACACTTTCTACAAACATTTCCACCCGATGGTGGAGGATTCCGGAAAGATGTCGGAACGCAAGGTGGGCGAACGTATATTAGGCACAGATCCCCAATCAGGCAAGCCTGTCTCCGCGAAAATCGGTCGTTTCGGACCTGTGGTGCAAATCGGAACGGCGGAAGACGAAGAAAAGCCTCGTTTCGCTTCGTTAAGGAAAAACCAATCGATAGAGACCATCACCCTGGAAGAGGCGATGGAACTATTCAAACTACCTCGGGAACTGGGCGAATATGAAGGGAAAACGATGAGCGTGGGCGTAGGACGTTTCGGCGCTTACGTGAAACACGACAGTAAATACTTTTCTCTGAAGAAGACTGATGATCCATTGGACATCACACCAGAACGCGCCATCGAACTGATTGAAGAGAAGCGCGAGCAGGAACGCAACAAATTCATCAAGGTGTTCGAGACGGAGGGCATCGAAATCTGCAACGGACGTTTCGGCCCGTACATCGCCTTCAACGGAGCGAACTATAAGATACCTAAGACAGCCGTTCCCGCAGAGCTGACCGTGGAGGAGTGCAAGAAACTCATCGAAGAGCAAGGAGAAAAGAAGCCTGCGAGGAAGGCGAAAGCTACCTCAACGACAGCCAAGAAAAGTGCGACTTCCACAGAGGAGAAGAACACCTCCAAGAAAGCGAAAACGGCTAAGGCCACTAAGACTAAATCAACGACAACAAAAAAAACGTCGGCAAAGAAGACTAAGTGATGTTTTAGCATCCGCTTGATTCAATGTCAGAATATTATACGGGAGACTTCTCATAAGGGAAGTCTCCCGTAATTTATCAAACAGTTTATTGTTTCCACAAAATAAAAGAAGAAGAATCTCACGAACGGGAGACCCTCTTCTTTCAAGAAGACATTTCGGAGTTTCATTCTCCGTGTTTCTATATTTAGGCAGGACAAAATATCTAAACGACAATGCGCATCCTAAAATTCAAGAATAGCGCCACATTTCGATTCTATTTCTGATTCTCAAACACAAACGTGAGAAATAATCTATATTAATCAGTTTCTTAGGCAAAAGTCCCTTCTCTTTCAGTAGACGCAAACGCTCCTTTGTCGACTTAAATGAATAAGAGCCATTCTTCAAAGGGATAATGTCATGTATAGGACTTTGCAAACCGTTAGCAAAAAGTCTTTCCCAATCAGCCAAAACAGAGTCAATGGAGAAATTATCTGTGATGTATTCAACGGTCTCATCCAAGTCTCTTATCGGAGAATCAGAAAGCAACAAGTTGACGATGGAATCCGTCAACTGCTTTTTGTTTTTCACAAGGATTCCATTATAGATCGTGTCGTAATAACCAGGAGATTCCATGGCAGTCAACACGCAACCGGACAATTGCATCTCGACAGCGGAGATACAAAAGGTCTCTCCGATACCCGTCGGATTAGGAACCGCCACCTTCGCCTTTTTCAAAACTTGGAACTTATCCATGCCCATCACACCCATGAAATGCACTTCCGGGGATATTTCGCCATTCTCATCAAGCAAATAGCGCATGAACTCTTTCTCATATTTCTCGGCGGCATATCCATATTTACCCATTTTCGCATTATTATCGTAAAGGTTTCCGCCACCAACAACATATAATTGGGCGTCAGGCACCCTACGTCTTATTTCCGGCCAAATGGACGCCAAAATATGGAAAGACTTTCCCCAATGAAGGCTACCCAAGAAAGCCACGTCATGTTTTCTATCGCGGAAAGGAATTTCTCTTCCCATTTCAACGATCTTAGGATTTGCAGGTACACAATTGTAGATATAATCTCCCTTGTAAAAAACGGGATGGTCACGCAACAAATCCAATTGTTCCCTTCCGACCGTCACGAACCTTGCGATTCGATCCTCTTTAGCGAAAATATTATCCCAAACATGCGTATTGAAATTATGGCACCAAGGAATGATTTTCAACTTGTTTTTAATGATGCTGAAATCGAAGTAATCCCAGAAAACGTTTCTCGAATTTACGACAAGATAATCAACCATAGATTTATCAGCCGCCTCAATCGCCCCAATGGCATCTTTCACCACCACTGTCTCCAATGATTCGGGGAATTTACCCACCGCATCAACATAAAGAGTGACATCCAAACCGTTATTCCGACGCGACAAAAGAGACGCAACTAAAATAATCAGAAAAGGCGTGCCGCCTATTCCCGGATTTCCGCACTCCAAATGGCTGCAGTCCACCTTACAAAACACCGAATTTCTAACGAAAAACGCAATCTTCATTAACTAGTCCTTTATTAAGAATACAACTAACTCAAGAATCACCAGGCATACGCCAATTTATTTCTCAAGGGGAAAACAAACATGCCTACTTTCTACAACTACTACTTTCAAAACGGGCATATGCAACTCATAAAAGAAAAGCGCCCACATCTTCGCGAGCGCCTTTCTTATGATGTTTCAAAGATTAATCCAAGACAGTCACCCAGTTATGAACGTCAGGTTCATCACCATACTGGATACCACGGAGCTTATCATACAATTTCTTGCTGATAGGGCCCGGCTTACCGTCCTTAGAGATAACGTAAGACTTGTTCATCTCCAAATCATCGATTTGAGAAATTGGGCTGATAACAGCCGCCGTACCGCATGCGCCTGCCTCTTCCATCGTCTCCAACTCCTCGATAGGAATTTGACGACGTTCAACCTTCAAACCGAGATCCTCAGCCAACTGCATCAAACTTCTGTTCGTGATGGACGGAAGAATGGAAGTTGATTTTGGAGTGATATAAGTATTGTTCTTGATA
>CALCUH010000136.1 GCA_937907165.1 uncultured Bacteroidales bacterium | reverse complement strand
ATTTACAAAGCAAGGTGATGTTGGATCCCAAATTGTATAACCTCTAGCTTCAAAAGTAGCTCTTAAGCCACCAGAAGGGAAAGAAGAGGCATCAGGCTCTTGTTGAATCAACAATTTGCCCGAGAAACGTTCGATGACATCACCATTTTCGTCGAAATCGATAAAACCATCATGTTTCTCCGCAGTACCGTCCGTCAGAGGCTGGAACCAGTGAGTGTAATGAGTCGCGCCACGCTCGCTCGCCCATTTGCGCATACCTGTTGCGATCTGGTCGGCGACATTCCTATCAAAAAGCACACCGCGGTCTACAGCAGCGATGAACGCATTGAACGCATCTTTTGAAAGATACTCACGCATTTTCTCCTTAGTGAACACATTGATGGCATAGTAGTCAGACAATTTATCCGAGGGATTATTCACCACCAACGGACGTCTGCCTTGCAACTCCTTCAATGCGTTAAATCTCATGATAGCCATATCAAAAAAGATTAGGTAAAACAATAAATTTCATGTCAACCCCAAAATTCAAAGGGTTACGATGCAAAAATAAACATAAAATCGGAGATGACCCCTAAAAACAAGGGGGTATTTTTGTTTTTTATATAAAATTTATAAAAGCACGTCTATTTTTTGAGGGTTTCAATAAAGATTCAATAAAAAAAGAGTGAGACACCCTATCCCACTCCATTCCCCATCAGAAAAAAAATAGATTTACAACAAAGCGCAAATCTGATCTAGCTTCTCCTCCATCGGCAGACAAGCATCCACCCAATGGATGGTAAAACCTCGACGTTCCATGCCTCTGAACCAAGTCATCTGCCGTTTCGCAAACTGATGGATGGCTATTTCCAGTTCTGTGACCATCTGTTCGTACGAGAGATTGCCTATAATATAATTTGTCAAATACTTATACTCCAACCCATAATAAATAAGATTCTCCGCAGAGACACCAGAATCCATAATAGCCCGGACCTCCTCCACCATACCCTCGTTCAAACGCGCACGCAAGCGTCTGGAAATCTTCTCCCTACGGAGGTCACGGTCGATATTCACACCAATGATTAGACTATTAATAGTAGGGAAATCCACAAATTCCTGCGGATGGGTACGATAATACTCACAAATCTCGATGGCGCGTATCGCTCGTTTGGCGGTATCGACATCCGTCGTATTATGCAACGTCTTATAAGTGGACAATATCCGCGTGAGCTCCTCCAAAGATTTGCCTTCAAGCGAATGCCGAAGTTCGTCGTTCTGAGGAACCGGCATCATTTTGTAAGCCTTCAACACCGATTCAATGTAAAGTCCCGTTCCGCCACAAAGAATAGGAAAAACGCCACGTCCTTTCACCTCCTCATAAGCCTTCAAGAAATCTCGTTGATATTCGAAGAGGTTATAACGGTAGCCCGGCTCGGCGATATCAATCAAATGGTAGGGGATGTGTTTCCCATCCACCTCATAATCAGAGAGATCCTTTCCCGTACCGATGTCCATCCTGCGATAAATCTGGCGGGAATCCGCACTCAATATCTCGGAATTGAGTCTGGACGCCAAGTGAGCCGCCAAAGTAGTCTTACCACTTGCGGTCGGACCCAATATCGTAATCATATCGTAAGCCATACAAAATATATTTAGCGAAATAATTATTACTCAAAGATAAGGAGATTTCCTATTTCACAATTTACCATTTACAAATTAAAGAGAGATAAAAAATCAACACTCCTTCACACGATTACGGAGAAAATGACCTTGCGTGTAGGAAGCGAAAAAGAGCAGAGAAAGAATCACCAAACTTCCTCCCACAATAAACGTGGTGGAGAAAGAAGATATTTCGCTCATGCAACCACCGCCCCACAAACCGACGCCGATGCCTAAGTCCCATGTGGTCAAATAAGTAGACGTAGCAGTTCCGCGCTTATTGTTCGGTGCCAAAGCCACAAATAGAGAATTCATGGCAGGGAAAAGGATGCCATATCCCACACCGATCATCAGAGCAGAGGAATAGAGTCCTTTGGAAATATAAAGATGAGGAATGCCTAAGTAAGGCAGAAGTCCCAATAAGAGGAAGGCGCAACCGCCGACAGCGATACCCACCTTAATAACGAGCAACATCTTACCACGGTCTACCAATTTTCCCGAGAAAATACGCGACAAGGCGATTCCCGCAGCAAGGAAAAGATAGAAAGAAGTTGGTTTACCCTCCACGGAGAGTTCTTTCGCATAAATGGCTATGAAGGAGGTCATCACCCCATAAGGAATGGCAAGGAAAATCATATTGACACCAGCGGGAATACCCTTCAGCAATATGAAGCGATCCAAAGAAATCGGTTCCTTCGGAGAAACCTTAGGACGATATTTCGTCTTTATCATCGAGCCAATCAAGAAAGAGCAGAGACTCACGCAAAAAGAAGAGTAGAAAATAGTCTCATAACTATAGTGTTCCAAAAGCCACATACCCACCATCGGGCCAGTCGCCATGGCAAAATTGTTGGAGAGACCGAAATAGCCCAACCCCTCACCTCTTCTACTGGCAGGCATGATATCGATCAAAATCGTATTACTGGAGATGGAGACCATTCCAAAAGCGAAACCATGCATCATACGAAGCAAAGCGAACAGGAAAACCGTCTTCACCCAAGGATAGCCAAGGAAAAGAAGGACGAAGAAAGAGAGCGCCAGCAAATAGAGAGGTTTACGTTGGAAAGTGTCCACCAAATAACCGGAGAAAGGACGGATGAAAAGGCAGGCCAAGGTATAGCAAGCCAAGACAGCGCCGACGGTGGATTCAGGCACGGAAAAGCAATCCATCAGATAGACCGCCAGAATAGGCAGAATCAGATAAAATGAAAAAAAAAGAAGGAAGTTCGCCCCGCAAGAGCAGAAGAAACTCATCGTAAACAAATTGTCTTTCGTACCATCCATACGCACAAGAATTTTCAGACCGCGAAATTACGAAAAACTAACAAAAACCGATTAGTAGTCTAAGGAAAAACAACAAACGGGAAAGGCGCGGAAACAACCGCGCCTTTTAAGAGTATTAATCAGTATGGATTATATTATTCTTCCTTTTCAGCACCACTTTCTGCATTGATGCCTAAAATTTCACGTAATCCACCCAAGTCAAATCCGAGGGAGAAACGTAAAGTGCGGTCCAACGGATTGGTCTGAGCGACAGATATCAAATAAGCAGCGTTTAATTGGAAAATGCTCAAATTGAAGCCAGCACCAACCGCAAAATATTTACGATTACCTTTATACTTGTTCTCGTTGAAATAACCACCTCTCACCAAGAATTTTTTATTGTATGAGTATTGGAGACCAACAGAAAGATTAAACTCTCTCATTTCCTCTTTGAAACCGCCAGGCGCATCACCTAAAGATTTGAATATGCCACCGACAGAACTAGTTTCATAATAATCTCTCTTGGCATTCTCATACTTTACCGTATCGTTCCCATATTGGCTCAAATCCCCATAAGGAGTCGGAACCAACAATTTATTGATATCTACTGCCAATTGCAATGTGTTGTAATCATCAAAAGCATACTCGAAAGAGCCACCGATTCTGAAGTTAGTCGGGATGAACTGTTGAGTGGCGTCATTATCATAAGAGACCTTGTTACCGATATTGGAAATGGAGACACCGAAACCGGCATAAGAAGTGGTTTGACCTGTTTGGACTGGTCTACGATATGCGAAAGCGATATCCGCACCCAAAGCGGCAGCAGAAGAATAATCATCGTCATCCACGCCATTGAACAAGTCGGAATAGATGAAACGTAAAGCGACACCTCCTGACCAATATTCGGAAAGCATCATGGAGAAACTAGCGTCAACAGCTAACTCATAAGGCTTCGCTGTGCCATTGAAGACTGGCATTCCGGAATAGTCAGGCGAACTATTTAATTGGATTTCTCCCATGGAAAAATAGCGGAAAGAAGCTCCCACCGCCGTTCTATCGGTAGGTTTATAATAACCGGACAAATAGGTCAAATCAATGTCATTTACGATTTTACGCAACCAAGGCGTATAGTTAATCATAAAGCCGCCCTTGCTTTCGGCCTGTGCATACTTAGCAGGGTTCCAATATTGCGAACTGTTATCAGGGGCCGTCGCTACTCCGACATCACCCATACCGCCACCCACGGCGTCTGGAGCGATTGACAATGAAGGAATTGCTGTTTGAAGCGGGTTATAAGATGCTCCTTTCTCATCACTTACCGTATACTGTGCACTGACTGTAAGAGTCGAACATAAAACTGCGGATAAAAGTACCGCACGAACACTAATCTTTCCCATTTGATATAAATATCTTACTAATAAAATCTAACTAATAAGGAAGAATGCATTAACAACGCAAAGAATCTACCCGTCTCTAATAACTAAATATTATTAATTTTATTGCAAAAGAAATCAAAAAAAATGATATGACCTAAACAAAACTTTAAAAGAATATCTTTACCACACATAAAATAAAGAAAAAAAGAAAAGGATAAAAAAAGGATTGTTAACAACGCAAAGATTCATTAATTTCGCGAAAGAGAGATTATATTAAGTTTTTTTAATGCTGATTTCTTGAAGATTTGAATAGATTCGATTAATTTAGGTGAAAATAAATATAGTAAAATCATGAGTCTAAAAGACCTATTTATAAAACCGGACAAGAATTCGAAAAAGCAGGGGAACGGATCGCAGAACCGCACATCTCCCAAGCGAGAGGAAGTACGTGAAGAACCGAAAGAAGAGGTGCGTCCGAAAGAGGAACCGAAAGCGGAGGAGACGATAAACATAGACGCCATCATCCCCGAGGAGTCGGTGACAGAAGAGGAGACCGCAGACACGGCTGTGGAAGTGAGCAACGTGATGAAAAAAAGGTTGTGGGAGACATTAGTCAGCAGAAACCTTCCAGGTCCAGACATGTTGGAGTTGAAGAACTACTCCGCCTCACTCGAGTCCATGGGACTTCCGCAAGACAAAAGATACGAAGCCGCCTTTAAAATGTTGAAAGCGCAATATCCGGACTTCACGAAAGAGAAACTTCTCAAATCGATAGACACCTATATCGGATTCGTAAACGAAGAAATAGAGAGCGGACGCAACCAGTTCGACGCTAAGATGAGCAGAACCATCGGCAACCAGCAAAAGAAGTTGGAGGAGATGGAGAAGGAGAACGAGTTCACCATCAAACAGATAGAAGAACTGACCAAAAAGAACGAGACGCTCTCCAACGAGATAGCAAAACTCAAAGTGGAGATTACAACAGCTTCCAAAGAGATTTCGCACGACAAACAAGTCTTCATGAACTCCGCCAACAGCGTCATCTGCGACCTCATCACCGTCAAGAACGATTTGACGGCATTAAATTTCGAAAACAACTAAAAAGTAACAAAAATGGATAGCAATTTATTTAATTCACCAGAAAGCGAAAGCAGCCAAAAAAGTGCTCCAGTATCTCTCAAAGAATTGTTCAAACGTCCCGGTGGCACATTTGCGAAGATCACCGCGGGAGGTGTGCTCCTAGGTCTCGGCTACCTTTTCGTGAAGGCACTTCCCTTTTTAGTGGCAGCCGCAGCCAACACGCTTATTCTAATCGTAGAAATTGTAGCGATCGTAGCCATTCTTGCAGTTCTGCTGAACAAAAACTTCTGGAAATGGATTTCCCTCTTCTGGTTGAATCTCAACAGAAAGATTGTCGGAATGTTCGTGAAAATTGATCCAATTTCAATCCTCGAGAACTCTATCCGCAAGATGAAGGACAAACTGAACACGGTAAACGAGAACGTGGACAAATTAAGGACCATACTCGTCAGCATGAAACAGAAGCTGGAGTCTTACCAAGAGCAACAAGAGGCTAACATACGCAAGTTGAAAAAGAGAAAGGAACAATTGGCCAATAGCGACAGTTTGACGCCTAACGAGAAGTTGAAAGTTCAAATGAGCATCAGCAACCTCAGCAACGACATCGCACAATTGGATTCCATCATCGAAAGCCAAAAGAAACGTATCGAGACCTCCACAAGATACCAAGAGGTTATGGAGAGATTGCAGACCATCGCGGAAGCGAAAGTGGAGCGTTCTTCCCTTGAGTTGAAGAGAACAAAAGACGCTTACGAGTCTGCTAAAGAGCAAAGAAGCGCCTTGAAAACCATCTCAAGCATCATCAAAGGCGACTCTCAAACGCTTGAAGAGGAGATGGCCATCGAGCACATCACCAACACCATCAACTCCAGCGTCGCTGAGATGGAAGGCTTTATCAACGATTCCGATGGCATCTTGGAAAACTACAACTTGGAGTCAGCTGTCAATGAGGACAAGGTAGAAGACATCCTCAGAAAATACGGACAAGAAGATTCATTCTCCTCTTTCAACGAGGACGCCAAAATCGACTCCAGCAGCTTCGGAACCATGAAAGAGAAAGAGGCCGTCAAAGTAGAAAGAAACAAATGGTGCTAATTAACACGCAGAATAATTTTATTTATAAAAAAATTTAAGCGATAAACAGATATGGGCTTTTTCAGCAGACTAACATGTTTAGGAAGGTTTACGATCATCGGACTCATCGCAGCGGCGATTTGCGCAGTCCTCTATTTCACAGGCATTCTCGAATTCGGTTCTACCGAAAAAAGCGTGGACATGCCAGAACTTCCATCCATCAGTTCGCTCACTAAAAAAGGCAAATACGACGCCACTATCGTCATCAAAGACCAGCCGGGTTTCGCACCCATCGTATGGGGAAACGGAGGATTAGAGTCTAAAAAAGGATCCTACTTCCAGAAAAACTATGGTCTGAAACTGAAACTGGTCGTCATGAACGAGACAGAATCCGCCAGAACAGCGCTGAAGAACGGAGAAGCGGACATCGAGTATTGCAACATCGACGCTCTTCCCGTGGAATTGAGCAAAGACGCAAGCTTGTCCGACACGAAATATTTCATGCTTCTCAATTTTAGCACAGGAGCGGATGTGATAGTAGCCAACGGCACCATCAACAGCACGGCTGATCTGAAAGGCAAACGAGTGGCTTTCATGGAGGGAACCTCTTCTCAGACGCTTCTTATCAACGCATTGGAGACTGCAGGGCTGACAATGAGCGATATCATTGCGGAAAAAGTGACATCCATCGTCGACGCCGCACAAGCATTCAAATCGAAGCAAGTGGATTGCGCCATCGTCACGACACCACAAGAAGAGGGATGTATTCTTCAAGTGAAAGGAGCGCACAAACTCACCACTACCGCTCAATCCAGCACGCTCATCGCAGAGGGCTTAATCGCCAAGAAGAAATGGATAGACGAAAACCGAGAAACAGCGGAGAAGCTTGCGGAAGCAATCATCGCAGCCAATTCCGAACTGACATTCAATCCAACAGCTTTACAAGAGGCGGGCAACATCTTCGAGAAAGAATTGGAGATGAGCACGAGCATATTGGTTGCACAAAGCGCCAAGTTCAAATACGCCACCCTAGCCGACCAAATGGCATGGATGGGTCTGAGCGGAAGCTATAACGGATTGACCGCCGAAAAAGTCTATTCGAAAATGTCACGTCTCTACTCCAGTTTAGGAATCGGAAAGTCAGCAACGACATGGGCAAAAATTTCCCTCACCGACCTTGTGGAGAAAGCTAGCGAAAACAAAGCGCTCACCAACGAGCAGAAAGCTAACGGAACAGCGGAGAACGCATTTACCACACCGACCGAGAAAGACAAAACCGCACAAGCTTTTGCCGTGAAGGAAACGGTTATCGGATTCGGCGTAGGGAAATCCGCATTGGACAACGAGGCATACGCGACCATCGACCGCGAGTTCGGGGACATTATTCTCTACTACCCTAAAGCGCGCATCCGCATCGAAGCAAGCGCTAACGGAACGGGCAACGAGAGTCTTGCCAAACAAAGAGCTCAAGCCGTTTCGAACTACCTCACTACAGAATATCACGTCAACCGCAACAGAATCGTCACCGCAAGCAACAACAAAAAAGTGCAAGGAGGCGCTTCTAGCGTTAGCGACAAATGCGGCATCACGATGTGCCTGATCGCAGGAGAATAAACTGATTCTATACGATTCACACAGTCACGAAACCTATTCCCCGGTAATGAGCAATCACTACCGGGGATTTTTTTATGGAATAATCACTTAATCATTTTGCCTGTTTTCAAACAAATGACTAATTTCGAGATTAGTAGTCAACAATCAACATTCAAAGACTTGTAACGAATAAATCATGAAAAAATTTATTTTTCCCCTCCTTCTGTCGCTTTTATACGCCGCAAATACGATGGCGTGTCTAAATCCAGAGGCCCCCAACATCACGACAGGTGGCATACGATACGCTTACGATAGAGGAATGGTGTGGGTGTGCGGTATCGAAACCAAGCAAGACTCGGTTGTTATTCCTTCCCATGTGAGAATCAATGGAAAAAAATTTAAAATCGAAACAATAGAAATCGCAGACTCTTCACCGACGAAAGTATTAGTTATTCCTTCAAGCGTCACGGACATCATAGGAATCCATCTTTCGAACTTAGAAAAATTATACATATCCCAAAATGTCCAAACGCTCCATGACATATGTACTACAGAGTATGCCGCCATCTCCAGCCAAAACTTAAAGGAAATAATAGTGGACAAAAGGAACAAAAACTTCTGTAGCATCGACGGCATCCTTTACTCGAAGGACAAGAGTGCATTGTACTTATATCCTACCAAGAAAAGAGGGAAAGAATTCACCATTCCATCTCAAGTTCAAACAATCTATATGGAGGCGTTTAAAGAATGCCACCTTGAAAAGATATATTATCCTAAAGGGAAGAATATATTGTCTTATAGTCAGTGGAGTACAAACGATATGCAACATTTACGTGAATTCACTTTGGGCATAGATGATAATGTCGAATTAATACCTAAATAACAAGATTATCAGCATTTTGCTTTTGCGGGGAATATAGAATTTCGTATTTTTGGAAATCAGTCGCCACTTTCTTTAATCATAGGCATCTAACTGATAATAAAACAATTGCAAACAAAAAATATACATTAAGGAGCATGGGAAAGACGCTCAGAAACATATTCTTAAACAATAAACTCATTCTATTCGTCATTCTGCTCAACACGATCATTATCTTTTTAGAGGAGAGCAATTCGTCATGTGGGTGGTTGGATTTCGCCGACTTCGCCTGCACGATATTCTTCTTGGTGGAGATGGTGGTAAAAATGAAGGAATATGGGTTCACGGAATATTGGAAACGCGGATGGAACAAAATGGACGGATGTCTGGTAATCCTCAGTCTGCCCTCCATCATCCAATACATCTTCTCCATCGAGATGATAGACCTATCGTTCCTCCTTGCGCTAAGGATGCTACGATTGCTGAGATTATTCAAAACGCTCCATTTCTTTCCCGACATCATCAAAGTGGTGACAGGATTCAAACTGGCCTTAAAGCAGTCATACGCCGTACTGATGAGTTTTTTCATCATCATCGTCGTCTTCGGACTCATCAACAAGAACCTCTTCTCGGAGATAGCACCCGAATATTTCGGCACCCCCTTCCGCTCCATCTACTCCGTCTTCCGGATGTTCACCATCGAAGGCTGGTATGAGATACCCGACGCCATCGCGAATGCGACCACGCCCCTCATCGGCAAGTTGTCTGTCATCTACCTTTGCGGGCTGCTCATCACATGCGGAATCATCGGCATGTCGTTCATCAACTCCATATTCGTGGACGCCATGGTAAGCGACAACAACGACGACATGAAAGCCCAGCTCGATAAGATGGAGAAACAGTTGGACGAGCTCAAAAAACTTTTGGAAGAAAATAAGAGAGAGAAGTAACGCTTTCACGCATAAATTAGCATAAAAAGGCAAAAAATCTTTCCCTAAAAATTCATAACTTTGCAAATTATAATATCAAACATAGCTAGTGTAAAAATATGGGACGAAAAAAGGAACTTCCTTTATTGGAAAACATTGAGATAACGGGCGTTGCAAACGAAGGGAAAGCGATAGCCCGCGTAAACGACATGGTGGTTTTCACCCAATTCGTCGTCCCAGGCGACATAGTTGACTTGCAAGTCACCCGCAAGAAAAACAGTTACATGGAGGGAAGGGTCACCAAGATTCACAAATACTCAGAGCGCCGCGCGGAAGCATTTTGTTCACACTACGGAATCTGCGGAGGCTGCAAGTGGCAGATACTTCCTTACGAAGACCAACTGAAAGCGAAACAAGACCAAGTATTCAACACACTTACAAGAATAGGCAAAGTCGAGTTGCCGGAGATATCCCCTATCATCGGTTCGGAGAACATCATCCGCTACCGCAACAAACTGGAATTCACTTTCTCCAACAAGAAATGGCTCACCTACGAGCAAGTGGCGGCAGGTGAAAAATTCGACAACATGGACGCCCTAGGCTTCCACATTCCGGGCATGTTCGACAAAGTGCTCGACATCGACAAGTGCTATCTCCAACACGAAATCTGCGACCAAATTAGGGATTGCATAAAAGATTACGCACACAAGAACGGTCTACCATTCTTTGATTTAAGAAACAAAGAGGGATTCCTCCGCACCATCGTGGTACGTACCGCAAGCACGGGAGAGGTCATGCTGACCGTCGTATTCTATCACGAAGACAAAGCGTTGAGAGAAGGACTATTAAACCATTTGGTGGAACAATTTCCACAAATCACTTCGCTCATTTACGTCATCAACGGGAAGTGCAACGACACAATCACCGACCAAGAGACATTCGTATTCAAAGGGTGCGACCATATCTTCGAGGAGATGGAAGGACTCAAATTCAAAATCGGTCCTAAATCCTTCTACCAGACCAACAGCAAACAAGCCTACGAGCTTTACAAAGTAGCGAGGAACTTCGCCCAATTAAAAGGAGACGAGCTCGTCTACGACCTTTACACGGGAACCGGAACCATCGCATGCTTCGTCTCCAAGATGGCGAAGAAAGTGATAGGCATCGAATATGTGCCTGAAGCGATCGAAGACGCGAAAGTGAACGCTCAAAACAATAACATCGACAACACGCTCTTCTTCGCGGGCGACATGAAAGAGATACTGACCAAAGATTTCGTCGCGCAATACGGCAAACCGGACGTCATCATCACAGACCCACCACGCGACGGCATGCATCCTGACGTGGTAGAGACCATTCTCTCCGCGGAGCCAAAACGAATCGTTTACGTGAGCTGCAACCCCGCCACACAAGCGAGGGATTTGAGTCTGCTCGACGAGAAGTACAGAGTGACCGCCGTACAACCTGTGGACATGTTCCCTCATACCCACCACGTCGAGAACGTAGTCGCTCTTGAATTAAGAACAGAATAACAAAGCAGCCTCAAAGACATGCACGTTTATCCGATAACACTCATATTGATCATATTGTTGGTATTGTTGCCAGACATCTACCTCTACTGCAGGTTCATGCGCAACAGAATCAACAAATCCACGACGATATTGCATTGGATCATTTCCGCCTACTTTCTTATCACATCGTGCGGAATCCTTTTCAACATCAACCATATCATCTCGCCGACCACCCACTTCAAACTGACGATGTTCGTCAGCATCTTGGGCATGGTCTACGCCACGAAACTAACCTTCTGCAACTTCGACCTCATCTTCTTCCTCACGAAAAAAAGATGGAGGAAAATCCAATACGCAGGCTATGTTGCGGCAGGAATCGTGTTCTTCACGGTATTATATTCCATCCACGTCGGAAGATTCCGTTTCTCTGAAAGGAAAGAAATTGTTGAAATAGAAAATTTACCGGATTCGTTCGACGGATACCGAATATTGCAGATTAGCGACTTTCATTTAGGCACATTCGCCTACTCGCAAAAACGTTTGGAGGCAGTTTTCGATTCAATGGCGGCAACCCATCCAGACATAGTCGTCTTCACAGGCGACATGGTAAATAACTTCGCAACAGAATGCAACGGGTGGAACTATCTTTTCGAAAAGTTGCAGTGTCCAGACCAAAAGTTAGCAATCTTAGGCAACCACGACTATGGGAATTATTACGATTGGGACGACGAAGACCTGCGATCCATGAATGAGATTGCAATCCGACAAAAAATCAGGGACTTCGGGTTCAAATTATTGCTAAACAACCATCATTTCGTAACTAGAGGGAACGATACCATCGCCTTCCTCGGAGTAGAAAATTGGGGAGAAAGCAAACACGTGGAAAACAGAGCTGATTTAGGCAGAGCGATGAAAGGGGCAGAAAACATCGACATGAAGATATTGCTTTTACATGATCCGACATATTGGCCAAGAGGCGTACGAGACACAACAGACATCCAACTAACGCTTTGTGGCCATACACATGGAGGTCAAATCGGGTTAGACACAAGATGGTTCAAATTCTCACTCTGCAATTTGATGATAAAATACTGGGATGGACTTTATGAGAACGAGGGGAAGCATATATTTGTGTCGAGAGGAATGGGGTGTGTTGGTATTCCAGCAAGATTCCGGATTTTTCCCCACTATGAAATCCTAACGCTAAAAAAGAAAAGGGCAGATGAAAATCAATGAGATAACAGCAGCCATAGAAGAACATGCGCCCCTCGATTATCAAGAGAGCTATGACAACTGCGGCATGCAAGTGGGAGATTCAACGCAAGAAATCAAAGGTATTCTCATCACACTGGACATAACTGAAGAAGTTGTGGAAGAAGCAATCCGGAAAAAATGTAATCTGATTATCTCCCACCATCCGCTCATTTTCAAAGGGCAAAAAAAAATATGCGGGAGAACGTCAACGGAGCGTTGCATCATACAAGCCATCAAAAACGATATCGCCATCTATTCCAGCCATACTTGCATGGACAAAGCGGCAAAAGGCGTAAGCGCCAAAATGGCGGAGAAACTTGGGTTACAGGACATTCGTCCGCTCGAAACCGAGACACAAGGAGGAGAGGAAATCGGATTGGGAGTAATAGCCACCCTTCCGCAAGAGGAAGATGCGATGGATTTTCTAAAGAGAGTGAAAACCATCTTTCAAGTAGGATGTATCCGTCACACGCATGTGGAACCAGATAAAAAAGTGAAAAGAATTGCCCTTTGCGGAGGATCCGCATTCGAATTCGCAGAAACGGCAATTAGGAAGAAGGCGGACATCTATCTGACTGCAGATGTGAAATACCACCAATTTTTCGATACGGAGGGGCGAATCATACTCGCCGACATCGGACATTTTGAGTCCGAGCAATACACAAAAGAGATTTTTTATGGGATAATTTCAAAAATTAATCCTAAATTTGCAGTCTATATTTCAGAAAGTAAAACAAATCCGATAAATTACTTATAAAGTATGTCAGAGAAAGATTCGAAAGAGATTACAGTAGAAGAGAAACTCAAGGCTCTCTACGACCTTCAATTGGTCAACACTGAAATTGACAAAATTAAAACATTGAGGGGTGATCTTCCGTTGGAAGTTCAAGATTTAGAGGACGAAATCGCAGGTTTGAATACTCGTGTAGCTAACTTGAGCGATGAAATCCGTCAAATCGATTCATCCATCACAGGAAGGAAAAGCGACATCGAGAATTCAAAATCCCTCATCGCCAAGTACAAAGAACAACAAGACAATGTACGTAACAATCGCGAATACGAGAACCTCGCTAAAGAGATAGAGTTTCAAACTCTAGAAATCGAATTGAGCGAAAAGAGAATCAACGAAGCCATCAACTTGTCTGCAATCAGAAAAGAAGAGTTGGAGAAAGCTAAGACTCTTATCACCGAAAGAAACGAGGATTTGGATCTGAAGAAAAAGGAATTGGACGAAGTAATTTCCGAGACCAAACAAGAGGAAGAGAACTTACGTGAAAAAGCGAAAGAAATCGAAGGGAAAATCGAGGAAAGACTTCTCACCGCATTCAAGAGAATCAGAAAGAATGCTAGAAACGGTTTGGCGGTAGTGCCTATCGAACGTGACGCTTGCGGTGGTTGCTTCAACAAGATTCCACCACAAAGACAATTGGACATCCGCATCAGGAAGAAGATAATCGTCTGCGAATATTGCGGACGTATCCTTATCGATCCTGAATTGGCAGGTGAGGAACAAGAAAAAAATTAATCGGCATAACTGCAAAAAAAAGCGTTCGGAAATTCCGAACGCTTTTTTTGCAGTTACTTTTATGAACGATTATTTCTTGCCATTTGAAGGTGTTGTGCTTTTTTTAGGTTTCGACTGAGAAGTCTTCAACGAAGCAATAATCAAATTGTCGACAATATAAGACGCTTTGGAAGCCTGCGCAAAAACCAGGTCCATATACTTCGCTCCAGCAGGCACATCAATATCACGTTCGAACTTCGTATAAATAGCTGGTATCGTATCATCGAACAATCTAACCATAGTCTTACCTTTATCAAAAGTAACAAACATCGGGATTGTCTCTGACGGTGTGTTCTCCACTAGTTTTTCAGCCCGAAGCAGGCACTCCAAATTTATTTTTTTCACGCCAGAAGGCAATAGAATATTCTTCAGAAACATCGTATCTTTATCAGTGATACGATAATGCCGATAATTGTAAGCACTCTTGACTAGCAAACCATGAAAGAGTTCACTTGACAAATAAGCAGAACCGTCCGAACCAGTCCAATTCTCAGGTTGATTCATATACAACATTTTGATATCCTTGGGATGACGAGGATTACTACAGGTAAGAATAGCCCCGTTTTGATAAAACTTATCCGCATTCCACGTTTTATCCCATGTATTTGGCGCATCAAATTTCGTGCTAAAAAAAGGAGTCTTCTCTGAATCCGGTTTCGCGTAATATAAATTTTTCACTTTCAACACACCGGGAATAGAATCCATCTCACTTTCTCTCCACTCCCAGCGATCCATATATGCGAGTTCAAATGAATTAACCCAAACGCTATCTGCGACATAAGCGAAGCCTTCATATGTCACAAAATCTTTGGCGGTCCTTTCATCAAACTTTCCATCTATATAGATGTTCGAACACATATTTCTATTAAGGCTATATGCGCAAAACATTAATGTCGGAGCCATTTTTTCGGCACAAAAATTAAGTATCATATTCGACTTATGGTTAGCGTCACATAAGGCTGTTTCCGGAAGTTGATATTCCACGACCAAATTCATATTTTTTATATTGTAACACTTTTTTAACGCAAACTTGAAGAATATGTTTTGTTGCCTCATACTTTTCTTCTTAAATGAGACAAAGCCATCACCCTGTTCCATAACAAGGTTATTCGGGCGATCAACCACTTCTACTCCTGATTGCAATTTCCCATCTTTAATAATATACAATGCGTTTCCCGCCTTTTGAGAAAAGGATGGAATGTGACACATCACAATCAGCGACAAGGTTATAAACAAATTTCGCATAATATCATAATTTACAAGTTTACCTATCATTGGCACAAAGAAGACAACCTCCATCTGGACCATGTGGAGATACTTTCATGCGGAGTCAATGTCTTATAAGGCGTATGGTACTCCAACTCCAGCAAAGATTTTTCGGCATCCTTATGCACAAAATTATACAATTCTATCTCAGCCTGCTCGGGATGGATGGAAGAGAAATCATGGTGTTCGAATTCGAGCGTCAGACACTCATCGCCGCAATGGGTGACGATAATCGGGCGAACCGCCTTGATATACGCCTTTCCCGTACACTCCTCAAACCGCCCGTCATTATCCAAAGGTGTGAAGGAGAAGAAACCGTTCTCCACTTTATAGGTCGGTCGTCCTTGATAAGGATGCGAAGGTTCTCCCAAGAAAACATCCTCTTCCGAAGCGACAGGAACGAAGTTCGGGTTGTGTCCATTCACTCTGGTAATCAGCCACAAATCCCACGACACCTCCGTGTCGCGCACATTCTCCGCCGACACTTCGAAAAACAAAGTCCCATCCTCTTCAATGGTGATTTTTTTAGTCATTCTCACCCCACTCAGCGGAGAAGGTTCGCCCATGATTGTGACGGACGAAGCACTCTGCTCGACAATGGAATAGGAGCCGAAACTGATATAGGGATCAGGCGGCCAAAAGAGATCGGACTCCCGCTTCTCGGCATTGAGCGTCTGCTGTTTCCACCATTGGCTCTGAGGCCCGACCCAAACCTCATGACCATTATAAGCCTTGAAATCCAACATGTCAGGAGTAGGAACCAGCCGATTAGATGAAGGCTCTTCCCACAAAGAAGGGTCGCTCTCCAAAACGTTAGGTTTTCCCTCACGATGGAAAGAGACGATACGTCCACCCACGTCCAACAAGATCTGAGCGACAACACCCGCATTCTCTATTTTAACCAATGCCATATTTCAAACACAATAAAATTATTAACTTAGAGTGCTCTTTTTACTGAGACATTGCACAAAAATAAACATAATAACCTCTTTCGAAAATCATCGGAAGACAAAACGATTCATTTTTAATAATCCTTAACGAAATAGTGAGGGAATTTCAGTAAATTCGCGAAAGAAGCAAGGGAGAAAAGCAATGAAAGAGATATTTCAACGGCTCTATCGATTAGTCCGTTTCCCGCAGAGGGAATGGAACAGAATTGCGGAGGAGAACGCGCCGATTAGCGAGCTCCGCTACCGTTATGTGCTTCCGCTCATGTGTTTCGTCATAATAGCTACGTTTCTTAACGTATTCTTCGACTTCACTTACGAAATAAATGAATCCATCACATTCGAATATGCACTAAAAATTTGTTCGAAAAAATTAGTCATCTGCATCTCCTCCATTTTCATCGGCTTCCACGTCGCTGTGCTAATCATCAACAGCAGGCTGACGACCAAACTATTCAAGAAACGTCCAGACTACCATGCGAGCGCGAGGTTGGTCACCTTTACCATCTCGCTCTATCTGATAGTCAAAACGATAGCAACATTATTCTCCGTATTATTTTTCATCTACGCGACGCTATTCTACCTCTTCTACATCATCTGGTATAGCATACCGTCCACATTCCCCGAACTGGAGAAGGAAAAATATACGAAATTCACCTTATACGCTTTCGTGGTCATCTGCGCCTCCCCTATCCTAATGGAGACACTGATGAGCCTCATAATGAAATTATAACGCACATGGAAAAATTGAAAAGCGACGTAGTCATCAAAAATAAAAGAGCCTCTTTCGATTACGAATTCATAGATAAATACGAGGCTGGAATCGTACTTGTGGGAACAGAGATCAAATCCATCAGAATGGGCAAAGCGAGTCTAGTGGACACCTTCTGCTTCTTCAACGATGACGAATTGTGGGTTAAAGGAATGAACATCTCCGAGTATTTCTACGGCACCTATAACAACCACCTTCCCCGCCGCGACAGAAAACTGCTGCTGAACAAAAAGGAACTAATCAAAATCAGAAGGCAGACCAAAGAGACCGGCTTCACCGTCGTTCCTACCAAACTATTCATCAACGAGAAGGGTTTGGCGAAAGTGGAAATAGCCGTGGCAAAAGGTAAGAAAGAGTACGACAAGAGGGAATCCCTAAAGGAAAAGGACGACAGACGTCAAATGGACAGGGCGATGAAACGTTAAGTTCATCAGACTTTTCTCAAAAGATAAAGGGAAGGAGACTCAGAGCCACCTTCCCTTCAATTTTTTCTCCCCCTCTATACAAAGAGGACACACAATACACTAAGACTTAAAAAGCGGAATTAACGACGACCGTAAAATACGTTATCGTCCTTCTCGTTAGTATAAATCACGTCTTCACGCAACAACCAACCCAAAGCGAGATAAATTTCCTCGTTTTTCAATTTCAAGTCTTTCTTAATTTGGTTAAATGTCAACTCACCTTTGTCATTAAGCAAGTGCCAAACTTTTCCGGAGTTGTCTCCAATTACTTCCTTTAGCATGGTAAATAAATAATTTAATAATTAGTAAACTTTCATATATATACAAAGTTACAAATATCTTATTGATTTGCAAGAGATATCTACGTGTAATTTTAAAAACTTATATCAATAAATATAACAATATGACGAATCTTCATATCTCAGCAACATAAAAATCCGTTTTCCTATCATTCAAGGTAATGAATAAATAAATTGCTAACTTTGCATGTCAAGGTAAAAAAACGTGTCACAGATTCAGATGAAGAGACGTATATTCATAACAGGCGCCACAGGCACCATGGGTTGGGCGGGACTACAAGAGTTCATGAAGCGATTGGACCGTTTCGACATCACCGTGCTCGCTCGTCCGAGCGATACGAACCGCAAGAAGTTGGAGCCGTATCAAGAGAAGATCAAAATCGTCTGGGGGGACTTGACTCGCTATGAAGACGTTTTGGAGGCCACCCAAGGGGCTGATTTCGTACTCCACGTGGGCGGCATGGTCTCACCCGCCGCAGATTACTTTCCCAACAAGACACGTCATGTAAACCAACTCGCCGCCGAGAACGTTGCGAAAGCTGTTTTAGCGCAACCCAACGCAGACGGCATACACGTTTGCTACATCGGTTCCGTCGCCCAAACGAGCGACCGCAACGAGCCTAACCACTGGGGACGGACAGGCGACCCGATCTGCATCAGCGTCTACGACCACTACGCCATCAGCAAGACGATAGCGGAGCGGACCATCGTGGAATCGGGCATCAAGAAGTGGGTTTGTTTGCGCCAATCGGGCATCCTACACCCAGCCATTCTCAAGAACTTCGATCCGATCATGTTCCATGTGCCTTTGCGGGGCGTATTGGAATGGACCACCATAGAAGACAGCGGCCGACTGCTCGCCAACCTCTGCGAGGAGAGCGTGCCCGAAGATTTTTGGAACCGTTTCTACAACATCGGCAGCGGTCCGGAATACCGTCTGAGCAACTATGAGTTCGAATGCAAGCTTTTAGGCGCCATCCATTGCCACCGCCCCGAAAAGCTCTTCGAACCGCAATGGTTCGTTCTCCGGAACTTCCACGGATACTGGTACCTAGACTCACAAAAACTGGAAGATTACCTGCATTTCCGCGGCAACATTCCTGTGGACGATTATTTCAAGCGAATGGGAAAGAGCGTCCCATGGTTCTACCACCTCTCCGCCATAGTCCCATCACTCATCATAAAACAAGTTTTAAAACGATTAGCCTACAAAGAGAAGTGGGGCACCCAATCGTGGATTAAGAATAAAGAAACGAGCCGAATCTCCGCCTACTACGGAAGCGTAGAGGCTTGGGAAAAGATTCCGGATTGGAAGCATCAGGACCTCTCCCACCCGTCGGAACAAGCCATCGTGCTTGACCACGGCTACGACGAATCCAAACCGATTGAAGAGTGGACCATCGACGACATGCGCCAAGCCGCCGCCTTCCGCGGAGGGAAATGTCTCAGCGAAGAGATGACGAAAGGAGACATCCACACGAAGCTGGAATGGGAGTGCCAATTCGGACACCGTTTCAAGGCTTCTCCCGCTTTGATTCTTCTTGGCGGACATTGGTGTCCGGAGTGCCTACCTTCACCTTGGAACTACGACGAGATAGCGAAAGGGAATCCTTTCTTCGCCCAGATATGGTATCCGACCCACAGCAAAGAGGAGCACAACCGTTACGGGGAAGAGATTTTTGAAGGCTGGGAAAAATAGTTACGATTATGGATAGATTCAACATAGCGACCGACACGATCTGTGCGGTATCCACCGCTCCGGGTATTGGAGCCATCGCCATCGTCAGACTCTCGGGAACGAGCGCGATTGAAATAACGGACAAAGTTTTCACCTCCGTCAAAGCGGGTAAAAAATTAGCCGACGCCAAGTCGCACACCGCCCATTTCGGCACCATACGGACCGACGAGGGCGAGATCGTGGACGAAGTGGTGGCGACCCTCTTCCGGGGACCGCACTCCTTTACGGGCGAAGATTCCGTGGAGATTTCCTGCCACGGCTCCTCTTTCATCCAACAAAAAATCATTGAACTACTTTTAGCTCATGGTTGCCGCATGGCACTGCCCGGCGAATATACGCAACGCGCCTTTATGAACGGACGCATGGATCTGTCGCAGGCGGAAGCCGTGGCGGACCTCATCGGTGCGGGGAGTGCGTCAGCCCACCGCATAGCGATGCAGCAGTTGAAGGGGGGATTCTCTGATGAGCTGAC
>CALCUH010000135.1 GCA_937907165.1 uncultured Bacteroidales bacterium | reverse complement strand
TTGCGACCCCATTTCGGACGCGCTTGGCCTAACGCCTATTTAACGTCGCCAAGCCGACGATCCCGATATTTTTCTCGCCTCGGGATCGGGCGAATGATCTGGACAAGGATTACTCTTCTTCGGAGGCATCCTCGATAGTCTTCACGTACTTGAAGATGCACTCCGTAGCGTATGCGGTTGCTTCTTCCTTTGTCGTGAAGTAGAAGTCAGAGGTATCGAGGTACCACATAACGAGATCATCGTGATAGTACAACTTGCCTTCATCCGGGATGAAAGGCAAAGCACCGTACGTAGAACAAACGTGCGCGTATACGTACGGAAGGCCGTCCTCGTGGTGGACGACCCAATTACGGATCTCCGCTACGTAGGTTTCACAAGCTACGTAGAGCTTGCGATCCTCGATACCGGTTGCCATTGCCAGGGCCTTCAGTGCGTTTTTGAAGTTCATTTTTGCCATTTTGTCTTCCTTTCCGAGTCGGGATCAAGCCCAGCCACCCTCTTGACCGATAGCGCGTTGGCTATACGGCTGCAGTGGGACGCGTTGTTTCCCACGAAGACTACTCTTACGAGCACGGATTGCGACCCCATTTCGGACGCGCTTGGCCTAACGCCTATTTAACGTCGCCAAGCCGACGATCCCGATATTTTTCTCGCCTCGGGATCGGGCGAATGAGGATTATTGTAGACGGAAGTACAAAGAATGTTTGCCGTCTTCGCTGGTCACTTTAAATTGACCAAGCGAGGTCCATTGGAACTTACAAGGAATCATAACTTCGTCATAAATGCGGGGGATAGTGATTATAGAGTAATCATACTCCGCATCTAAGGTATAGAAGTGATGGATCTCTACCCGGACATAGGTGTTGAAGATGTCGGAAAACTCCGGCCAAAACCCGTCTTCAACGAGCCAGACGGCTTTGCTGTTGATATCGTTGTTCACGCTTATCATAGCCTCTGTGGCTTTCTGGCGGATGGCGGATTCCATCTGGGAGTTGCCCATGTAAAATCCAACACTAACGGCTGCCTCTTGCAGACGGACGGCTTCTGTGTAGTTGCGATGGGTCGGAAGCTGCGATGCGGTTGCGATGTGGCTGTGTTCGTACCAAATGTAGTTAGACATAAGAACCTCCATGAAGACATGCTTAACTCCCTTTGCGGTGAGTGCAATTCGTCTTCTCATGAGCGCCGCCCATTTCTGGGCATCGGGCTTGCACCGATCACCACCTTTCGGTGGAGGGCCTTGCGAGAAGCAACTTGTTATGGAATCTCTTTTACATATTGTAAAAGATTTTTCCATAACAAGTTATTTCATATCCGATCCAAACCACCCCACATTTCAAAAAATCCCCATTTTTAACCTTAGACATTTGTCTAACACCAACCCATAAAAAAAAGCAGGGCCCTCAGCCCTGCCTCTTTACCTCTGCCGTACACAATGTATCATTTTTACTTCCGCCATGTGCAACAATAAGCACCTCGACCATCTCAAATCCACGTTTCATCCCAACGCCATTTGTATTCCATCCAAAACACAAGCATACTCCACCAACCTTAAGTACCCTTGCGATTTCATCCAAGTGTCTCGCTCTCCAACTCGCCTTAGTATCTTCTGCCGTTACCGCAACACCAATATCCTCATAGCACTCCTTCACCTGTCGAGGAGAATACGGAGGATCATACAGCACAACATCCGCGCTATTACTCGGAAGCATTTTCAAAAAATCCAACGCGTCCATATGATAATCTGTATCAAACTTTGGATTAAGGTCATTAGTAATCGTCCCGATTTTACAATCATTTGCAAACGGATCAACAATCACCCCACCACATGCATACCTATTGACAAATTCACCAATCGGTTTAACATTAAAGGTATTGGAGTTTGGCATCGCCCACGCTCTACTTATTTTCATACCCTTGTAGCGACCCATTCCATGCAATCATACTCCGGCTGTATATATTCAATAACACAAACATCAGACTCTTCATCGGTCCAGCACATCACATGATAGCCTGCTTTAACTAATTCCTTAATAACAACCAAGGCCGAATCCCAAGACAGTTCAATTCTACTATTCATAATAACAATCACCTCTCTCTCTTATTGTTTTAAAATATCCCTTGCAATAAAATCACCTGCAATCGCCGCCTGCAAAATACCCCTTGAAATACCGGCAGAATCTCCTGCAAAATATACCCCATCATACTTATCATTCTGCAATCTACTATTCAATTGAATTCTTGCCGAACTGAATTTACATTCAGGTGAATACAAAATGGTATTATTACCCTCACCTGCGATACCGGGCATAATATTTTCGAGCTTATTTAAAAACTCCACGATAGAATCCAAAACATTCGGCGGCAATACATATCTCAGGTCACCGGGTTCAGCATCTTCCAGTGTAGGATCATAGATGAGACGTCTCATTCTATCCTTTGTACTTCTTTTTCTTGCCTGAAGATCAACGAGTCTTTGCACCATTGGCTTCCCATCAGAAAGCATATTTGATAGTCTGCAAATGCGCTTGCCGTATTCAATCGGCTCATTAAACGGTTCTGTAAAATTACAACTTACGAGAATGGCAAAATTAGTAGTAAATGATTTATTATCTGAGAGGGAATGTCCGTTTACGGTAGTTATTGAAGTATTTTTATTTTCCATCATTTTTTATCTCCATAATATATAAAATTAATTTACATATATAATTTAGCTTATTAATCATTCCATTTTTCCTGAACAACATAACCACCAGGATTAACACAAAACGTTCTGCATGTATTACCGGTACTGCTATTATAATAGATCTTCATTTCGTATAAATTATCAGTAATGTTGTCTGTAACTGATCTTGGGCACTCTACTCTGACACCGATATCTACGCTCCCTGCGTCAACTTTAACATCTTGTTTCTTACAAATGTTAGAGAGCCATTCACTTCCCGACCTGCCAACTGCAATTGAAATATAATCTGCACTATAATAATTATGCCCAGCAGAATCATCATCAGAAGAAGCGAAGTATACAATCTTATTTGCAAAATCAATATCCATAACTTGGGTATTACAAAGGATTGTAATATTATCTGCCCCATTTAAATAGTTATAGATATTATTCATAACGACTCTGGCGCCATCTGTGCCTAAATGCCGTACTGGATATTTTACGAGCTTCATCCCATATTTCGAGCATTCATATTTTAATGAATTTGCAAACTCTTCATTATAAACATAACTATCATCTGCGCCAAAGCTGGTAAAGATATCAGAGACATCGTTCAATAATTGGTCAAACGTTTCTCTTCCAATATAATGTATAACATCCCCGCCCACTTCTGATGAATAATCGAGTTTACAATCGGAACAGAATCCAGCCCCACCGAAGCCAGTAGTAATTCTGCAAGTTTTACAGTTCACACATTTGCCTGTTTTGGTTTTGGGGCAATCGCGTTTATCAATACTATTACCCTGTTCGATTAATAACACCTTTAGATCTGTATGGGCAAGCTTAATAGCGCATAAGATGTTAGCGATACCGCCGCCAACAAGAATAACATCATAATTATTATTACTGTTATTGTTCATACAATTTTCATTTGCTCCGGCTCTTTATTTATCTTTTTATCTTCGTCGCACTCTATTCCATCCTCTTCGAGACTTGGATCATCATATCCCCACTTGTGATTATATAATACGAGAGCCATATCAGCCACTCTCTTCATATCCGGGTGAGGAGCACCAGTAGTTCCTCTTGATCTGAGATTGAAGAAATGTCCCCATTCTTTATCATTACCTGTTACAATGATTTCCGTTTTAATTGCATTAGGTAGAATTGCACGAGCCTGTTGCGGAGTTGCCCCTGCTTTAATCATATCATTATAACCCTCTTCACACTTATAACAAGTGTTGCAGAAGTAACCTTGCATATCAGGTGTCCATTTATCAAATTCATACGGCTCAATAAAATTGATATTTCCGCCACCAAACTTATCCTTATTATAGTTAACATAACGAGTGCTCTCTTGTGCGAAGCTAAACTCTCTATGTCTGACGATTTCGTGTGTTACGCCTCTATCTGTAATGAATTTCATAGTAGTATAACGATGGGCCTCGATTTCTTCAGATGTTTTGTTCTGAATATTGTTTTCAAAATCAATTAATTTAGCTTCTCTATATTTGTCAAGATCATCATTATGATCAGATTTATAGCCTTCTGCATATACATATCTCTTATCAACAAGGTAGAGGGCGTCGAGTAATTCTACAATTCCACTTTCATTGATTGCACGCAGATTTCCGGACACAAGACATCTGACAACGGCGGGACAATGAACACTTGTAAACCACTTGGTTTCAGTGCAGTTCAGATATTTTGCTTCCAAACAATCGGCATATACTCTACTGGATACGGTAAACACAAAGGTTGCATGTTCAAGCATTGCCGTATGATTAGAATTGACTAATCTGTCATACATCTTAATAGCAGAATCGCTTGTAATATTCGCCTCAGACTTGTAGCAAGTACGCGCCGCCTTTTCAATCTTAATAAATGGATTTTGATCGTCTATAATTTGTACGTTGGGTTTAATGATTTTCATAATTATCTCTCTTTTTTTTGTATTTCTTTAATTTTCTTTATGCATGCTTTGAGGACATTAATATCCATGGGGTAGGAGACGTGTCCCCAACCATCTCCACCACTCATATTATTATCAAATGAATGAGCGACGTATTCTCCGCTTTCATTAATAAACATATGAATTGTATGACCAAATCTGTCTTTATACTCTACGTTATATTTATTGTCAACAATTTTTTCATAACCCAATTTCTGGAACATTTTATCCGCATTTCTCATCATGGTAATCATAAATATTCTTTTATCCTCATCATACTAATAATTTGCATTTTATTATCTATTTCTTTTTGCTTTGCGTCGGACTTAAACTTCTTTTTATATTTTCTCAACTCTTTTAAGCCCTCGTCGATATCAGCGTTCCATTTATGAAAGATCAAAGTAATAACCACAGCCAATGAGTCACTAATATTTGTATCAACTATATTAGAATTCTCTACCATCTTATTAATAATGTTTTTAATGTCGCACTTATCTATCGTACTGTTTGCATCTAATCTCGCTAATTTCTTAAAAACACTCTTGACAGATGTCGAGTGAACCCCATCTTTGTCATAATAGTTTATACCGCTTTGCTCTACTGCATAATCAAAAATGGCATGAACGGATGCGAGACCCTGCAAGGTTGCAATGGTACTGTGCGGGCCGTTCTGATTTGGCAATCTTTCCTTAATAATAATTAACGGAACGCCGTCTCTCTTACTGACGTCGTTTGCCTTCGTTATAACATCCGTGAACGCAGTGTATAGAGATGTATAGAAACTATCATTGTCAAAATTATTAGAATTGATGAGTCCGCCATCAATAAATTTAAAATTGGCATTATCATCATTCATATTAACATGGGTTAAACTCCATCCTGTTAACTTTTTTGCCAAATCGAAAGATAAAAAATAGATAGAACTGGGTAGTGTCCTATTAAATTTAAATTGCTTCATTATTATCTCACCAATATAAGTTTTTGAAAATTTTGTTTAGAGAGGAGAATGCTTCCGCTCTATTCTTATCGATTCTATTCATGATTTTGGCTGATTCTTCTGCGTATAGCGCATTATGATCTGCATTCTTAAAATGCTCGCTGTCACAAAGATCTGCATACTTATTATAGTTTACAGAATGGCCACTGTTTGTCTTATCAAACTCCATAATAACATTTTTTAATGCGTTTTGCCAATCTTCAAATGTATCAAAGTCGAAGGGGTTCCATCCATTCGTATGTTCGTACAAATTATTGAGCATGTTTGGAATAAGAGATGTAAGATACAAATCAAAGTCATATACATCGTAATCACAGAACCCATACTTAACTCTCTGCCGTCTCCATTTTACATTCTTTGCAATCATTTTGATAGCAAGAATGGGGTGACAAATCATAAATCCAATTTTGACACCATGGAAAATGTTTGAAAGATCTTCAACACCACTTGTCAGATCTTTTTCTCTCCAATTATTATTATTACTCATTATTATCTCCCCCTATATTGACCACCTGCGCCGCAGGCATTACAATCAGATTGAAAATGTAAATTGTAAACGCACATACACAAGACTGCATATATGTTATATCAACATCATTTAATTCCAAAATAACATTAAAAATGAGACTAAACAATAGCTTAAAAATTAATCCGCCAAGGAAAAAGATGATAGCGGTGGATGCAAGATATGATAATATAGTTTTCATTTCTCTTTATTTTTCCTGTTGTTTAATCATCCAAAGCAAATCATCAAGATTATCAATGACATGGTCTACGATCCCGCACGCAATAGCGTCATCTTCAGTAAAGTACACATCGTCTCCGTGCATAATTGCCTTATGTCTCTTTGCATCAATGCTTGTTCTCTTGAATAGGTCTTCCATATTTCTCTTATCAAGCGCGTCAAAGAACTTTTTCGCGCTGTCAACCTGACCGTTAGTACCCTGAATGGACGTATAGCCAAGATGAATCATGGTATTTGTATTGCGTAGAGCATAACGATAACCCTTCGTTCCAGCAGAGAGTACCATGGCTGCGGCAGAATATGCCGTACAAATATTTACTGTCGCGACGGGTGTCTTGCTTGCCTGAATGCACCCGATAAGGGATTGCATCGCTTCCACAGACCCTCCATTGCTAACGATGTAAATGATAATCGGACGTCTTTCATCAACACTCTTACCATAATCCTCAATGTTACACTGAAGAATAAAATGGAGGGCGTCAATACAAGTATCGCCGAAGTTCTGCGTGATCCAAACAATTCTATTGTTCAGATCTGTATAATAATCATTTAATACGGGGTCCGGTAGGCTAAGAGTCGCCTGAAGAGGAGCCTTTGGTGAAATGTCACCATCGTTTTCAACTTCTGATTTTCTAATAATATTGTTATTCATATTTCCTTCGCTTTCTTTCTTTTTCTTTATTCTATAAGTATTATATCACAACATTTTTGTTTTGTCAAGTATTTAGTTCAAAAATTTTCACGAAAATATTAAAAATTTCGTGCGCAATATAATATGGGGCTCTTGTAATACCAATATTATCACATGCGCTTATGCGAATCGTTCCGTTAATATACTCTGGCGAAACATTCATAGCAAGCAACACGTGAGATGCCTGCTTCTCTCCGGAGCAGCACGCAGATCCTGTTGACACATAGATGCCATCTTCATCAAGCATCATTTGCATAATCTCCCCGCTAATATTTAAGAAAGAGATGCTTAGAATGCTATTAATGCGATTCGCCTTCTCTCCATTTATAATAAAGAGAGGTTTTGATATTTTATGCCCGTTTGCATAATCACCAATTAACGATGATAGGTTACTAATCAATGCTTCATAAAACGCGTCGTATCTAATCCTATTCCTATTTTCCTTTAACAGCGATTCTTTGAGCGCAGCACACATACCGGCTACAAGCGGAAGGGATTCTGTTCCGGCTCTCATATGATTTTGCTGAGAGCCACCTGTAATAAATGGCGTCATATCTTCATCGTTTTTAATATATAAACAGCCAATTCCTTTCGGCCCATGAAATTTATGAGCGCTAAACGAAACAAAATCAGCGTCATAAGAAGATATGTCGCCGTTATCAATCTTTGATATGGCCTGCGTTGCATCGCACAACACCTTGGCACCATATTGATGCGCTATTTTGGAAATAGAGGATATATCGTTGATAACACCTGTTTCATTGTTCACGCGCATGATACATACAAGAGCGACGCGTCCATCAGATAGCTGAGACTCTAAATATTTCATATCTATCGCCCCCGCTGTTGTAATATGAACGAAACGAAGACTAAAACCACGTTTAATCATCTCTTGACACGGACCAATTACAGATGGATGTTCTGTCGGAGATACAAGAATAGCATTTTTACTACTATTTATTTTTGTAGATTTAATAGCCCAGTTGTTTGCCTCTGTAGCCCCGGACGTAAAGAATAAATGATCACTATCAACATTAAGCATCTTGCCAATTTCATTTTTATATTCAGACATCTTTCTGTTGGCTGTAATGCCGGGAGTATGCGTTGATGAAGGATTATGCCAAAATTTCTTCGACATTTCATTCATAGAGTATAGGCATTGCTTACTCGGCTCGGTTGTGGCAGCATTGTCCAAATAATATGTCTTCGAATCTTCTGCTGTCAATCTTTCGATAGGGCTTTTCATCGGCTCACCTGTCTCACAATCTATACCATAGTTATTATTACTATTATTGTCAAAGTCTGTTTTGAATATATCAATGGTACCAAACGTACTTTTATTATTCATATGCATTTGCCTCGATTTTCCTTAAAAGTTTACGATATGCTCTTTTAACATTGTACCTTGAAATCGCAATTTTATCTACGTTATAAATGATCACAATATCACAATCATCGTCATCTTTGTCATTATTATTATTAAGTAATAAAGTGTCGGGAAGTTTAAAACAAGGAATAGATGTTTTCGACCCAACAACTTGAAACTGCAACCCAAATGGTATGAGTTCTGATATGTCATTCACATTTATAATGGCGTCATTAGATGACATTTCTCTGTCTGTAAAATACAACGACAATATTTCATTAAATGAAAATCCTATCCACTCGCTATCGTGTGGATGAATTTTTCTCCATATAATAAGAAGGAAGAATAATAAAGTGATATTATTATTATTATTATCTATTTTTGAATTAATTTGCTGCAAAAATTCAATATCACTATTATTAATATGAACACTGACGTCTTTACCATCAGCCATTGCTCTATCTTTAACTAATTTCAATAAAATGTCTGTTTTACGCTTTCCAAACAACATTTTTGTAAAATATTCATCCTGATGGGTTGTGATATAAGATAAAATATCTTCATCGGATATACAGGAAAGACTATCCGTATCATATTCCATCAAAATAGAAGAGAGAAGACGATCACCTTCATTTTCTATACTTTCCTTTTCTTTAATCATCAAGATCGTCATCTCCCTCATTATTATTATTATTTGGAATATTCTTCAATATATACTTTCTTCCAAGATATGGTACACCGTTTTCATCTTCTACGGGAACAATAGTACCACCTTTTTGTTGAATTAAATAAATAATCGATGTGTCTAATAAATCCCAAGCAAAGCCCCAGTTGAACTTTCCGTATGATAATGAAAGTATCTTAATATATGTAAGAGCGTCCATCGTAGACATATTCATCTCTGCAAACTCAGCTTGAAGATCGTCTCGTATAGCGTCGAGCGCACTAAATCTTATTTCTTTGAATTCGTCATCTGCGACATCTTCATAAATTTGAGAAATATAAGCAAGTGCTTTGCGATTTGAATATCTCTGATACATCGTTCTAAATTGATGAAGAATATTTTCATCAACAGAAAATTCTCCAAGATCATAATATGGAAGCATAGAAATGTTTTCGCCTCTATACTTAATATCAAAGTCCATGGCTTCAAACTTTCTACAAATCAAATTCATAGTGCAGTTTGTATTGATAAGAGGGGAGAACTTATGATACTTACGAACGAAGGCTTTCTCTGCTTCGCTTTTATTTTCCTTAGTGAGAAGTTTCTTTAACTTCGTGCGGAACATACACTTACATATCTCGTTATAGGAGGCTTCATATCTCTTATAGCTTTGATTTAAATCCGGATATAAATATCTAAAGAAATATGGTTTCTTCGATATAACTAACGAATTATGATAATATTTCTTCTCTTTTTCTTCCTTTGTGTCATCCGGATCTATTTTTACCTTATGGGTGAAGCGGCTTGGCTCTTTTGGCTTTTCCAAACCTTTTGTTGAATCAATTTCCGCCCCAATGATCTCTCTTAACAACTTCTTCCTTAAATTAATTTCTTCTATCTGCGCTTTCGTTTCTTCGGTTGTGAATAACCCGCGCATTGCTTCAAATATGGTCGCGTGATTTGAATATACGCCAACCTTATTTCCGAATGCTTTTAAATCGGCGTTAACCATATTTGTTTGTGTAATCTTCATAAGCGGTGCACTCGGCTTGTCATACATAATGACATTTGTACCCGGCTTATCACAACCTTTGATAAAGTATGGATTATTTGTTGTTAAAACGATGTCACCATCAACCTTTGTACCCTCGGTTTCCCGATATTTATTAGGGGAGTAGACTATCTCTTATTCTCACACATCTGTTACTGAGATGGAGAACCTTGGCGCTTCGCAAATATTATTTCAAATATTTGCTACTCTACTTGCTTCGTGTTTTTTTTAATAAACCTTATTTTCAAATAAGATATTTCTTCTTATTATTTAGCTTTCAATAGTCGTTACATCTTCATCGGAGTTACCTCCGATGCTTGACACGGTATTATCTTTATTAGGACTAATTTATATTTACTTTATTATAACTCATAATTTTTTCCTAACATTTTGCAATTTTTACCGTTAGCGTGATTTCTCACACACCCGCTTTTCGCGGTTCACCAAGTTTCTACCGAACGTCACCGATCGGCGGACCCATTGCGTTAAGTCACTATCTTCCATACGGCACACGCTAGTATCATAAATACTAAATATACATCCACTTCTAATATATTGATACCAATAATCTGCCTCATCGCTTCTGTATAATGCGCATGGATTATGCTCGTGCTTATCAATCATAGGCGATCTGCATATATCGACCATCCCATCCACGTTTCTATCGTTCCAGAAATTACAATATACATTATCCGCCGGTATTTCACCATCTGGTGATAGTCCAAGAGCGTTTCTGCATTGTGCAATTGGATCCGATATACAGAATTGATAATTTCCTCTGATCCATATTTTACCTATTTTACATCTGTTAATCGCTTCTACTATATTTCTATATATCTTTCGTTGAACATAACTATCTTTTAAAAACTCAGGATTTTTTACAACTGCCTTCATAGCGGTGTTTTGTGCTCTCGAATATATATCCTTATACTCTATATTTTGAGTTGCGTCAAATCCGCCGAAACAATATAGCATTGCATACAAAGTATCGCCGGAACATATCTGTTCAAGCCATTCCACTGTTGGTTCAATCAATTTGTTAATCTCTTGATCCGTTAGAGATAGCACTTGTATGTACTGATAATTTACGGGAGTGTATTCAGGATCGCTCCTTTTATTATATCGCGCAACACCCCATTTAAGATTATACTTGTTGAAATATGACAAATATTCTTGCCAAGAACTATAATATTTATGCATTTTGAATTGCGATTCACTTAAAATTACATCAATGTCATTAATATTATACTCTTTCCCATATTTATCAAAAATAGTTGTTATACCATTTCTTTTAGCATATTCTTTGAAATCAAACGGAACAAGATCACCCTTGACAAAACAACTTCTGACAACAAACGAACTCGGTGTGTAGTCGAGCCCCATATTGGATGCCCAGTGAGATGCCCACGTCGGATCTATTAGACCCTGTCCGTCTGCACTATTTAATTCAACATCCATAACGCGTTCTTCTACGCGCCCTTCTCCGTCGTCGTCCTTATATATCCAGTCAACTTTTTGATTTTTAATAATTGTGTTAAAATCTTTGACGACACAGCATCGTGGAGTATCCACCCACAATATCGATGATGTTGACAAGGCGAAATATGCCGAAAGTTTAGCAAGATTAATTTCTTTAATCTTTTCGTCTAATCCGCACATTAAACGCTTTGTCATTTCATTAAACACATTTTCGTTGATAAATGTAACGGTTTGCCGTCGTAGCTGTCCTGCTCCGGCACTAAATCTGATATATTTAATGCCGTTTACATAAAATCCATTTTTTGCTACCTTTGCGTGATCGCCTTTGGATTGATATTCAACATTGATCACATCTTTTACAAATAATATTCTTCGAATTTCGCCAGCTAATGCTCTCGCTTCTCTTTGTTTGTCTTCTTTTTTTGATCTTCGCAAAGCTGTTCGATAAAGTGATACTTGATCAAATATTTCTTTTGATGTACGTTTATCTCCGTGATATTGCCGTAAACAATCAAATAAAATATTATCCCCAACGCTAATGATATTACCGTCTTGCGTTGCATCTTTTAACGAATATGATTCGATATTAAAGTTATGATCAATGATAAATTTTCCAGATAGCTTTAAAATTTGGTATAAATTTTGTTCTCTGATCAACTTTAATGTCACCTCTCTTTTTTTGCGTGTTTTTTTTCTATTCGGTAAAAAAGACATTAAAAGTTGCGAGTTTTGAGTAGATATTCCACCCTGTTACCAAATTCTTCAATGGAACAATCATTAACAATTGTTGAATCGAAATGCCATTTATCCAAAAGCGTTTCAGAAGGATGCCGTTTTTGTTCTTCGGTTAGGCCGTTATCAAAATTTGGTCTTTCAATACGAACATTTAAAACATTATTTGGATTTTGCGTTTCAACCCAATGTGTTATTTCGTTTGGAAATCTTGTATCTGCAATAATGATATAGTCAAATGTGTCACCAAAACCTTTAATGATTTCAGATGCAATGTTAACCCAACAATCAGGACTATTGCGTCGAACAATATCTGTGCCAACATGTTGTAGCATAGAACGTCCACGCTCGTCTTTAATGCCGTTCCAACCGAAATATTCTTTACAGATGAATTTTAAAACATCTGCGTAGTGAAATATGAGGCATTTTTTATTCATGCTTTCATAATATTTTTGTGCAGCAAGCGCAAACGTGTCCTTGCCGTGTCTGGCCTTACCGGAAACGGTTATAATTTTTGACATATTATATATTAGACCCCCATTTCGGATTTGTTACCAGCCACAAACCGTAATATATTAAGAAGGTCATCCCAGCAAGAACAGCAATAAATATTATCGCCTCCGTCACACTGTGCGATGTCTTGGTTATATAAACAAAAATTCATACCAGTAAATAATACGTTTAGGCTTGCCGTTGTATTCGATAGGCCGTGACAATGAGCATCTATTTGAATCGCGTTCGTCATATCAATCATATTTTTTTCTTTTGCGTTAAATGTTCGTTGAAGAAAGCTCGTTTTCGTTGTTATGCATTTGCTATTTGGTATTTCAGAAATCAGCATAGCCGACTTTTTGCGAGATACTTGCGTTCCATCATCTTTCACAAGAAAAACGACATTAAATTTCTTTGAAATAGTATTGAAAAATTCCTTGCACGCGTTTGAAATCTTGATAAGATCACAAAATTCTGACGAGTTATATAGTGCGCCATAATATACATCAGATTGATCGCTATTCAGAATATTATACAGGCCGGATTCATCATACTTGATGTTCTTTCTTGTATAATCATTTTTTAGCATTGTGACCAATGCCTCTGATGAATTAAACACTATATCATCTGGATCTACAAAAAGCTTCGGCTTACTGAACAAGTTCATATACTTGTTCAATATAATCCACCATTCCTTTCTTTTATTATTATAAAAATATTTTTTAGAAAGGCGCCGACCTGCCTCTCTCTGTCTTCCGGTGAACCCATTATAGCACGTTTATACTATTTTGTCAAGTACTTTTTAAAAATTTTTTATATATTTTTTTATCAAGTTTTCTTTACAAGAAAGTAACAAAGAAGTACTTTTCTTGAACGGTCAAGAAAAGTACCAAAAGAACCCGAAAAGATGCAATGCTAACGCATTACATCTTTTGGTAGAGTTATTTTTTTTAATAAATAAAAAGATATTTATATATGTATTATCTAGTACTAGTACTAGATATCTAGATCTAGATAATATAATATATTATAATTCTAGAACTAGTACTAGTACTAGATAATAATATATATAATATAATAATTCATATATATAAAAAATATTCAATAAGAATACAAACATATTATCCGCAGGATAATGTGTTTGTCAACTTCTTTTGGTACTTTTCTTGGTTGCGCAAGAAAAGTACTTCTTTGTTACTTTCTTGTAAATAAAACTTTACACTATTTTTTTTTAAAAAAAATATATATAAAGTACTTGACAAAATAAGTAATATGTGGTATAATTAAGACAAAAAATAAAAGATTGGTGGCGAACATAACTTTTGAACAGAGTAGAACACTGTAAACAAATGCTTGAATATAAGCAATATCTTTTCTCAAATTCGAAGGGGAAAGAAGATTTGTGGTTTTGCAAATTCTTAAAAACAGTATGCAATTATTCATATGAGCACTCATTCTTTTTGTGGAAGCAAATTTATGAAAGTAGATATGGCAAAACAGAAAACCAAAGGTTTGTTAAAAAGCAATTCTTTAGATATTGGTCGAATTGTGATTTCGTCAATCTTGATGAGTGCGGAGTCACTATAACACAGAAAGATATTGATTTTGTTAATAGTTTTGATATTAAAGATTGGCAAAAAAAATATGTGCTTGTATTAGTAGCATATTATCGTTTGAGGAAGAAGACAGAAATTGGAGAAATGGCGTTTCCGCCAAAAAAGTTAATGAGATATGTTAAGAGAGCGGATAGGCACATGAGATCTGATAATGACCTCGATATTCTTAATTCATTACTCGTTGATAAAGGTATTGTCGTTCAAAACACAAAGAAGAAGATAGATCCTTATGATGGCGAGGAATTTGAATACCATACATATTCATTGAACATGCCGAAAGACGGTAATGACTCTCCGGTTATAATTGTTGATGAGCTTGACGATGTACCAAATTCATTTCGATTTATTGAAAATTATAGAGTTTGTCAAAATTGTGGGGAAAAATTTGCTATCGGTCCTAAGACAAAACGAATGATTTGCGAGAAGTGCTGGAAGGAAAAAGAGAAAAAAAGAAGCGCAATAGCAATGAAAAAGTTAAGAGGATCGAGAAAGTAAAAATGTTACAAGGAAAGCCACAAAATGGTAATATGAAAAGGAAATATACACGCGCAACGACATGAGCAAAAAAGCGTGTTACAAGGAAAGCCACAAAATGGTAATATGAAAAGGAAATATTATAGCTAAAAATTTGAAAGGAATATTTTTTATGATAGACATTGATTTGAAAGAATTCGGCATTAAGGATAATGAATCGGACGAGGAGTACCAATATCGAATTTCTGCAATGCGAGACGCAAACGGATGGACGTGGACAGATGTAGCAGAACTTATCAACAATCAAACCGGAGCGTCGTATACAGAAAGTAAGTATCGAAAGGATTGGAAGAATTATTGTGCGGGCTATAATGCCGGACGGTTCAAGAAGCAGGATATTGATGAATATCCTGTTGAACGCCATTCGCCAAATGATAGCGATAGACTTGAGAACTTAAATTTTGAAATGCGCAAAGAACGCGTCCGCATGCAAGACGAACGGATTCAGATGAACGCATATATTAGAAATGCGGCTCGTAATGAATTATATAAAGAAATTGCAATGGACGCCGTCGAAAAAATGGGATCAATAAAACTGCTGCATAGTATTCATGACGTCGATGCAGATGCTGACGCAGAAGCAATACTTATGATTTCTGATTGGCATTATGGCATAGATTGTAAGAATTTCTGGAACACTTATAATCCAGAAATTGCAGCAGATCGTATCTCTTATCTCTTGCATAAGACTAAAAAATATTGCAAAGAAAATGGCGTTTCCAGAATTCACGTCGTTAATCTTTCCGACCTAATTGCCGGGCGTATTCATCTCCCATTGCGTATCGAGAGCAGATTTGATGTAATTACACAGATTATGCGTGTGTCAGAAATGCTGGCAGAATTCCTAAACGATTTGTATGAAGATGTTGACGTTGACTATTATGATTGCTACGATAACCATTCGCGCCTTGAACCAAATAAGAATGATGCAATGGATGACGAACAATTATCTCGTATTACACATTGGTATCTTGTCGGAAGACTTGGCGATAAGATTAACGTACATCATAACGAGTTCGACGAAGCAATTATCACATTTAATATTGCGGGCAGAAATGTTATCGGAGTACATGGTGACAAGGATAAACCGTATCATGTCGTCGAAAGATTAAGCGCTATGACGCACGAAAATTATGATCTTGTTCTTATGGCGCATCTACATCATTTTGGAGCCGATGAGCAGACAGAAACAACGGTTCTTATGAACGGAAGTCTAATGGGCACTGATACTTATGCTAAAAATTTAAGACTTGCGTCGAAAGCATCTCAGAATCTATTGATTCTAAGAAGAGACGACCCTGATCTTCATATTGTTAAAATTGTATTAAATTAAAAAAAAATAGATAGACAGATAGGCACATCGGAAACGGTGTGCCTTTTCTCAATCATTTTACAATTTTTTTATTTTTTAAAAAAAAGAAAAAGGAGGGAAATTTGTGGTTGTCGATAGAGGATTAAATGACGATAAGTTTAACAGTTATAAAGGCGTCATTTCTTTGGGTGCAGATACGTCTTTGCAACAGTGGGGAAAGAAAGTAACGAAACAGACGTGTTCTTCGTGTGGTAAACAGAAAAGCCAAGAAGAATTCCCAATTATACCACTTCCATTATTTGGTTTTGAAGATAAAATGGGAAAATATAGATGGAATGTTTGCAACCAGTGTATAGAACCAATGATGCAAAACATCATGTCAAACTATCCTGATATAGATAAATATCATGCATTATATTGTATTTGTGCAAAAAGCGGAGTATATTATTCTGATTATATTGCAAGAAAAATCTTTAATGAAGATTTGTTCTACCCGGATGATACACGGGCTGCCGATGGCATTACACGCGCAGAATATTATTTTAGATATATTGCTTTACATGAGCCATATAAACATAAGAGCTTTTATGACTCTGAGAACGTTTGTTGGGAACCGATGCTGATGGCGCAAGGGACAACAAACGACGAAGATTTGATGTCCGAGGCTACAAAAAAGACGCGAGCGACAATTATATCTACATATCATAGAGATCCATTTGAAAATGAAAGTAGAGAAGATCGCGTTCAGATGTACGAGGACTTGTTAACCATGACAACGGCTGATGTTGGTGAAAATTTGCCAAAAAGCCGAGCTTTGATCGAAATTAGAACACAGATTAATTGTTTTACAAATATCACGTGAAATAGTTTCCGTTCCAAGTAATTGGTTCGTAAAATAACCCATTGAAATGCTGGAAATACCTAAATTCCACAAAAAATGGAATAGCATATATTAATTATGCGAGCTTACATACCAAAGCGGATAACCTTAAATGGTTAATATGTAATGGTTGCGAAAGCAGAAAAAAGTTGTGAGATGATTGCATGGTTAAATCCTAAACAATCTATATAATGGTAAATCAGCAGGGAAGCCGGAAACGGAACCCTCAACGACTAAGTGCCAGCAAGCGCTGGACAGTGGTGGGCACCCAAACGACGTTGGGTGAAGATATAGTCTACGCTCATATGAAAGTATGAGATCGCTTATACGGCGATGGACGGGGGTAGCGCCCCGTATAACTAAACTAAAAAAATAGACAGTAGGACAGGGAGTAGCTACCTTGCTTATAACTGTGAATTATAAGCTAACTACTGTTTATTATATATACTAACTTTTTCACAGAAAGGAGGTGTAACAACGAGATGATTAGGTCTTACAAAATTCGTCTATATCCAACAAAAGAACAAGAGAAATTAATGTGGAAGCATATTGGATGCGCTCGATTTATTTACAATTATATGTTAAATAAGCAAGAAGAGCTGTATAAAAATGGAGAAAAACACTTGTCTCACTTCGATATGATAAATCTCCTGAAACCATTAAAGAACGATGGAGAACATGATTGGCTTTATGATGTATCAAATACAACTCTTCAAAGGGTATGCGGAGATTTAAATACGGCATATCAAAAGTTTTTTACAAAACAAAATCGATTTCCAAAATTTAAATCAAAAAAAGAAGCAAATCAACGTTCCCTATTGATCATGATAAGCTTTGGTTTGATAAAAATGGATATGCCCACATTATTAAGATTGGTAAAGTAAAATTTCGGACAGATAGAAATTTGCCAATCGGGACCGGTTATAAATATGCCAATCCAAGAATCTCAAACATCAATGGTAAATGGATGCTTTCATTCGGAATGGAGTGCGAAAACCAAACACCCGTTTTAAATGATTTTAGTGTTGGTATAGACTTAGGAGTAAAAGACAGCGCGATAGTTGCTTATGATGGCGACAAGAAGTTAGTGTTTCCAAATATCAATAAAGGCAAACAAATTCGTACACTTAATAAACGAATCAAGTATTTGCAACGTTCTATTTCTCGTAGGTATATGGCAAACAAACAAGGTAAATGTTTTATAAAAACGAAGAATATAGAACGGCAAGAACAAAAACTTCGAAAGCTATATGCACGAATTTCCAATATTCGCCATAACTATATTCATCAATCAACGCATAAGATAATTTTGTTATTACCAAATAGAGTGATAATGGAAAACTTAAATGTGCAGGGATTAATGAAAAATAGACGTTTGTCTAAGGCAATCCAAGAGCAGTGCTTCTATGAGTGGATTAGACAAATGGAATACAAATGCGAATGGAATGGAATAAAATTTATTCAAGCAGATCGTTTCTATCCAAGTAGTAAAACGTGTCATAATTGTGGTTGTGTAAAAAGCGATCTTAAATTGAGAGACAGAACGTTTGTGTGCCACGAATGTGGTTATATAGAGGATAGAGATTATAACGCTGCGCTTAATCTAATGAGTTATAAAGACTGATGATAACAGAGTCTTTAGACTTGTGGTGTCGTTGCACCACTATGCTGTGGAGCGTCACAAAAAATGAAAGTAGTTTCGACGAAATCAGATGCTGTGAATCAGTAAGTTTAGTTTTCTAAATACAACGGCGTCAAGGCTTATAATCGTATTGATAAAATAAATACGGCATTAAATGCCCTTCAATCATCGGTAGAATCGATGATGGATAATGAAAAACGTATCAAAACGTTGACGGAAAGTAAGGCGAAGGAGTTAAGCAGTATTAACTCATTTTGCCGCGATTACGGTCTGTCTGACGCACATGCCAGTTCTGGTAACAAAGGCCTTGGAACGATTGGAAGTGTTGTCAGAGAAATGGCGGATAAGAATTACGACCCAGGCAAGGTCAATAAATTTGATATTGAAACAGCCGCTGCTATGCAGCAGGTCGCTAATATCAGTATGCAATCTATATTTGGTCAATTAAATTTTACATCCGCCGATTTTGCCGCAATCGTTAGACGGCAAGCTGGTATTATTCGTGAAATGCAATTAACCATGCAAGCTCAAGGAGAGGAATTACGATCCTTGAAAGAGCAGTATTTGAAACAGGAACTTCTTAACGAATATAAGAATATATTGGCAGAACGTGGTATTGATGAAAAGGAGATTAATAATATTGTTAATCGACAGATGGAGTATGTGCCATTCGATACAACATCATATTATGCTCCTGTCAGTGAGATGATTGCGGACGTTAAGAAGATCGAAGATGATAATGAAATTGACGAAAGTGGTGAAAAAGCGTGATTTCCGTATATGCTAATTTACCAGAATTGGAATGCACGCCACGACGCATCGAACTTCTTAAAGATTATAATAAGTTAATTAAATTTGGTAGAGAAAATCCGGTTGAATTTGCTGAAAAAGTTTGGGGAATTCGATTGACGGATTATCAGAAATATGCAATTATGGGCGCATGGACCGCCAACACAGTAACTTTTTTGATGGCCCGTAACAGTGGTAAGTCATTCTTGGCGTCTATATATTTAGCGCTTCGTTGTACATTGTTTGCCAATACAAAGGCATACATTGTTGCAAAATCCTCCGCTCAGGCTAATGAAACATTTTCTAAATTTTCAGACCTATGTTTGGGTAAGGTTACAACATTAAAGTATCAACCGGATGCTATATATGCTGAAATTGTGAAGCCACCGAACAGCAATGGATTTGTTGCTTCCGGTGATTGTATGAGATGTGATTTTTATAATGGCTCATTTATTATGTCTCTACCGGGAAACCCTGCGACTATAAGAGGTAAACGTGCGGACCTTGTTATATTTGATGAGGCGGCGTTTATAGGTCAGGACGTCTTTAGTGCGGCAGACCACTTTACAGCACAGGATGCCAACTTCGTGATGGCGCAAAAGGGAATCGATGTGTCTGTTTTACCAGATATGCTTCCGAAACAAAATATTTATATGTCTTCTGCCGGGGAAATTAATACAAAGATGTGGGAAGTTTACAAACTCTGTGCCACCAACATGCTCCTTGGCGATAAGGACTATTTTGTATGTGATTTCAATTATACAATTCCTGCAAACCCAACGCTTGATGGTAAACCATATAAACCGCTATTAAGTCAGAAGAAGATAGACGCTGCAAGAGAAAATCCATATGAATTTGAGAGAGAATTCTTAAATTTGTTTAATGTTTCGGGTAGCGACGATGCCGTTGTTAAAAACGACGCAATACTTCGTAATGAAAAAGTATATAGACCTGTTTTGGAAACACAAAATAGAGAAGATGTTATATATGGTATTTTCCATGATAGCGCGGCGCAATATGATAACTCTTTCGTATTAATAGGCGAATTTTATAGAGATAAACAAAACGGATGGATGGCCAGACTTATAAATGGTATCAACCTTTTGGATTATACTACGAATGGCGGTAAAGATAAAAAGAGAGTTATGACGACGGATAAACAGATTGAATGGCTCCGAAAATTGATGGTCGCTTATAATGGGAATTTCCCAGAATATAATAAGATTCACCTTTTTATGGATCCTGGCGGACTTGGAGTTCCGATTTCTGACTTTATTATCAAGGATTGGACGGATCAATATGGTGTCTTCCATCATGGTGTAATTGATATGGAATATGATCACTCTGCATCTTTAAAAACATCATATCCAACAGCGGTCGAGGGCGTTTTACAGATGTTAAACGCAAAAAAATATAAGACATTGATGTATTCGGCGACTGCCGAAATGATTAATAGAGACCTTATTACTTTCCCCATCGCATTGCCGAGTAACAGAAAAATGGAAATTGATGGGAAAATAATTAATTTAACAAAAGAAGAGCAAAGAGCAATGATAGAGCTCGATATGACAAAGACGGAGTTTCTTACTATGCGTAAAACAACAAGTCCAAAGACGGGTGAAACAATTTACGCTTTGGCGCCAGAAATGACAAGAAAAATGCACGATGACCGCGCTTATTGTCTTGCTGCGCTTGGATATTTTCTGTCAGAATTAAGACATAAAGACGATCTTAAAGATGGCGGAAATAAACAAGATTTGTCTGCATTATACGGTAGAAATAAGGCGACTGCTCCAAAAAAAATAAGTCAGAATCCGTTTGTTGGCAAGAGGAATCCGTTTTCTCGTTAAGGAAATAATATTATATTAGAAGAAAGTAGGTGAAGGAAAGTGTGTTATAGTCTCAAAATACAAAATTTGCCATACGATAAATTCAGACTTTTATATGGAAAACTGATTAGAAGCTATGAAGCGTTTTTCACTAATGGTATGTTTTTTGTATGGTCAACAGATGAAAATTTCCCACGAAATGTTAAGGGAGTTGTCGGGGAAGATGGAAAACATATGGTTGTAAGCGAAGTTCCACAACCAGATCCTTCGTCTGACGATATGAACTTTGTTAACACATGGATATTTAATAAATATGAAGAATATAAAGTAGAAGAGTTCGAAGAAGCGCATCAAGAAGAATTGCAGGAAATGATAAATAATATTGAAAAAATTGAATCAGAAGGGCGGTGATTATAGTTGGCTACAGAAGAACGGAAAGAGCCGCGCAAACGCGGTCGCCCAAAGTCGGTAAAACCGAATGTTGTTTCAGAGGAAAATAATGGTGAAAAGTTAAAGATGTCTAATGGTGTCGGAAATGGGCGGATAACGATTGCCGACGTTGATGACCGCATGACAAAATTATTTGCGGAGAAGTTGGGGAATAATACTCAGCAATTATTGGAAAATCTTAATACGTTACAAAGTCATAACCCGTTTTTACAAAATAGTAGACTAAAGTCTATTTCTGATGTACCGGGTATTATGTCCGGTGACGAATTGGCCAAAGCCATTGGTTCGCCGCAGGATAGTGAGCAAAAATTAAGAAAACAAGGATGGGCTCTATCAGCATCTCAATACCTATATTATAAAATATTGCGTATGAGCGCCGATGTCCCGCTGTATAAGTATTATAAAACCCCGCTTTATACAGATACATTAGATTTCTCTTCTAAGAAGTTTAAGGAAGAGGATCGTTTTGTTGACGAGTGGCTAAATACTTTTGACATGAAAAACACATTAAAAAGAACGGCTCTTGAGGTAAAGAGAGAAGGAAAATGTGTTTATATTTTAAGAAATAGTATTAGGAACAATCAAGATGGCAGACATGTTAATTACTGCACATGGCAAAAACTCCCAACTAATTATGTAAAGTTAACTGGTATTGGTGAACACGGTTATATCGCCAGCTTCAATATGCTTTTATTCTTGAAACCGGCATATAATATTGATCAGTACCCAGATTTTATTCGTAATATTTGGTTACAAATGCTTGAGAGTGGAGCTGTTACAGAAAACTTAAAGCGTACAGGATGGAAGTATAGTAAATCGAAAGACAATAAAGACGATGGTGATGATATGTATACTGTCGATCCAGAAAAAATGATTGATTTTGCATACGGGAACCATAGTGGTAATATTATGGATGGTCATCGTGGAATTTTTGAGGGTAATGCTAAGAACTATATGTTCTGGGTTCAATTACCGCAAGAGTTATGCTATGTGTTTGCATCAGATACATCAAACGCATGGGCCGTTCCAGATACCATAGGTTTATTTGGAGATTTACAAAACTTAACAGATTATGAGACGCTTTCTGGTCTTGTCGCAAGTACGCCTCTTACGGCAATTTTTACGGCAGAGGTTCCAATGATTGGAGATAGCAATTTAAATGCTGGCGCAGACCAAACCGCGTTGAGTGCGGATACAATTACCGGATTCCAAAACAAGTTTAACACATCTGTGTCTAGTAATTTGGACGCATATTTTGCGCCGTTTAAGAATATGAAACTTCAGAGTTTGCCAAATGTTCCTAACAGCAATGATATTACAACAAAGGCTACACAGAATTTTATAACAAAGTCTGGCAACGCTGGCTTAATTATAGCAACAGAAAAGCCATCCGTTTCTCAAACAAAGGCGGCACAGTTGCTATATGAGGCAGAATGCGATTTCTTAACGCGTCAATTTGAATCTGTATTAAACATGATCATTAATAATATAATTGGGACGCAGTATAAATGGAGACTTCATATTTGGGGTGGAATTTATAGTTTTGAGAACGAAGTTAAGAGAGACAAAGAAATGTTCTTCGCAGGAGCATCTTTTGTTTTACCGAAGTTAGCGTCTGCATATGATATGACAGTTTCCGAGGTTGTTTCTGTTGGATCGTATATAGATTCAATGAAGGCGTATGATTGTTTTAAGACTGTTACGCAAGCTAAGGAAAAAGAGCAAAGTGGCGGAACTGCGAATCCTGTCGGTAGACCGGCGGCAGACATCGATACAACAGAATCAGAAAATACTTTAATATCTGTTGACGCTGGTAATAACACATCTGACACACGGGATTTCTCTGCTGGAAGGTGTATTATTTGTGGAGAAGATGCCGACGGGCCATTGTGTGAAGATTGCTTCAATGAGTTTTATGGCGAGGGTGATAATGATGAGTGAAGAAAATAATATTAATGTTAATATCGGCGCAGAGATAGTCGGTAAATGCGACCATCGTATTGGTTCGAAGAAAACAACGATTATTCTTACAAAGGATGAAATGTGTATGGTGTACCCTCAAACAATTTGGGGAATGTGCCATATATGTGGGAAAACATTTAAGTATCAACGCGGAGATGACGGTCGCTTTACGCGCGTCCCCGTTTAATTATTTTTTCTATATTGATTTTAGGGGGTGACTATTTTTCATGTTGATGGGAAATGATATATATAATAAGTTGATTGAACTTATTACAGAAACATTCCAGATGAATGCTTACTGTGATAATATTGCGTACAATCTGGATGCTTCTAATTATCGCAATGTTTCTAATATTTTCCATCATAGTTTTGCTCATAAATTTCCGGAGCTTGCAGATAATATTACTGATATGATGACAAAGCTCAACGCTCGCGGAGTTAGAAAGGGCTTAACGGATGAAACGGCAGAATATGGCCCTCTTGATGTGCCAAAAATGTTCGCAGATGTTTTAACTGCGTGTAAACACTATCGAGAGACAATTATATCTGCAATTGATACCGCCGAATATGGCGGAGACGCTGAGGTAAAATTGCATTTGGAGGAACTTCTTTTAACATTTTTACCTTATTTGAAACAAGCTGATGTGTGGTCTCATTACGCTTCAAAATACGAGAATGATCTAAAGTCATTTGAGATTCATTTTGAAGATCTGACGACCTTTATTGAGGTAATCAAGTAATGGAACAACTCACCAGCAGTACGTTAGTCGATATCTTGCAAACTGTTGGCGTATGGGGTTTGATTGTGATTGTTTGTGCTATTTTATTGTACGAGCGTCATAAATCAAAAGTGAAGATCAACGAAGCTGACGCGTCAACAAAGAATGCAATTGATTTGCAGTCTTTGATTGCGCAGAGAGATGCAAAAACTCTTGAGATGTTCACGGAATTTGCAACTGATATTGTCAGTAAAATTAATACGGGCGTTGTGCACACCGTAGAGGATGAAGAGCGAAACTGTAAATTAAACAGTTATCTCGATGATGCTCTTAGATGTTTGATGGAGAAGACAGATGCTCATCGTGCTTTTATTTTTTCATATCATAATGGCGAAAAGTCAATTGATGGTAGAGGATATCAAAAGATGTCTTGTACAAATGAGGTTACGGTCTCTTGGGTGTCTCCAATTATGGCTGATTGTCAGAATATGCAAAGGGCAATGGTACCAAGTGTTTATAAAAATTTAATTTCGAAAGAGACTTACTTCGTAGATGATGTGGAAAGTTTGAAAGAATCGGATCCTGTTTCATATGCCTTTATCAAGAAACATGGTGCACAGAGTCTCTATCTGCATTCTTTGAAGAGAGATGATGGACTCGTAACTGGGTTTATAGGTATTGAGTATGTCAATGATTGCGAGAGAGATGTTACAATGATAAGCAAATATTTGGAAAAGAAGGCGCTTAAAGTCACAGGTGCAATACTTGGCGACAATTCGCAATCTTTTCATAAAGATGGGGTGGTTTAATGGAGAATTGTGATAAAATAATGCAGTTTTCATTATCTCCCGAACAATTACATTTAAGAAACATATTAAGCAAAGAGTTTTTGGAAATGGATATTTGGGCGATTTCTACAATCGACCCAAATAGAAATAAAACCCATTTTACATTAGAGTCTTTGGAAAAGTGTGTTCCTAATTGTAAAAATAAACCAATTGTTGGTTTCTTCAATAAGGAAGACTTCGAGGAGCATAATGGTAAAAAAGATTATGATCCGGAATTGCGGAAGTCGTATTGGAATACAGAAAACGGTGAGAGAATTCTTGGGATTATTCGAGAGAGTGATCCTGTGGAAATCGTAAAATCCGAGCACTTTGAAGAAGATGGAATTTATTGGCTGCACGTCCGTTGTATTCTGTTTGTGCAGTATTGCTACAAACAGGTAAAACGATTACTGAAAGATAAACACAAAACAGTGTCTGTCGAAGTAACAGTCCATGAATCCGAGATGAGAGATGACGGTGTCGAGGAGATTTATGATTTCACACTAAACGGAATTACAATTCTGGGTTCCAAAAATGGAATTCCTGTTTTGGAGGCAATTCCAGGAGCTCATTGCATGGTTCTTAGTGGCGTCGAAGATGATGCTATTGAAGAACAAAAAAAGATGTTGTCTTTTGCCTATTGTTGTTATGATAATGGGCAAATTGATAATATAATAGATAGTCTTGGTCACAACGATCCTGTTGGAGAGTGTGGAGAGCCAGGTTATGAGGCTAACCAAGGGCAAAATGCCGATGCTCAAAATAGCACAGATCCTGATGGCGAACAAAAAGACAATCTGACAAGTGCGTTGCATACAGAAAATGAGTGCGGCGCAGAATTAAATAACGGAGGTAATGCTGAAATGGAAAACGTAAACGATCAAGCTGTTTGCGAAGAAATGAATGCTACCGACAACGCTACTGTTGACACGCAGGTTGAAAATGAAACACAGGCCGCAGAGCCCGTGGTTGAAGAACAGGCTGTTAATAGTGATCCAACAACGGAGACTTTTTCTGCTGGCGAAGGTGCTAGTGACGATAATGCCGCCGGAGAGCCTGTTGGCCAAGATCCCGTTGCGACGGTTGACAATTCTGGAGCCGCTAATGACGGAGAACAAATGGATTTTGCCGCGCTTAAAGAATTGTACGACACGCTTTCTGGTGATTACGCGAAAAAGTGCGAAGAGTGTGATGCGTTGCGAGAAGCAAATGATACTTTGACGCATACAGTTGAGCAGTACGCTGATTATGATTCTATCAAACAGCGTATGGAAGCCGCTGAGAAAACAGTTTGGGAGCATTTCTGTGGCGATATGAAACGTCTTGCAATGGAAAAACTCGAATGCGAGTGCGATATTGCAACCGAGAAGCGCGACGAAATTATTATGAAAGCTTCCAACGGCGACTATGCTTGCGAAGACGATCTTGTTAAGGATATTGCTTATGCCGCATATCTCGGTCGTCCAGAAAAGCAGGGTGGTTCCCACACTTCTTGGGAACATTTTAATGTTAACGTGCCAACCGAGTCCAAGGATGCACACAAGTCTGACAGTCGGCAAGAAAGACTTGCTCAAATGGACAAATATATTAAAAAATAATTTTTATTAAGGAGAAATGAATTATGGCAACTAAGGTTTTTGCTAAATCACTTATGGCCTCCGAAGACATTCAGTCTTTCGTTGGTTCCTGCAAGTTCGGCGAAGTCGTTGAAGGCGAATTCGCTTATGCAGACATTTATGACGGTGCCTTCGTTAATATCGAAGGTCTTACTTATGATGAGGTTTATTCTGCAACCTCTCTTGACTGGAACGTTCATGCAGCTTGCGCTCCTCAGGCCGGAAAGCTTGACAGAGAGCACATTTGCGTGATCGACATCGCAAACGTTTCCGAAGTTGATATCTTTGGTAATATTTATCGTGGTATCGACAGCCGTCTTGTTAACCTCGTTCGTCCTGCTGGCTGCGCTGTTCGCTTCCGCAGAATGTATGTTGGTGATAAGTTCTGGCTTGGCGAAGGCAACTTCACTGCTGCTCCTTCCGTCGGTCAGTTCGGTAATGTCGCCGCTGGTTCTACCTATCTTGCTCCCGCCGCATCTGCGACAGAGGGCCAGTTTGCTGTTAAGGTTCTTGATTCCAAGCCCCTTACTCTTGGCAACAATGTTCTTCGCACCGGTACTGCTTATGAGCAGCTTTACCTCTGCGAAGTGCAGTAATTTAAGAAAATAATTGTAGGAGGTAATTATATCATGATGTCTGTTTATTCTTACAAGCATGGTACTGCTGAATTTAATGATATTATTGATGAAGCTAAATTTTTCGCCGTTGCACAGCTTAATGGCGAAATCGTAGACGGTCTTGCTGATCGCGTCGCACGCCATGACGCAGCCGTTGTTCGTTATTGTGTTTCTGGCACTCGTTTCGAGAAGGAATTTGAGGATAAAGGCCTTGCTCTTTGCAATGACCCTCGTTTCTACAGAAACAATGACGTTCTTGAAAACTATAACGTTGTTCTTGCCGAAATTATCAACGCTATTCTCCCCGAGGTCTCTTCTCGCGATCTTGTTGCTCCGTTTGCTGAAATTCGTCAGATCGGTTGGGGCGATACCGCTAAGTTTATCGTTGAGTCCAATGAACTCTACAAGGTGAACGAGATTGCTGAGGGCGTTAACCGTGGCGTTCTGCAGCCCATCTTCAACAACGAAGTGACTGTTAATACCATCAAGACTGAGGTTGCTGCTTCTATCGACTGGAGCTATGTCGCCGCTGGCGTCGCTAACCTTGGCGAGTTTGGTCTCCGCTATGCTCGTTCCTTCGAACAGTATCTGTTCCTGAAGGTTATTAAGGCTCTTGCTGCTGGCGCTACTTCCCTTGGCGCTGCTTATAACGTCAATGGCTTCTCCAGCTCCAACTACACCACGATGGTTGAGAGAGTTTCTGCTGCGAATGGCGGTTCTGCTGTCTACGTGCTTGGTACTCTGAGCGCTCTTGGCACCGTTATTCCCTCTCAGGTTGGTCTACAGTATGGTCTCGGCAAAGAGATCGCCGACAACGGACACCTCGACAAGTTCATCGGTGCTAAACTTGTTCCTGTCAACCAGGTTCTTTCTTACAACACCGTTAACACGACTGGTGCGTTCGCTATTCCGGATGACGTTCTGTACTTCATCCCTGTTTATGGCGACCGTCCTGTCAAGATCGTCTTTGCTGGTGATTCGAGCGTTGTTGAGCGCGATCCCGATTACACTCCTGACCGCACTTATCGTATCCGCATTCAGGAATACGTCGGTGTGCAGGCAGTCGTTGGTAGCAAGTTTGGTCGCATGACTCTTGTTTCTGACTAATTTTTTTTAAAAAACTATTGACAAATAAATAACGATATGATATAATATAGTCAAAGATCAGGACAGAGGCTGATCTCCTTTTCCAATAAAGTCCCTCATTGGATTACTGATCTTTACTATTATTTTTCTGGGGGGCATATGGCAACTAAAATTACCGAAGATATGCGAGACGAATTTGAACGCGCATATTTAGATGAAAACTTAAGCCAAGAACAAATGGCGGAACGGTTTGGCGTTTCGCGCACAACCATAAAGGCCATGTGTAGTAAATGGGGTATACACAAAACAGAGCAACAAAGACTTGACCGGATTAAGCAAACTATGATTGAAAAATACGGCGTATCTTCTCCGTTGCAGAGTAAGGATTTTCTTGAAAAATCAAAAAAATCTTACATGGACAGGACGGGTTATGACTGCCCTGCACACAATCCATCGGTTGTTCAAAAAAGAAAGAAAACCAATATGGAAAAATACGGGGTAGAAAATCCCATGCAGAGTGATGCTGTTAAAACAAAAACGAGTATTGGGTTGCGTAAGTTGTATAGTGATCCCGCTACAAAACAAAAAATTTTGGAACAAAGAGAAAGAACATGCGAAGAAAGAACAGGATATAAATATCCCTGTATGAACGCAGATGTTCTTGCGAAATTGAACAAAACCTTTATGGAAAAGTATGGTTGTAATCCTACATATAGGCATCTTCCAAAACAAACGGTTGAAATTTTACAAAGCAAAGAATTGTTTTGCGATTTTTTGGAAAAAAATAAGCAGCACAACACACGATCTCTTGGTAAAATCTTACAGTGCTCTCCAGCAACCATTTGTAGGGCAATTAGAAGATATGATTTGCAAGATCAATATGATAGTGCGCAGTCTCAACCAGAAGAAGATGTTGCGAGGTTTATTACCTCTCTTGGAGTGGATGTTGTTCGTAACACACGCAAAATCATAGAGCCGCAAGAAATTGATATTTATTGCCCAGATTATAAAATTGCAATAGAATTTAACGGTTATTACTGGCACTCTTTTTCTGTTTTAGTTTCTAAGGGACGTGATGGTAAAAATTATCATTACGATAAATCTATGGCTGCTCAAAAAGCCGGTATCCGTTTAATCCATATTTACGAGAATGAATGGGATGATCCTATTAAAAGAGAAATTATCAAGTCTGTACTTCGAATATGTTTCGGCAAGGTTGAAAATCGAATTTACGCAAGAAATTGCGAAGTCCGTAAAATTACAAACGCCGAGGCAAGACCTTTTAACGAGGTAAACCATTTGCAGGGTCATAGAAATGCTCAGATTACATATGGGTTATTTCATGACGGTAAGCTCGTACAGCTAATGAGTTTTTCAAAACACAAAAAATATGGATGGGAAATTATACGTGGGTGCCCAGGATCAAACAATATTGTTGTTGGTGGAGTTTCTAAATTGTTCAAGCATTTTATTGCAGAAAACAATCCGGAATCTGTTTTTAGTTATTGTGATTTTAATAAGTTCGATGGAGTTGGATATGAACAGCTCGGAATGGAGTTTATTGGATATACTGGCCCTGATATGAAGTGGATTATTGATGGTGAAGTAGTTAATCGAAAGCCATCAAAACACAAGTATTACAAGAGCATAGCAGAAGATCAACTTTTTGGCGCTGGGTCTAAAAAGTATCTTTGGAAGAAAGAAATCCAATAAAGTAATTTGGTTGCTTTGGAGATATATTATGGAAGGCACTGCTCAAACAAATACATTAAAACGCAAACGTAAAATATATGACGTATCTAAGGAATATTTATACGAGGAATATATTGTTAAAAATCTTTCTGCTGGCGACATAGCGAAAGTTATTGGGTGTGACAGAAAGACGATTGATAATAAACTTGCTAAATACGGGATTGTTAAAACAGATGAAGCAAGGAAAGCCGGAGTACGTAAAAAGATAAATGAATTGTATGGAGGAGCAACCGAAGCGCAGCGTCGTTTTGGTTCTAATTCTCGCACAGAAGCGGCTAATAAAAAAAGAGCGGCAACCAATATTGAAAAATATGGGTGTGAGAATGTTTTTGCAAACGAGGACATAAAAGCCCTTATCAGGCAATCTTATCACGATAATGAACATAAGAAAGCCGCAGCCGCTTTGAAACGATCTGAGTTTTATAAAGCTCATAACTTCTCAAACAATTATTCTTTTTATTTGAGTGATAGCGTTCTTGATCACCATTCTTCTTCTTTTGAAAATTCTGTTGCGTCATTTTTAGATGAGATTGGTATTTCATATGAAAAAAACGACAGACAAATATTGCACGGGAGAGAACTTGACTTTGTAGTCAAGGATTTTAACATTGCGATAGAGTGTGATGGTAATTTTTGGCATTGTACTGACTGCAAATCAGAAGCAAAGTATCATCAGAACAAATCTTTTGTTTGTATGAATGCAGGTATACGCCTTGTCCATATTTATGAGTACGAATGGGACGATGATAGAACAAGAGAGATAATTAAATCTCTGCTTAAAGTTGCGTTTGGTATATATGATCGAAAAATTTATGCAAGGCAATGTGAAGTGAAAGTTCTTGCAAATAAAGATGTTACCGAGTTTGTTAATAACAATCATATTCAAAAACACAGAAATGCTAAATTCACATATGGTCTGTTTTTTAATGGTGAGCTCGTTCAGATGATGAGCTTTTCAAAAAATAACAAATATCAATGGGAAATCATTAGAAGCTGTAGTGATCTATCTACACTTGTTGTAGGTGGTTCGTCAAAATTGTTTCAACATTTTATCAATGATCACAATCCTGATACCATTTTTACTTATTGCGATTTTAATAAATTTTCAGGAACGAGTTATGAGAAACTTGGAATGGAATATATGGGTTTGACGCAGCCGGATATGAAATGGGTTATGGACGGCGTTGTTTATAACAGAACACCAAACAAAAACTCCTATTTCAAAGAAAATGCCGACTATCAACTTTTTGGTTCTGGTTCTAAAAAATATCTCTGGAAAAAATAATATCGTAATTAACACAAAAAAAAACAAACGCTCAACTACGGGCGTTTTTCTTTATTGGTCGCATTAAGCGGCCTATTATTTTTAAAATTAAAAAGGAGCTTTAGAAAGATATGCCTAATACAAAAGGAAATACTACAAAGAAGACATCGAATGTGAAGGCAGCTACGGTAACAGATGCGCCTAATGAAAAGATCGAAACTATCGATCATGTTGACAATACGGATATTGAGGACCTGAAGCGTCAGAACAAATATCTTGAAGGAAAGATTGAGACACTTATGCAGATGCTTATGGATGCACAGTCTTCTAATAAAGGAGTAGCACCTGTGTCTGATAAAGATACGGATATTACTATTGTTCATTTGATTCAGTGTTTCGACGGTCTTAAAACGCATATTGAACTTACGAATCGTAAGATTGATATGTCAATTATTGGCGAAACGCGCACACTTACATATTCTGAGGCAGAAGAGATTGCGAGCAAGTATCGCAAATTCTTCGAACGCGGTATTCTTGCTTTTGACTCCAAGGATGCGGATTTTGCCAAACGGTTTGATCTGACGTCTTGTGTTTCAAACGGCAAGGTAAACCGTGATTTTGTGGAATATGTAGGGAATATTAGCGTGATCGAGCTTGAGAAGCTATATGGCGGTCTTGGTGAGGCGCAGCGTGCGTTTCTTATCGAGACGTTTAAGCGTAAGATAGCCGAAGGAGATCCTCGATATAAAGATATCGCAAAAATTCAGTTGCTCGAACGTCTTACTCTTCTCCCTGGTGAATTAAACGGGGCGATGGAAGGTACGCTTATGGACCTTCGTAAGAGCAAGAGCATCTAATTCGTTTTATAACAGATTCTGTTTTTTCTGTTAAATTTAGCTAATATTATGATTGGGAGGGATCGTTGTGATTCTTTTTAAAGAGATATATGATATGGCGATCAACCTGTTTGACGATCCCGATATCAGAAAGGCATATATCTTCGATATGATTCGTTGCCAAAAAATGCTATACCCGTATTTATCGGGCGGCGTTAAATTGTTTACGAATCCAATGTCGATTGCAATTCAATTAATAAACCAAACACAACCGTATGGTCAAATTGAGGTTTTCGATGGAGACGGCTCGTCTGAGTATTCAGCGTCGATTGTTCCGATTGATAATTCGCTTATGCAGTTTAAGATCGGTCGCGATGTTGATACATCTGCGAAATATGATAAAGAAACTGGTGTTGTTACATTCAGCAAAAATGTCGAAGTTGGCACAAAGTGTAGCTTTGAGTATTATTTTGCAGGGTGTTTTAATGCCGATTTTAAGTCTTCTGCCGCACAAGGTGTTACTTCGGACATGATTTTGTATTATGTAAAAGAAATTATTGCTCGTGCTTTAATTTTAGAATGGGCTGAAAAGGAAAAGAATTCCGTTCTTGAAATTCGAAATATCCTAACGGATACAGATTTTAAGATTTATTCACCAGCAAATTCTATTAAGGCAAAAGTAGACTGGGTAAAAGATTTGCGTTTTCAGTTCGACAATTTTCAAACCAAACTTGGATGGCTGGCGTTTGGAAGTGTGAGAGGTGGAGGTCAAAAATATGGACCCTAAAAATAAGATTGTATTATCTGATGATGCTAAAAAGACATATCTTGTCGCACTGATCGGCAAGATGTTAAAGATTTTGCACTTGGTTGGCGAAGAGTCAAAAACTGGTTTTTCTCCGAGACAGTTTATCGAAGGACAGTTGGTTGAACTTAATTCTGCAAATGAACTTTTTGATGGTAAATTAGTTACAATTATTGTCAAACTCAATTCTGTGCTTAATACCTATCAGGAAGTTCCGTTTGAGGCAATCAAGAAACAAATTTTTGAAATCAAAAAAAATATCGAATACCTGCTTAAGCAGGTCGATCCGGAGGGTTAACTGATGGGGCAGGTATTTGAAAGCACATATATTGAAAATTGTCAATATTTGTTGTCGCAAACACCGCCAAATTTTGTCGAAGAAAATTACTATTTAAAAGAGCTACAAGATAAGGTCGATGCCGATTGGAGATTTCGCCCGAACCGTAAGTGGATTGAAGAGGAAAAAGTACATGGGGCGGAAGAATATACGCCCATTGAAGTTGTTGTCCAATCTGTGAAAAGTGATAAAGGCGAGGTCGTCTCTGACGACTGGTATAAATTAGTCTTTAGAGATTGTTCGCGTAAAAATAAAATCGGCAACAGATATCGGTTTGCATATGATTTTTGTTCTGATTCTAAGGATAAGAGTATATGGATCGGTCTAAACCAAAAGACGTTGGAGCCAACATCATCGCAAGTCATTTGTAGATGTAACGGTTCTATCGGTAGCATCTTTGTCAATGAAGATGGGACGAAAACTATTCATTACGAACCGGTAATTCAACCTAGCAAATTATCTAATAGCATGTTCAGGATTGACGAGGTTGCGATTGACCCAAAGAGCGATATGACTCTTGTTGCTCAATACAATAAGTATACCGCACAGTATTATATCAATCAGCGTTTTGTTATCGGATATGATACAGTGTATAAAATAAATAACATTATTAAAAGCGATTCATTAACAACGTTTAATCCTTATGATATTGGTACAATAAAAATATATTTGGACCAAGATCAAGTTGGAGAACTTGATAATTTTGAAACAAGAATCGCATATAATGGTGTTGTGGAAGAGCCAATTGAAGAAGACCATGATGGTGAGTATATATTACGAATTCAAAACCCAAAAGATATATCTGAATTCCTGACGGAAGATGGTATTATATTCAAGCCGCAAGTTTTACGTGGGGATGTTCCTCAAAGTATTGATGTAGATGTTTCATGCGAATTGACCGGTGCCAATTCGGATCTCGTTTTTGTAGATGATTATGTCAAGTTACAAAAATTAGAAGATGGCTTCTATTCGCTGACGCGTCTTAAGGAGAATATCGGACTGTCTGTTGTGGTGACATGTACAGCAGTTTCAGATATGGATTTGAAGTTACAATTTGCGATGCATTTGAGAGATTTTTAAATTAATAATAATAATAAAGGATGGTGAAGGATATGTTTATGGGAGATGATGCTGCGTATAACAGATTTCTAAATCTGGACGCGGTCGTATATAGAATTATTGATCATTTGGCTCGCAGCCAAACAAAGTACGCCGATTATCTGTGGAAGATTTTGGCGTATGATACAGAAGATTGTTTGTCAAAGCCATCATTATCATATAAGGAAAGAATCGGGCTTGTATATCTTAATAATGGTGACGCAAGTATTAAACGTGTTTTTATGTCTCCTTATATTGATGATGGCTGGGTCGAGCAATCTTCACATTTACACATTTATATTCATTCTATCAAGCCACAAAATAATGTTTTAAGCACTGTTAATGTATGTTTTGAACTTATTACACACAATAAGATTTCTAATATTGTAAGTGATGCAAACGAATTAAATAAATTTGTTAATCCAGCGGAAATGTCTGATGATGGTTCTCCAATCGTTCGGTATAAAAGTCGTACAGAGGTAATGCTCCGTAGCGTCTTGGCTGAATTAAATGGTATAGGTGTCGCTGGCGTAGGAACGTTTAGTTTTAATGCCACTAAAAATGATCAGAACTGGGCAAAGATGTCACTTTGGAACAATAAAAAATTCTTTGGATATGAGTTAATCATGAGCACCATGATGTCCGGTGTCTCTGATGATACAGATTGCGGGTATTAAGTTTATGCCGATGAGCAAAAAAGATGCAGAGATTTTGGAAGAGGTAAAATATTATGAGGAAAGATATTTTACATGGGATGAGCCAGTTCCGTTTTGCGGTATGTTGTTATATCCCGTCGAAACACGATATTATAACGAATTTTTATCCTCTTCCGAATGTCTGACATTAAATAAGAATGATGATCCTGACGGAATCAGGTTAACGCATCTTGATTATTTGATTTCAAAAATGACAAACGAAGAAACGGGGACGATATTCTCGTTTAAGTTCTCACGTCTGATTGAACTTGTTTTTCATTTGAAAAATGGGATGGTTTGTAAGAAATGTGGGCATCACTTTCCATACGATGAAGTTATTCAAATGATCAAAGATGAAAAAAATATCGATCACGATAATCATGAAATTATTTGTGGTGTAGACGGTTGCGATGGACATTTATCTGAGGTTATTAAATATGCCAAAGACGATAAGACAAATAAAACCGTTCTTTTGATTAATGGTAACAAAATAACTACTGATGACTTCGCGAGATTTCGTAAAATAGTTATGTATCAAAATTTACCAGATTATAAGGATGATTCGTGGGTTGACAGAGAGGTCCGTGAGGATCAGGCAGCAAAACAAGAAATTCTTTCCAAGGGGTCTGGCAAGGCGAGTTTGGAAAGGAAAATGGTTTGTATAGCTGCAAAATCAAATTACAAAATAGACGAAATAAAAAGTATGTCTATGCGTAAGATGATTATGTTGCTTGGCGTAATCCAGGACGCCATAGATTATCAAGTCACAAAAACAGGATTAATGTCTGGATTTGTTTCCTTGAAAAAGGGACAAACTGTTGATCACTGGATTTATAAGCAAGATGAAGGACTGTATGGGAAAGCGGTTGACGCGAACGCATATAAGTCGCAAATTCAAAATGCTTAAAAATAAATAAAAAAAATACTGAATAAAGGAGATTATTCTAATATGGGTAACTATTATCTTGCCTCTGTTGGCACCGCTAATGCGTTTGTTAAGAAAACCATTAATGATGTCGAAGGTATCTACCACGCTTTTAGCTCTAAGACTCTTACTGAGTCTACTATTGGCATTACCTCTTCCAGTGAAGAGGTCCGTGCTGGTGATGGCGCAAAACTTTATGGTCGTTTCAATCACACCACCGGTTTTAACATCACGCTTACCGAAGCGATGTTTAAGCTCGAATATCTTGCTATGCAGGTTGGTGCAGAGATTAAGTCTAACGGCGCTAATGTTATGTTCACAGAAACACTCGCGTATAACAACGGTTTTGCGCTTTCCAAAGTTCCTGCCTTCTTTGGTTCTGCATGCGGCCTTAATTATAAGGGCGTCTGGTTCCGCGAAGCTGGATGCGATGCCACCGATGATGTGTATTTCATTAATGCCACTAATGTTAGCGGACAGACTGTAACATCTGACGATGCTGCTCGTATTCTGGCGAAGAATCCTAATGCAAAGTTCTGTGTATCTTACTTTACCGAGGAAGAGGCTGCTCGTAGCATGATGATTAATGCCAACTTCATCCCCGCAGAATTTATGTTGATCATCACAACCAAGCTGTTCGCTGGTGACGCCAATAACCCCGAATCCGGACACGCAATTGGCGAGATCACCGTTAAGGTTCCTCGCTTCCAGCTTAATGGTACTATGGATCTTTCTATGGCTATGGCTGGTGCTGCTACGGTCTCTCTTGAGGGTACTGCACTTGCAGCAGGATCTGATTCTTGTGATGGTGACGGCGTCTATGCTGAAATTGTTGAGCTCATTAAGGGCCGTAAGTGGTACGACGGTATGGTTAATGCATTTAAGGATGCAGAGTCCACGGCGGATTATTATGGCGTTTTCAACGGTGGTTACACATCTCTTCTTGATGACTCTTCTTATGAAATCGTCACAAAGGCAGACGGTAAATACCTTACCATCAAAGAAGGCACCGTTGTTGTGAAGGAATTTAAGGTCGAGGACGCTGAATAATTATTGAGGTATGCCTATGTGTGAATATGTACTTGGCAACGGTGTCAACATGCTCAAGTGCTCTCTCGTAAACAAAAAAGGTAAGCCTGGTATTTGCGCATATCAAAGTTATTGCGGTTGTAACGGCAGATACAACATTGCAGCGGAGTCCGATATGTGCAAATTAAAGCTCGCCAAAGAAGAAGAGTTGGAGAAAGCGCGTATTGCCGAGGCAGAAGCTGCCGCTCGCAAGAAACGTTTCACCAAGGAGCGCCAAGAGCATCTTGACAGCAAAAAGGAAGAGCGTAATGATATTGCCACACCGCAAGAGGATGCGATTCCAGAACAAAGTAAGCCGATGTCAGAAGATATCGACTAAAATTAGATAAAAGAGATGGGGTTTTCCCCATCTCTTTATTTGTGGATGTGCTGAATTTTTGATAAAAAATCAATATAAAAGTGGTATTTTATCAAAAGTCCATCACCGCCGTAGAATGGTTCTATACAACAAAAAAATATAAAATGGAGGAAAGAAAATTATGGAGTATATTGATATTGTAAAAGTTTTGGAGACGTGCGCTGATTTTTTGACAGAACCAACGAATAAGGAGTATGAAAGTGCCTTTAACGAATTAAAGTCAAATATTGTTATCAGACAGTATCTATCTGTGTCTGAAAAAGAAATGGTTTTGCAAAAAACAATTTTAGACATCAAACAGAGCGATGAGTCACCGTTTTCATATGTAATCAATACAGAAATTTCACTTACATTTAATGCTCTATTAGCGTATACAAATATAGATAGTGAAATTCTGGACGCGGCAAAAGATCCGCAATTTTATGATTTATTGTGGCAATCGGGTCTGTGTGATTATATACTACAGTATTGTCAACGAGATTATGACAGATTGTGCGATATGGTTTTTCATATGCTGTCTTATGAAAATCTTTTTGTTCTTGTCGATGAATTAAAGGGGTTAAACTCGGAGGATATCGCGCGACTCACCGACGAGTTTAAAATGTTCCGTCTGGAAACAAAACCAGAGTCTCTTATCGCTCTGGGTAATATCGCAGCATCTTCTGATCCGCTATTGACAACCATTAAAGCATCAGTTGAGAGCGCAGCCTATGATGCTATTTCTCAAGATTCGTAAAAAAAAATAATTGGGGGTGTTTGTCATGGATGCTGAAAAGATTACATTAATTGCCATTATTGTCATTGCAGCATTCTGCGCAATTATTGCCGGTATTCAGTATCTTAAGAAGATTAAAGGACTGTCAAAAGAAGAAAAAATTGCATTATTGAAAGAATTTGTGTGTGGTGCCGTCGTAAAAGCAGAAGCCGAAATTGGCGCCGGACACGGAGATGAGAAATTGCAACAGGTTGAACAATACTTTCTCGAAAAGGCACCAACGTATTATAAGATGATTCTTTCTGCGCTCGGGAAAGACAACTTAAAAGAAATTATTGTGATGGCTTTAAACGAAATCAAAGCAAATTTTGAAAAAAATAAGGAGTGATTATGTCTATGATATTAAAAAAGTGTATAATGTCAAATTCTACATGTTACAAACAGACGAAAGACAATGTCAAGATGACCGGTATTGTTGTTCACGATACTGGATGCAACAATGTTAATTTAAGCAGATATGTACAGCCGTGCGATGATGATCCGGACGCCCCGTTTATTTGGACAGATATTGGTAAGAATAAATACGGCAACGACTGGAATCACAAAGAAAGACAGGCCGGTGTTCATGCGTTTATTGGTAAGAATGCACATAATGTCATCGAGGTTTATGAGGTACTTCCATATACGAAGGCAGCATGGGGAGTTGGCTCTGGCAAAAACGGATCTTATAATTTTGCTCCGTCCGCTCGTATTCAATTTGAAATGTGTGCAGACGACTATACTGACGAATCGTATTTTAACGATATGATGAAGAACGCGCAGGAATATTGCGCATATTTGTGTCAGAAATTCTTGTTTGATCCTAGATCTCGCATCTGCTCTCATTACGAAGCATATCATGAGGGAATGGGAAACAATCACGGAGATTGCGATGAATGGCTTTCTAAATTCGGAAAAGATATGAATTGGTTCCGTGACTGCGTGACGGAAATTATTGCCGAAAAAACACCCTACATTGGATTTAATCTTAACGACGGTGTGATGGGTTTCTTTGCCAATGAGACAGAGGCGAATAAGACGTGTGGTGTTACGCGTATAGAAAGAATTGGTAAATGCCACGACGACATTATTAATGCCCATGAGAGCATTACAGAGGACGATATTAATGAGTGGATTGCTGATACATATAATACACCCGTCAATTCTGTTGAAAGTGAATGCAAAGAGGAAAAGAAAGAAGAAGAAAAAGGGGCGAATGAAGAATGTGGTGGTTGGATATTCTCCATTATTAAGGCTATTATCAAATTTTTTGCGCAACTGTTTGCAAATAAATCATAATTTTGTAGCAAAAAAAAGAGGTTCTAAAATGGGAAAGAGAACTACGGTATATAATAAGGGACTGACCGCCAACTGGGACCTTGTTTCACAAGAAAATAAGACACTTTTATCTGACTATATTACTTATTGTAAGAGCACGAATCACTCACCACAGACGTGTATGCAATATGAGCAGCAATTGAAAATATATTTATGCTATATTCAGAGTCATTTGAATAATAAACATTTTACAGATATAAAGAAGCGCGAATTAATTGCTTTCTTTGGTTTTCTGCAAAATGAGTGCGAAGTCAGTCCGAATAGATTAAAGTCGGTTAAGGCTGTTATTTCGTCTATGAGTAATTATATTGTTGATGTATTGGATGATGAATATCCTTCATTCCGTAATATTACATCAAGTTTTAAGATTGGACCGGCGCAACCAGTTAGAGAAAAAACCGTTTTTACAGATGATATGCTTCAGCAGATGTTTGATGCGCTTGTCTTAAATGGATATTTGCAAGAAGCTTGCTTTTTCGCTGTAATTGCCTTTTCCGGTGCGAGAAAAGCGGAGGCTTTACAGGTTCTTATAAGTGACTTTGATGATAGCCGTATTGTGCTTGGCGGACAATATTGGGAGACTCATTTAATGCGCACAAAGGGTCGCGGCAAAGAAGGAAAGATGCTAAAAAAGTATATTGAGATTAATGGTGTAAAAAAATATTTTGATTTATGGATGGAAGAAAGACAGAGGCTCGGGATAACGGATGAGCATTTATTTTATAATGCAGGGGTTAAAAGACCTGCAAATGTGGCTGATGTTGATATGTTTATCGATATTGCCCGTCGTTTGAGTGGTGCGGAAATATATTGCCACAGTCTAAGACATTATTTTGTTTCAAGAGCGAGAAAAGGGCGCGTACCAGATGTTGTTATACAAGGTCTTGTTGGATGGGCTGATCCGTCTATGATAAACGTGTATGATGATAGAGAGGTATCTGAAACATTAGCAGATTATTTTACACCAATTACATAAATGAGAGGGTGGTGTGTAAAATGCTTAAAAACAAAGTTTGGGGCGTTAACGTAACAGGCGAAATTGGTGTTAATGGCCAAAACGATATCGAAATCGGCGAAAATGAATTCGATGAGCCGTCTATACGTATAGGTAATAGTGTTGTAACATCAACAAATGTTTTTGGGTGTCCGGAGAGAGATAGTCTAACAAAAATAAATGATTTTTTATATGAAATAGAATATACTGATTTGGATCGTAAATTTGCAGAAAAATATGCCGATATACATTACATGCCGTTCCCGGCCGCATGTTCGTCTGTTCGTAAAGGAAATTGGTATGGTAGAAATTTTGATTGGACATATAATAATCAAGTTTCGTTTTTAGTTCATACAAATGCGACAGAAGATCATTATGCGTCTGTTGGTGTTGCTAGCTCTATACCCGGGTTAAATAAAGGCAACTTGTATAATAGAGAGAATATTGATGCATATAGGATTTTGCCATTTATGATGTTAGACGGCATAAACGAGCATGGTGTAGTTTGTAATACAAATGTTGTTCCGTGTCAGTATGGGAAAACAACTGGGACGAAACCACTATTAGATCAGAGGGATTCTGTCTGTGTAATGTGGATCGTTCGTTATATTCTCGATCATTACAAAACAGCAAGCGAAGCGGTGGAGGATATTGTTAATCATGTCTCCGTATATTGTTATAAAACATTGTGGGATATGGAATATGAATTGCATGTTATGGTTGCCGATGAACTAAATACATATATTATTGAGTTCATTAATAATAATACAGTTGTTATTGATGTAACCGGAGGCGAAAATTCATTGTCTGGTCGATCATATATGACTAATTTCTTCCTATATAATATGGTTCCGAATAGTGATGGTACTGTATATACACCTGCAACAATGGACGATCAACACGACGCCATTAAAACAAACCACATAACATCACACGGTTCTGGTTTGGAGCGATATAATTTAATTGCAAATAACTTTAATAATTGCGGAACAAGAGATAATATGCATGCATTAATGATGGATAAATTAAGATATACGAAAGCGTATCAAACATCAACGAGCCCGTTTTGGTATACCGAGTTCGTCGGTGTACGCGGTTTGTCTGTTGATTCTCCCGCATCAGAATACGAACCAATAATTCCTATTGTTGAAGAGATGTTTAACAACAGAAATAGAGACGACGGAAAAACGTGGCATACGGCTCATAGCTGTATTTATGATATTGCAAATCGCAAAGTTTATGTTTCTTCGCAGGAAGAAGATATTGAATATGTCTTCACAATTCCATATGTCGGCAAGAATTTGCCTCGTGTTTCAACACAAGATAATGGCAAAACGCTAAAAGTTGTTGACGGGCAGTGGACATTAGTATGATCCTATTGGAACAGAACTAATTGCGGTTTTGTATATATATTAAATTCTGTGGAAAGGAGTTGATCAAATTTGGCTACCTTGAAAAAAGAAGTATGGAGTATTAATGTTAAAGGGACAACTGGTATTGATGCTACACCAGACATTAGCTTCGGAATCGTTGATGGCGACATACCAGCGTTGCGCCTTGGTGAACATATAATCACCGGAGAGCGCGGGATGCCACCGGCAACAGATTCTGGTAATGTTCTTGTTTCTGTTGATGGCGAGTGGAAGGCTCAGGACGGGTATGCATTTGAGGGTGACAGAGCGGAATTAAGTGTTGTGCCATTACAAGAAGATGTTAGCTGGGTAAAAATTGCAGAAATTGATGGTGTACCGGAAGATATTAGTGTTGGTACTCCCGTTACCTATTGGTATTATAACGAAGCTGTCCCCGGTGACGAAAAAGAAGAAAAAGTAGAAGCGTCTGTAAATGGATCTTTTGAAAATGCATATCGTGTTGGTTATAGTATTGTCATTGCGATGAAAGATAATGTTATTTTCAATATTGATGGGTTTACATTCCACGCAAAGGAAAGTGGTGTTTACGCGTATCGTTCGAAGCGAAATGGCCATTTAGAATATGTAAGCGGAATATTGTTTGGAAGAGGAGATACAAAAGAATATAACTGGGATGGGAAAACACATTTTATAAAGAAGTTTGATAATAAATATATTGACTTCCCAGAATGCGCTGTTCAAAAAATACAGGTCGATAATTTCCCATTGCCAATCATAGACGGCACTGTTACGATACCGCTTGCGATGTTGGAGGTTGCCGGTGTTGTTAAATCATCTAACGATGATAATTATATCAACGTTGACGAAAATGGCTATATGTCTGTAAATTCTTTGCACGTAAACAAAATCGTACAAGATGAAGGAGAAGAGATCATTTTATCTTGTGGCAATTCCGATTTCATCGGATAATTAAAAATAAAAAAAATAATAAAGGAGTTTTATATTATGTCTACTCGTGCTTTTAATACTCGCGTTTTACTGAAATATGATTCTTATGCGAATTGGATTGCAAACAACCCGAAGCTTATGAAGGGTGAGCTTGCCGTAGCGGCTATTCCTTCTGGTAATACACAGACGGTCAATAGTGTTACACCGCCTCAGCTTTTGATCAAGGTTGGTGATGGCGAGCACAATTATAGCGATCTGCCGTTTGCTTCTGGTCTTGCAGCTGATGTTTATAGCTGGGCAAAGGCTTCTACCAAACCTAGTTATACATATAATGAAGTTGGCGCCGATGAAGCTGGTGCAGCCGCAGCAGCAGAGGCAGCAGCCAATGCTTATACCGATGAGGCTATTGCTGGTATCTCTGGTACAGATACTCTGTATCGTATTGTTGTTACTGGTACAACTATGAAGCTTCAGTCCAAGGAGCGCCAGGAAGATGACAGCAAGTGGGCTGATGTCTCTGGCCAGTCTTGGAACCTCAACACCGTTCTGAAGGGTAGCATCGCATCTGGCAACACAGGTTTCGTTGTTGGTGGTGATATCTTTAACGCGCTCGGTGAAAAACAGGATAATCTTGTTTTTGATGGCACTTATGATGCGACAACAAATAAGGTCGCTACCGTTTCTACTGTTAACACCGCTGTTACGGCAGAAGCTAACCGCGCTGCACAAGCTGAGTCCGACCTTGCCGACGATATTGCAGCAGAAGAGACTCGCGCTACCGGTGCTGAGGAAGACCTCGCTGCCGACATTGCTGCAGAAGAGACTCGCGCTACCGGTGTTGAAGCTGGTCTTCGTACAGACGTTGATGCAGCAGCGGCTGCTGTTGAGGCTGAGGAGTCCCGTGCAAAGGGTGCTGAGGAAGCTCTCGACGGTCGTCTTGATACAGTTGAAGCCAAGCCCGCATTCTCAATTACATCCACCCAGATTAGTAACTGGGACGGCGAAGTTGGTGCGAAAGCTGCTGTAACAGCAGAAGAGACTCGCGCAAAGGGTGCTGAGGAAGATCTTGCTGATGACATTACAGCCGAAGAGACCCGCGCAAAGGGTGCTGAGGAAGCACTTGCTGATGACATTGCTGATGAGGCATCTCGCGCAGCAGCAGCAGAGGCACAGGTCCTTGTTGATGCGAAAGCTTACACCGATCAAGAAGTTTCGAAGATCGTTACAATTAGTTATGAAATCGTTGACGAACTTCCTACTGCTGGTCCTGATTATGATTTCAATGTGCATAAAGTTGTCTATCTTGTCAGTGAGGGCGCTGGTAAGGAAAAAGATTATTATGGTGAATATATTTGCGTTAATAAGGGTACCTCCGCATCGCCAAACTATGTTTGGGAGAAGATTGGTGACACCCGTATTGACCTGACTGAATATCGCAAGGCTGCTGATCAGGACCTCATTGATGCAAGTATCAGAACGCTTATTTCCGATGAATATGACAGAGCTTCCCAAGCAGAGTCTGATCTCGGCGATCGTATTGATGGCGTTTCGGATGATCTTGACACAGAAGCAGCTACCGCTCGTGCAGCAGAACAGGCTAACGCAACCGCCATTTCTAACGAAGTCACGCGTGCCACTGGTGTCGAAGCAACAAAGGCAGACAAAGTTGATTCTGCCGTAGCTGGTCATTTCGCTGGTCTTGACGCTAATGGCAATTTGACAGATAGCGGCAAGAAAGCGGCTGACTTTGATATTGCTGGTGCGGCCGCAGCGGCAGAAGCATCTGCAAAATCTTATACAGATTCTGAAATCCTGAAGCTCGATAGCTCTATCACAGGTCTCGTTTCTGGCGAAGCTCTTACTGGCATCACCATTACCGACGGCAAGATTTCTGCACATACCAAGGCTTCCTTTGATCCCGCTGGCTCTGCTGCGGCAGCCGAAACGGCCGCTAAGGCTTATGCTGATGGGCTTGATGCGGCAATGGATGCTCGTGTTGATGCTCTTGAAGCAATGCCCGGCCTTGATAAAGTCGGTACAGTTACATCTGTTGCGGCTGGTCTTGGTCTGAAGGTTACTGGTACGGCATCTGTTAATCCTACGGTTGATTTTGATGACGACTGCGTGTTTGTGTTCAATTGCGGAGATAGCACCGACGAATACACATACGACGATACCGAATATTGAGACTAAATAAAAGTTTAGTTTTATAGCATAATATTTAAGAGATCGCCAGGTAAAACCGGCGATCTCTTATTAAAAAAATTAAGGAGGAATGTTCATTGGCGTATATTATAACGAATGATCAGCATTATAAGGATATCGCCACGGCAATCAGGAATAAAGACGGAACTGATAATCCATATACACCGCCAGAAATGCCTGGCGCAATAGATCGTATACCACAAACCTTTCCACCTGGACATGAGCTCCCGCCACTTAGCAATCCAGCTTCGGCGTTGGACTTATTGATTGGTAAGGAAGCTTATGCGAGCGATTGTTCTGTGATCAGCGGCACTTTGAAAATGCGTCACGGCACCGCCCTTCTGGAGAAGGACTTAAAGGGTATGACTTTGCAACTCATCCAGCACAATCTCGGCGTCACGCCAAATCTTTTTTTTGTGACTAAGACAGCCGATGCTGACGCCACACGTGTCTCCAATGTTCTCTGGGGAATGCAGTACGCGGTATTCGGTACCCAACCGGTGTCCGGCAGCGTTTTCTCCGTGAAGGATGCGAGTGGTGTACAAAGCGTTCAGATTTCTTCGAGTAACCGTGTCGCCATGTTGGTTAATGAAAACTCATTCCAGCTTGGCATGCTTGATAGCAAGTATTCATGGGCTGGCGGCGAGACCGTTGAATGGTGGGTATTTAAAATTTAATCAAAAAAAATGAGGTAATTTATTATGGCAATTAAACTTTACGAATCAAGTAATATACAAGCGATTGCAGATGCCATTCGTTCCAAAGGGCAGACCGGTACGATGAAGGTGTCAGAGATGGCTGGTAGAATTTCCAGCATCCCGACTGGCGGCGGTGGCGGTACACCAGACCATGGCGTCTTCTTTATCGACTACGATGGTACTGTCGTTGAGGCATGGGAAAGTGCTGAGGTAGCAAGCAAAACTGCACTGCCGAACAATCCGACGAGAGAAGGATATACGTCACAAGGTTGGAACTGGGCACTGGCCGATATTAAGTCTTACATTGCAAGCTATCCTAATGTGAAATTGACAGTTGGTCAAATGTACGCCTGGATTACACCAGATGACTACACGCAGAATACGAAGTTCTACATTACCTTAACGAAAGCAACCGGATTAAGTATAACTTGTTCAATGACAGGAAATAAAACATGGGGTGATGGAACGAGCGATAGCGCGACATCGCATACATATTCTGATTATGGAGAATATGTGATTGAATGCGACGGAACAAGTATTCCAGAGTATGTCTTCGGTCAATCAAGTAGCGATAAAAACTATACCTGTACAAAGGTTGAGATTGGTAAAAATGTAACAAGCATTGGTGGCAATTCGTTTCAGCATTGCCGCTCTCTCACCAACATCAACATTCCAAGTGGTGTAATGAGTATTGGTTCCAATGCGTTTGAGTATTGCACCGCTCTCACTAACATCGACATTCCAAATAGTGTAACGATGATTGGTGTCTATGCGTTTCAGTATTGCTACTCTCTCACTAACATCAACATTGCAAAAGGTGTAACGAGTATTGGTAACTATGCGTTTGCGTATTGCTACTCTCTCACTAACATCAGCATTCCAAATAGTGTAGCGAGTATTGGTAACTATGCATTTCGGAGTTGCAGCTCTCTCAATAACATCAGCATTCCAAATAGTGTAATGGGTATTGGTACCTATGCGTTTGCGTCTTGCAGCTCTCTCAATAACATCAATATTCCAAATAGTGTAACGAGTATTGGTATCTTTATGTTTTCGCAGTGCGGCTCTCTCAGTAACATCAACATTCCAAATAGTGTAATGAGTATTGGCAACAATGCGTTTGAGTCTTGCTACGTTCTCAATAACATCAACATTCCAAATAGTGTAACGAGTATTGGTAACTATGCGTTTCAGAATTGCTCCACTCTTAATAACATCAACATTCCAAATAGTGTAACGAGTATTGGTACTTATGCGTTTTGGAATTGCTACGCTTTCACTCACATCACCATTCCAAGCGGTGTAACAAGTATTGGTAGTAGTACATTTATGGGTTGTCATTCTCTAATCAGATACGATTTTACTCAACATGCCTCGGTTCCAACATTGAGTGACACCAGCGCTTTCACAAACATCAACGGCATTTGTAAAATCATTGTTCCTGATGCTCTTTACGATAGTTGGATTACAGCTGCAAAATGGTCTACCTATGCAAATTACATTTATAAAGCATCTGAGGTATCCTGACAAATCCCACCATGCTATAAAGGCACGAAGAATTGTGTCAGGCAAGTGTGGAGACCATTAAAACGAATAGAGTCTTGTATTTTGTTTTAAATTAATCTTTTGTTCCAAATGATTCATCCGGCCAGTAAAACCGGATGGATCATTTTGTTAATACGCTTAAAACAACCTGTAAATATTCACATATGGGGTTGTTAATGATATTTGAATATAATTTAATTGTTTGAAAAATGAATAACAACAATAAATTCTCTTGAAAATGATAGGGAGGGATAGAATTTGAGTAATCGCGTCTTTAACTCTCGTGTTATAATGAAGCACGACACGAGAGAAAATTGGGATAAGGCTGTTAACTTTATTCCGTTTGACGGAGAAATTATATTATACACTGATGAGGGAAAGCTTAAGGTCGGAGACGGAGAGACAACAGTTGTAAACCTGCCATATTTATCTGGCTCTCAGGGCCCCACTGGTCCTACTGGTGCCAAAGGTGATAAGGGTGATACCGGAGAAACTGGCGCTACTGGACCTACTGGACCAACTGGTGCCAAAGGTGATACTGGTTCACAAGGTCCTCAAGGACCCACCGGTGCAGCTGGTGCTGATGGTGCACAAGGCCCAACCGGACCAAAAGGTGATACTGGCGCAGCGGGCGCTACTGGCCCAACTGGACCCACCGGTGCCAAAGGCGATAAAGGTGATACTGGCGCAGCAGGTGCAGCAGGTGCAACAGGCCCCACGGGTCCAACAGGTGCCAAAGGTGATACCGGTGCAGCGGGCGCAGCAGGTGCAGCGGGTGCAACAGGCCCCACTGGACCTACCGGTGCCAAAGGCGATAAAGGTGATACGGGCGCAAAGGGCGATACTGGCGCAGCAGGTGCTACTGGCCCAACAGGTCCTACTGGCGCAAAAGGCGATACCGGTGCCAAAGGTGCCACGGGCGCAGCAGGTGCTACTGGACCAACCGGACCTACTGGTGCCACAGGTGCCACGGGTGCAGCTGGCGCAACAGGTCCTACTGGTCCTACCGGTAAAGCTGGTACGAACGGTACAAATGGTGCACAAGGTCCACAAGGCCCTCAGGGCCCAACTGGACCTACCGGACCAAAAGGAAACACTGGCGGAACTGGCTCTCAGGGCGCAACTGGACCCACTGGACCAACTGGCGCAACGGGTGCAACTGGTAGTACTGGTGCACAAGGCCCTCAAGGTCCTCAGGGCCCAACTGGACCTACTGGACCAAAAGGAAACACTGGCGGAACTGGACCTCAGGGTGCAACAGGCCCAACTGGACCTACTGGACCAAAAGGTGGCACTGGCGGAACTGGCCCCCAAGGACCACAAGGACCTCAGGGACCTACTGGACCTACTGGACCAAGGGGTGGCGATGGTTCTAAGGGCGCAACAGGACCCACTGGACCCACTGGACCTCAAGGGCCAAAGGGGACAGATGCTATAACGACATCTGGCACTTCTGGTATTTGGAGATATCGCAAATATACAGACGGAACGTGCGAGGTGTGGGGATGGTATCTACTCTCCAGTGATTACGCGATTACATCCGGTCAAATGGGCGGGTACGGTCCTTATAAATGCAATACGATGGTTCCAAGTGTTAGCTATCCATTTACGATCAATAATGCGTGTGTACAATATTCGACGTATAATAGTTCCGTTTCTTTTGGTGGACCATTCTGGGCAGCCGCCTCTTCTTCTAGTTTGTCAAATGCAACACCAACGCTACAGTTATATGCGTTATCGTCAACCACTTTAAAGGCAAATAACGGCAATGGTATATACTTTAGAATATCTGGCACGTATTAAAATTTGATTTGATAGTTTGTTATTATTTCGCAATGATGTCTACAACGCATATTATAGTAGACATCATTGCATTTTTATATTGGTGGCTACGCAAGAAAACTCTGAAATCTTTAGTTTCAGAGATGAATTGCGGTTCCCTTAATAATAAAAAATTTCAAAAAACTTGCCAATATTTAAAAATTTTTATGCTAAATTATATGTAAAAGTAAAACAAATTTGTGATACTGGGCCTATCATAAATGCTAAAACTAATGTTGTATAATACTCATGAAAGTATTTATATATTCTTATCGTTTAGTAGTGTTTGGCCCAGAAACACTACTAAACGATTTTTTTGATTTATGAAGGTGGGTGATTTTTCATGAACAAAGCATTCAAGTATAGGCTATATCCAAACGATGCGCAAAAAGTTTTAATTGCGAAAACATTTGGTTGCTGCCGTTTTATCTATAATAAAATGCTTTCCGACAAAATATCTGCTTACGAGTCAGATAAAGTAAGTCTAAAAACAAATCCTTCTCAGTATAAGTCTGAATTTGAATTTTTAAAAGAGGTTGATGCGTTAGCGCTTTGTTCTGAGTGGAAAAATCTCAATTCTGCGTATAATATTTTTTTCAAAAATCCAAAAAAAGGGCTCCCAAGATTTAAGTCAAAGAAGTTTGATAAAAAATCCTATACCACAAACAATCTTCCTGCTGCTCAAAACATAAAAATTGTTTCTCAAAATCATATTCGGTTGCCAAAATTAGGAGTTGTGAGATTTGTTGAGCATAGAAGAATACCAAAAAATCATACTATCAAATCAGCAACAATTTCTCAGGCAGCAAGTGGGAAATATTACATTTCAATTCTTACTGAATATAATTATGAAATTCCAAACTATAAAATAAATCTAGAAAAATCAATTGGGTTAGATTACTCAACTCCATATTTTTATGTCGATAACCAAGGCATGAAACCTGAGGGCTTTGAAAAGTTATATCGTAAATCCGAAAAGATTTTGGCAAGAGAACAAAGAAAACTCTCAAAAATGAAATTTGGTAGCAGCAATTATTTAAAACAAAAGATAAAAGTTGCAAGAATTCACGAAAAAATTTCAAATCGACGAAAAGATTTCATCGAGAAACTTTCTTTTAAGCTCTCTAAGGAATATGATATAGTTTGTATTGAAGACATAAACTTGCAAAATCAAGCTCAATCCTTAAAATTAGGAAAATCAACTAATGATAATGGCTTTGGCATGTTCAGAGCAAGACTTCAGCAAAAACTTGAAATTCAAGAGAAAAAGTTCATCAAAATTGACAAATGGCAGCCAACTTCGACTGTTTGCAGTTGTTGCGGAACATACCATAAAGATATTGTGAATAATTTGTCAATTCGTGAATGGATTTGTCCGGACTGTGGTAGTTTTCACAATCGAGATGAAAATGCTGCAATAAACATATTAAATCAAGGATTATTGCTTTTGCAATAATTTTGATATAGAACCGTCGGGACGACGGGGATAGCCTGTTGATACTATGTGCAGTAGCACACTTGAGCAGGAAGCCTTTGAATCTTTGGTTCAAAGGTAGTTCACATTATTATGCATATTTTATACATAAAACAACGTTTTTATGGGTACAATTTCACAATGGTCCTCTGTTCATAAAAGTACTGGCTGGAATGGGAATGCCTCTGCCACTGTCGTAAATTGCTTGGACGGAGACACGCCTATATAGTAATACCATTAAAATAAAAATCTATAATAAATGTCAATGGTTATGAATTAATTATATATGTATGCGTGGGCCTTTAAACAGGCCTACGCATTTTAATATCGAAAACAACACCAATGTGATTTGGTTTTATAGGATAGTGTCAAGAAAACCACGAAATCTTTAGTTTCGTGGTAGTTCACTATATAAAATATTTGTTTTAAAAAAAAATAAAAAAGAAAGGATAGGTCGTCTTAATATGTCAAAATTAACACAAATTCTAAATGGCGACATCGTTATAACGGACGTCGCAACCGTCAAAAACAGCGAGAATATATCTGGCGTTGTTAAACCAGCCATCACATCGTTAGTCTATCAAAATCAAGACGATCTAATTATACAGAACAGCAAATCAGATAGTGAAGCAGATAAGTCTGATATTGTTGTAACGAATGTAGATAATAATATTGGCTCGGCGTTTAATTCGAAGCTTATGAAAGTGCACGAATATGAAAGCATTAGCGCACCAAATATTATTTCTGCTGTGAAACCGGCTCTTCTTAATAGCAACGATGATAGTAATAACAACAACGATGGGGAAGACGAAGAGATAAAGAGTGGTCAAATCGTAGAAACAATATGGGAAATTAACGTTACCAACATGGATAACATCGGTGATCATGTTACAAATATTGAGTTTGGGACAACGGAGTCTAAAGACACTGCGTTAAGAATCGGAAATAATATATTTTCATCTGGTGGTGTTGGTGTTACGGATCACAGGAAGCTTTCGCATAGAGATGACGTAGACCAGCACCCAATAGGTGCAATAACGGGGCTGTGGTCTGCACTTAATGACATTGACACCAACAAACAAGATAAAATAGATAACTTAGACGATATTATTCGCGGAGCAGCGGCAGGTCTAACGGCAGTACAGCCAAATGCAATTTCCGATATGGCAACACAAACGTGGGTTGGGCGGCAAGGATTTTTAAAATCTGTACCAGTTCTTTCTGTTAACGGGAAGAAAGGCGCTGTCGTATTAACGGCTAGTGATTTGGGTATTGGTTCTGTATTTACACTTAAAGGTTCAAAGCCAACCAAAACTGCGTTACCGGTAAGTGGTAATGTAATTGGTGATGTGTGGTATGTTGTAGACGAGTCCGTTGGTTATATATGGTTAAATGATGGCCAAACAGACCGTTGGGAACAATTGGGTTTATCGGTTGATTTGTCCAACTATGTAACAACGACCACGCTCGCGAACACACTTGCTGGATATGTTAAAAAAGTTACGGGGAAAGATTTGTCAACCAATGACTTTACAGACAGTCTCAAGGCAAAACTTGATGAATTAACGCTAATTACGGAGGACACTATTAGCGGTTGGGGGTTTACAAAAAATACGGGTACATATAGCAAACCTGTTGATGGCATACCAAAGACGGACTTATCGTCTGATGTTCGTATCTCACTGATCAAAGCGGATAGCGCCCTTCAGTCAATCCCAGATACCTATAGAACTGCGGCGGATCAAGACGAAATAGATGCTGGTAAGCAGAATAAAGTTGATATACGGTTAATCACTATCGCTCCGTCTGATTGGTCTGGCGAAACGACATGCGTGAAGTCTGTGGATGGTGTAACTACGGAAAGTATTATTGTCGCTGATTATATAGATGGTGGTATAGAGTGTGCCGGGCATGGGGACGGGACGCTGACGTTCGTTGCGCCATATACGCCAACCGTTACGATAACAGCAAGGGTTATTATTATATAAGGAGGTGTCTATATGGACAAGATACATCAAAGAATATGGGAAATCAACGCAGAAAATATTGGTGATAACGAGAATATATCTAACATTGAATTTGGGACGACTGCCACAGGAGATGCAGCTCTTAGAATAGGAGATATAACGTTCACGTCAAAAGGTGGCGGTGGAGGTACAGTTCAAGAGAAAATTTCTTTTAAATTCTCTAACGGTGGATCAATAGATATCGATGGGGCGCTCATCGAACCGACAGAGATGTCAACCGCCGATGCTATTGATTTTATTATCGAAAATCAAAATTGCATTATTGTATTGGAAACAAACAATAATTTTATTGAATTTTATCCAGCGTCAAATGTTAAAATATCTTCTGGAAGCCCGATAATGTTTCAGTGGTTTTCTTATATTAATATTTCTAATACTGATGATGTTTTTAAGTATGTTATTATTGAATTAGATAGAACGGAAGCAAAGTTTTCTATTAAACACCTGAATTCTTTTAATAGTACTGATATTATAGAGACGAGGGAGATAGCGGAAAAGGCAAAAAAAACAGCAGATGATGCGTTAAAGGACGCAAAACAAGCGATTACAGATGCGGCGACAGCCGTGACGGCAGCTGGTAGCGCGTATCAGGCAGCGGGTAGCGCATATGAAAAAGCAGAAGATGCTATTAAAGTAGCGGAGGAAAAGAGTAAAGAAGCAAAAGAACAGGCGAACACTGCGTTATCAAATGTCAATACACTTAAAGAACAAGTTGAACCTATTACAAAATGGGAGCCAATAGATCCAGAAACAGGAGAAAAAATGAGCGGTGCCGAATATATCGTTGAAAATATGGGCACAAAAACAGAAATAAGAACGGTTCGCACAGCCACAGAAGAGAATACTGCCGCCATCGAAAAGACGGCGCAGTCTTTTAAGACACTTGTTGCTAGTATTGACGCATATTCCATTGGCAAATATTCTCAATCATATGGTCTATACAATAAAGAGCAGGCTGATAATATTATACAAAAAAATGCTATTTATGTTCCATATGACCCGGATGATATAAATGGCGTATATTCATATACAGAAAAATATGCAGTGTCTGATTCGCCGTCATATACTTTTACAAAGGGATATTATTATACATGGACGGGGAATGATTACGGTTGGTCTATTTCTGCTTCTAATTTGATTAGTTTTTCAGATACATATATAAACCCAACTGGTTCGATAAAATACTGGGTGCCCACATCTGACGTATTATACAATGATAATAAATATGATGCGGATACGTTATATGGAGTTCTTAATGGTGCTTGGGTGAAGCGGGCAACGCTTCGCAGTAATGTCAATAATAGATTAATTTCCACGATTTCTCAAACGGCAGACGCTATATCGGCCGAGATTGTTAATGCTCGCGGAAGCTATGCGTCAATTGGTGCGCGTATGCACGAGGACGAGTCTGAAATAGAAAGTTTGACCATGTGGAAGGAAGCAGCGAGCGAAAGCATCGCCACTATTAATCAAAAGGCGGACGCAACACAAGCGCAGGTTACAGAGCTTGCTGCGTGGAGAGGCCAGGTTGACCGAGGAGAGATAGAAAGTATCGCAAGCGTCACTGAATTGGCCAACGCAACGCAAGCGCAGGTTGAAACTCTTGCTGCGTGGAAAGGCGACGTAGATAGTGGTAACATAGAGAGTATCGCTAATATTAGAACTATGGCAACCGAAACACGAGCAGAGGTTGATAATCTTGTAACATGGAAGGGCGACGTAGATAGTGGCAACATAGAGAGCATTGCCCTTATTAGAGAACTCGCCGACGATACAAAAGCTCGCGTTGATATTATATCGGAGTGGAAAGACGATGCGACGACAAGCATCGCTGATGTTACGGCGACTGCCAATGCGGCAAAATCAGAGGTTGATATAGTGTCAGGCTGGAAATCCGATGTTGAAGATGATGTGGGGCAAATAGCATCTATTAAAACAGAGGCCGAAGAAGCCGGTGCAAAAGTATCGCTTGTTGTTTCAGACGATAAACAAATTAACTCTGCGTCGATTGTAACAGCTATAAATGAATCTGGAAGTTCTGTTAATATTAATGCCGACAAAATTGTGATGACGGGGACGACAAAGTTCTTGAAACCCTATGATGTTGGCGCAAGTGGTTCGACAACAATTTCTGGAGATCGTATTACAACAGGTTCTATTAAATCTGGTAATTATAGCGAGGGGACAGGCGGTTTTTCTTCTCATGGTACGAAGTTCGATTTGACAAATGGCGAATTGACATCTAAGAATTTTAAGATTACATCAGACGGGGCAGCTACATTCAAGGGCGATATTAATGTAAACGATCAGTTTATTGTTGACACACTTGGCAATGTTAGACTGAACGGAAGTATTAGCTGGGGAGTTGGAAGCAGCCCGACGCACATATTGTATGCGAGAGAATATATTACAAAGCCGTCCGACGGAACATCGTATGATAGTTACCCATCTACCAGCGTAAGTGGTTGGCATAAGACAAACGATACAGAGCATGATTTTTACGGATCGTATACATACGATGGTGGCAACACGTGGGGGAACCCTGTAAAAATACAGGCGGTTGATGGTAAAGACGGAACTGGTATTGCTGTTAAGCCGTCAAGGGCGGAATGTACAAAAATTGGCGACGGATATATTGATGAAAATGGTCATCTGCAAATGCTATCAGAGCTCCCAGATGTTTTTAAGGATTGTGGTGAAATTCGTGGACCACGAGGGGAACAGGGACTACAAGGGTTACAAGGTCCAAAGGGTGATCAAGGTATACCTGGTACAAACGGTGATGACGGTAAAACATCATATTTCCACATTAAATATTCTGAAAATGCAAGCGGAACGCCAATGAGTGAAACACCAAATAAGTATATTGGTACATATGTTGACTATACCCAACAAGACTCAACAGACCCGGGAAAATATACGTGGTCGCGATTTGAGGGAATGGAGGGTCAGCCAGGAGAGCGTGGTATACCAGGTGTAAATGGTGAAGATGGAAAAACTAGTTACTTGCATATCGCATATGCAACAAGCGAAGACGGCAGACAGGGCTTTAGTACAACCGATAGTGTTGGTAAGACGTATATAGGTCAATATACCGACTTCGAGGAATATGATAGCCAGAATCCAGGAGATTATGCGTGGACAAAAACAAAAGGTGAACAGGGCGTACAGGGTGTACCTGGAGATGACGGCGTTACATATTATACATGGATAAAATATGCGGACACACCAACAAGTGGTATGAGCGACAATCCGTCAGGGAAATCGTACATTGGTATTGCGTATAATAAAACAACCCCGATTGAATCAACTGCGTACTCCGATTATGCGTGGAGCAAGACAAAGGGAGAGGCTGGGTCGGATGGTGTTTCTTCTTATACACATATTCGATATTCTGCAAATTCTGACGGTAGCAATTTTGTAACAGAGCCAACACGATATACTTTGTACATAGGCATTGCTCATAGTGATTCACCAATTGCTCCGACCAACAAGTCTCTCTATTTATGGTCTAAATATGTTGGTGATAAGGGTGATAAAGGTGACGACGGTAATGGCATTAATAGTATCACATATTATTATTTAACTAACAATGTGTCTACCGTACCGGAAGCATCTGCTGTTACTTCTTTGACAATGACAATGCCGACATCAAGCAATAGATTTTTGTGGCAAAAGGAAGTTGTCGATTTTACTGATCCGAATGTGGAGGACAAAACAACTGTTGTTCTTCTTGCGGCATATGGCGAAAAGGGCGACCAAGGAATACAAGGCGAGGCAGGTACGTCCGTAACGATTACATCCACCTCAATTAAATATCAGGCGGGGAATAGTGGTACTACTAAACCTACTGGTACTTGGAGTACAACGGTTCCGTCTGTTTCAAATGGACAATACTTGTGGACACAAACGATAGTAAATTATTCAAACGGATCAAAAACAGAATCGTATTCTGTTTCGTATAAAGGAACTAATGGCACTAACGGTACAAATGGTAAGGATGGCGCAAATGGTAAGGACGGTAAAGGCATTAGTTCTATGGATTATAGATATAAAGTAACAACAACTTCGACAGCACCAGAGGCAAGTCAAATTACAAGTACAACAATGCCGACAATGAGTCCGACCAATAAGTATTTATGGCAAAAGGAAGTTGTGACATATACAGACGGACAGACACAAACGACAGTTTTGCTTATTGCTGTTTATGGCGATACTGGTTCTACCGGGCCAACCGGACCGAGCGGTATTAATGGTACAAATGGTAAGGATGGTAAAGATGGTGCGACAGGACCAACTGGACCACAGGGACCAACGGGCGCAAATGGTACCAACGGTACAAATGGTAAAGATGGTGCAACTGGACCGACTGGCGCAACAGGTAAGTCTGTTACAAATATGGTGCAGGAGTTCAGTACGAACCAAGTTAACTGGAGTACAACAAGACCGACGTGGAGTAAGGGAACCACTATTTATACGAGATACAAACTGACGTGGGCAAATCCGTCTGACACGACTTACACAGCCGTTATTGTTGATGATGCGTCTGATATAAAAAACAATATTTATAGCGACGACGGGACTCATATCAATGGTAATAAAATAGCGACTGGCACGATTACTGCTACACAAATCAGCGCGGAAAGTGTGGCTGCTTCGATTGTTACGGCGGATGCGATGAAAACTAAATTACTTACAACAGATAATTTACAAGCGCATTATGCAGATATCCAGAGCGCCGTTATTGGTGATGTAAAGGCTACAAATATAGATACCGGTGTTTTGCACGCTGATGAGATTACAACAAAAATTTTGACTGCTGATAATGTTCAAGCGCAAGTTATAAATGCGAAATCGGCTGAAATTAAGCAATTGGCTGCCCAACAAATTGCCGCTACAAGTATTACGGCAAACAAAATTAATGTTGTTGATCCAGCGCAGGGAGAATCGATGTTCTCAGCAGATGCAGGAAACCATACTGTTAAGATTGCCGGTTGGTCGGTTGATAAGAATAAAATTTATAAGGGGTCATCAAGCGGTTCTTTTGTTGGTTTACAATCTGATGCAGGTGCGTCCGGTAACGCAATTTCTGTTAAATATAATGACAATGACCAGTTTATGGTATATAATGACGGTCATATGATTGCAAATGACGCCTATGTGTCAGGAGCTGTTGCGGCACAATCTGTGACTGCCGATAACTTCGTATGTAATACGGATGCTGGATTCGCTGGTAATATGAGCGTTGCTAAGAACACATATCTTAATAAAGCTGCTGTTAAAAACGCCGCAATTGATTTTATTGAAAGTAATGGACAAAGATACCAATCTGGTGGTATACCGAGCACAACAACTGCAACAGCAAGCGTCGTGTATTCAACATCATCAACAGACTCCTCTCTTGGAACAAACGAGATAAAATATGTAATCTCTTGTAAACCAGCCAACATGTCGTACTGGCAGTATACAAGTGGCGTATATATATCATTCTGGGTTGGATCAAGAATGTCTAAGGTGATTGGCACGCAATTAATTACTCACGATGTTAATGACGTTGTGTCTGTTATGTTTCCAAGCCACCCGGACGCAGATGCGTCGTGGAGAAGCGTTGGAACTGGCACGAGTCAGCATTATGAATATACGGGAACGATTGTTGTTCGTGGATCATTGAGGGGTATAACTACCGTTGGAGGTACTACTTATACTGGTCAAGGTGTTTCTTTATCGTTGCCAACTCTTTCCACATCTTATCAGAGTGGAACGGCGCAATCGTGTGTTTTTTCAAAAACTTCCATTATACCAGACTCTACAAATTCATATCATCTTGGATATACAGGTCGTGTATGGGCTGATGTATACGCACAGAATAGCACCATTCAGACGTCGTCTCGTTTACATAAGACAAATATAGAGGACATTGGAAATAAATATAGCGATATGTTTGATCGCTTGAAACCAAGATCTTATGAGTTAATAGACGGCCAGGGTGGCAGAAAGCACTGCGGATTTATTCTTGATGAAGTTCGCGATGCTATGGATGCGTCACATATATCAACATCTGAATTTGCTGGGTATGTTCTTGATGATCCGGAAAAACCAGATGGAGACGGTGGATTGAGATACGGAGAGTTTATCGCGCTTCTAGTTAATGAGGTGCAAAAAGAAAAAGAGAAAAGAGCTTCTTTGGAAGCGGAATTAGAAGATAGCAAACGTAGATTAGAGATATTAGAAAGAAAAATTTTAGATAAATAAATCTGTATATAAAGAAAGAATAGTATATACTATTTTCTACGTTTGGAGTACGGGGTATCGTCCCCGTACTCCTTTAATCACTTTTTTAAAAAGGAGAAAAAAAATCAAAATGGATAGTAACAAATTAATTAATGAGGTATGGGAAATTAACACCACTGGTAATGGTGGTCTTGACGCAAGTACCGACATTGCGTTTGGAACAAATGCAGATGGTGCACCCGCAATTCGCGTTGGTAACAATATTATTACGGGTGAAGGTGGCGGTGGAGAATCGTCTATCATTACCGTTATTAGAGATTGCGAAATGACATACGATGGGTCAGAGGAAGAGGTTGGTTATTTCAATGCAACAATCCCTGCGTATTTGTTCCCGTCTGATTTTAAGATTGCGGGTAAATATAATCTAATTGTAACAATTACAGGTCTTTTTGCAGACGAGGCACCAATAGGTTATACGGCGAACCATTTCTGTTATATGAGCGGTGACGATATGACTGTTATGTTGTGCGAAGATAATTTGCCAACTTTTGACGTTACACATTCTACGCAGCTCGGACGCAATGGTGATGAGGATTATATGCTACAATATCAGGGTAAGCTCGGTGTTGATTGCCCGATGCTACCGAATGGTGCGAAGGTGTCTATTTACCTTCAGAAATTATATTGATGATAAGAAAATATGGCACGCATTTTGTTTCACGTGGCGCGGGATGATCTCGCGCCACACAGGTTAATGTCAAAAGACCATACGATTATGTATATTTTGGTAATTATAATGTGAATATATGTGATCGTATGGTTTTTTGACGTAAAATAAATAAAATCTTAGTTTTATCTAAGAAAAAAGTTAAAAAAACGACCTTGAAGGGCGTTTTTTAGTATGTTTTTTTGTATTTTTAGGAGGATTTTTATGCAAAATAATATGTTCTCAAATGAAGAAATGGCTATTAGAAACTTTGTTAATATTATAGACAGTGCGATTGACAAAGTGTCGTCGTCCGCAGATAAGGATATATATGATGAAAGTATAGCAGATTTTGTCGATATTTTTAGTAATATGGCCGACAGAATTGGTAATTACATAATTGATAGAAATAATGCCGACAAAAATAATGCAGAAGAAATGGCGGCAATAGACGAAGAAATGGAGCATTTGCAAAGGTTTTTTGAATATTTCGGTGATTATTTGGCGGATCAAACAGGACGTATCGCAGAGACTAATTTACCAAAATTAAGAAAAGGGCTAGCTTCTATTTCTGGTTTTTTGGGAAAATCTCGTCAAACCGGTATAGACAAAGATCCGTTACATGTCATTACACCAGGTAAACGAAACGCGGGTGGATCATATAGCAGCGAGTTGTCAAGATTGCAAGGAGCGCTTGCTCGTAGTGCGTCTATTGTGGAGGATCACATTGAACAGATTCAGCGTGAAGCATATAAAGAGGTCCGTGGAGTTGTTGAGGGTTACGCTGGAAATAATACTCTCGGTGATTTTCAGGATTATATTAATGACGAAAAAACCAGAGACGGGTTGCGCAAAAATGGTCTTAGCGATGAAAACATCGACGAGATTCTTAATAAGGCGCTTAATTATAAAAAATGGACTGTAAAAAAAGATTTGCAGACCAGAATTGCGCAAAGTAGAGGATCAATTAAGAGCAAAGACGATTTGGAGAAGCTAATAGGAGATTTTGCAAAAGAACAAGGTGTAGATTTTGAGGATCTTATGAAAATGACGATGCACTCCAAAAAGCTTGGTGAAGATTTTAAACTTAGCGATTTTTTGAAGAGTACGACTAGATCTGTTATTGGAGCACAAGCGCGTGAAGCAGCATCTGGTATTTCTGATTTTAGCGAATTAGCTAAAAGAAAAAAAGAACTTGTTGCGAATATAGAAACAGCATATGGGTTTACACCAGAAGATATGGATTCAATTAAGGAATTTATAGACGAGACATTTGATAGAGTACAAGACAAACTTATTCGCAAAGGGGTTCGTCGTTCTGTCGATGGTTTTGATGTCAGTCAAATAACTTCTAAAATGTTTGATAAGATTAGAGGTAAAATGGCATCTAAGATAATCGCGTCTTTCTCACAATCTGGACCTATTGATAGCGATGCGATCAATAAAATTCGAGATGTCGTAAATGAAATCACTCAGGATGTGTTGGAAGCAAGGTTTCGTGGTTTATCGTCGCATGAGTTTTATCGTCTTGCTAAGATTGACAATGGCGCTTATAGTGTCTTAGATAATGAACGGCAGGAAGGATTAAAAGCTCTGCATCCAACAATAACTACTTCCAACCAAGCAAAACCAAACATTAAGGAAATATATAATATAGATGAATTCCTTAATAGATTACCAGAGAATATTAAAAACGGTTCGCATATCCTTGAGCGTCTTAAAACATTGTGGGCCGATAGCGGTATGTCCGAAGACGAAATAAAGGAGTATGCTGGCGGTGATTCTCAAAATCTTTCCAATCTTCTTCATCAGGTCGTCGAGGCAATTAAAAGCAAGGGATTAACGTATAAAATCGGTATGGATGAACAAACGGGCGAATCGCACATGGCAATTTATCGTCCGGAAGACGAGTCAAAATATAAGAAGGTAGATGCTGCTGGTAATGAATATTTTGATTATCGTTCTGCTCCTAATATACCGCTATCTTATAAGGGTGCAATAGAAGATACAAATGGCGTTTTAATGGATGTCAATGGTATCAAATATTCGAATGATCTTATCGCAACGGAAGTCAATGGAAACCTAAAATTAGTGACGGCGATGGAAGCGATGTTGATCAACGTAGTTGATCGCTTAAGCAAGTTCAGCGGCGATTTAACAACAGAAAATGTAAAGAGCGCTGTTTCTTATGGCGTAAGAGATGTGTTGGAGGGGACGTCGTTTGTATCTAATATTAACGACGAGGCCAAAGCCGCAGTCAGCAAATCCGGTATTGAATGGGGCGGTATGGGTGTAAATCAAGACACAATGTCCCTTGTTGCCGGTCGTCTTTCCGCCGATAGGCTGTTCGCACAGAAATTTAAGGAATTTAAAGCGAGGGCGAAAAAACGTGGCGCGAATTACGGTCGCGGTAAGAATGACGCAGAAAGAGAACAAAACTTCGCGGAGGACATGTGGGATATTGTCCAAGCCTATAGCCAAGGGTTCGGTATAGACGAAACAAATGAAAATTATAAATATATTCTTGAAGACAGTGAGCTAAAGGACCTTGCTCAACAGATGGCAAAAATGCCAATGTTCCAATACCTTGCGTCCGTCGGTCAAAGATCTGGTCGTATGTTCCAAGTTGGTGGCATGATACAAGAATGGTACACAAAGCTTGGGCAGAACTCTGGTAAACACGCAGCGCAGGGTGCACAAGCCGTAAAATTATCAGACGAAGCGAAGACAGCTCGCGACGAGTATAAGAATACGACAGGGCAACGTAATAGATTATATTTAAACACAGTAGATAAGAATTATGATAAAGACAGCGCCGACGAAACATTGTATAATGTTGTTGGTATGACAGAAAAAGATTTCTCTGATATGGCAAGAGACTTTGCCGATCAACAGGTAAAAAATGGTGAGTGGACGCGAGAAGATGCCGATAGATGGATGGCGGAAAAAATGCTTGCTGGTGGCCTAAATAAAAATATGCACCAAATGGACCCGCGTATTGCTAAACAGCACTATGGTATTCGCGATAGATATTCGAAAGTCATGACGCCAGAAGAGTGGAGCGAATATGCGCATAGCGCCATTATGGATGCAGGAATGTCGCCAGAAGACGTCATGAATTTATCCGATGACGCTATGAATAAATTAGTTGCTTCATACTTAATGGATGGTATAGACTTTGACGCAGCCAGTGTCGAGCGCGAAGAGGTTGACGGAAAAATCCGTTTTAAGGTACAAGAATCTTTAAAAACATCTGATTTTAGAACGAATTATGGTATGGGCGATCGCGGTATGACGCACGTATCATCGCTTGTAAACTCCGACGGAAAGAATAAGGGAAAGAATATGGACGAGGCCTTCTTTGACATGTTGACAGAGAAGATGAGGGATGAAGCGAGAAAATCCGGCCAATTCTCGGAGGATCAGATCAAAAAGATGCGTATTGATGTACTGAAAGAGGCCTCATCTGGTAAAACCGAAGATGCTCCAGGAGAAATTGCTGCTGTTATTGAGGCGTATCGACAATTGTATAAAAACGATAAAGAGTTTATGACGGTCATTCGAGACGCAGAAAAGAATAATAAAGATAAACTACTTAGCAAAATTATAAAATTGGATAAAAAAGGGAATGCATATGTGGATAGTAATTCAGACATATGGAAGCGCCCGGATTTAATGAAGCAGCTTGTTGTGTTATTACAACAAATGGGTTGGATGAAAAAAAAGACGAATGTATCGGATCCGGATCCAGATCATCGTGTTTTTGAATTTATGGCTTCCACGTTACATCGTTACGGCGATTTTGAATGGACGAACGACTCGAAATACGGAGAGCGTGAACGTAGAGCGGTAGAAAATGCCGGAGCATCCACCAAAGCGTTTACTCCAGACGCAGATACGAAAAAAGCTGTTGATGCGGCAGTTGCGCATGAACTGAGTGTATTATCTCCTGATAAGTCGTCCAAAGCATATAAGGAGGCAGAAGCTCGTAAAGACGCGATTGAAAAGGATATAGCGAATACAAGTAACGTTAAAGATGTCGCTTCGTACACTGGTAAGAGTATAAAAATCGGTGTTGGTACAGGTAATGATATCGATTTAAGTACCATAGACGATACAATAAAGTTTAATTTTACCTCAGACGATATGGAGAATGGTAAAATTAAACAGGAAGCATACGATAATTCAATTTATAGCGTAATTGATAAGGCGGTAGCGAAATACAGAGCAAAGAATGGCTTAAAAGACGACGAAGAGGTTGAAATAATTGTAAATACGCCAGGCGGTTTTAATTATATGGACGGACGAAAGAGAAATTATTCTGGTAATGGCGTATTCGTAACATCGATGATGCCACAACAGGAGCAATCTGTAACTGGTGATACTTTTTATACACAGGCCGAAACGCAAGGAGAAATGTTACATTTGATCAAGGACCTCAAAGAAGGAAAGAGTGATGACGATATTTCACACCGCGTTGGCCAGATTTATACAAAAGCGTTTAATGAAGCGACAGACCACAAGAAAGCTATACAAACCGAAACCACATCTGTGAGATTACCTGGATCCGTAGGCAAAGCAATGGTTGGCGGGAATATGACGGCCGCAGATGCAACTGCAAACGATCCGAACGCGGACCCGTATCTAAAATATGTGGCAGAACAATCTATGTATGGCGTTACTGTCCATACAGACACGGCACGTAAACTACTTGGGACCAATTTGGACGAATTGCGTGCGCAATATAGACATCGTTTTGGTGAAGATGCCGCAAAGAATTTGAATGCCGAACAGCTTGTAGATGAGCTTGTGAATTCGTATAAGCGTGGTACAGACGCATTCAACAAGGCGTTCGATTACGGCAAAAGTGTTGATTGGAAAAATAATCTTATTGTTAGGGGCGAGCGCGTCCCTGCGCTTGAAGGGCAAGATATTAAATACGCCACTTTGAATGTGTCAGACGACATAGACAAGGGCGTGGCTGTTCTTGGATCGAAGATGGCACTAAGCAATAAGACAGACTATGACCTTGACCATAATACGTTCTCCAATGTCATGCGTGACCTTCGCTCTGTACATGACGAAGTTAACAAAATGACAGACGAAGAGCGTGGCGGTTTGTCAAAAGATGAAGTATTTAAGCAAAAGGTTGATGAAATTTTTGCCGGATATGAGGCTAAGGTAGCATATTTTAGACAGATAGCGAAAATGCTCGGCGATAAAGAGATGGCAAAAAACAATAGTGGTGACGTCGGTATCGACGCGGAAAAACTGCCCAATAATAAAATAGGTGCAAAGATTGCAACCATTGTCAACGCAATGAATAAAGGCGGGACTGGTCCATTTTCATATGTGAATACTGGTGTTCGCGATTTGCTTGCCAAAGCAGGATGGGATGAAAAAAATTATGATCCGTCCAATCCGGAACAAGCTATCGTTGGTCAAATATACCGTACCATTTTTAATAAATTGGAAGAGGAAGGCATTTCTTCCAAACATATTAGAGAGCGTCTTGAAAAAGACAATCAATGGAAAACAATGTTTGAAGGGAAGACAGATGAAGAGGCACTTTCTCTTGTCGATGATGATACTCTGACAAAGGCTGTCACGGATGCCATGACGGAAATACGTTCAATTGAAGCAGACGTTTTTGATCGTACGAAGAATTATGGCGTGATGGATATGCTAAAAGACGAAAGGGTTCGTGGCATCCTGTTGAAAGACGGTGTGTTTGATGGCATTCAAATTCAAAGAGCGTTAGCACAGATAGCACTAATGAGGGATGCGAAAGGCAACTACATTGGTAATAAATGGCTAATGGATAACTTTGGTAAAGACCTATCTGGTGACGACCTTCAAAAATATTTGTGGGAATATGATGATCATGGTAATCTTTTAGATGCGAATAAAGCAGGGTCGCTTCCGATAGAAACACTAATGGCTATCATTAAACGCGCAGATGCGATGAAAATTGGTAGTGAAGGCGTCGGGTTGCCAAATGCTAGAGACCCTGAGCATGCTCTAACTATTCCGCAAAACCCATTTAGCGAAGCAAGATGGTTAGATACCATAGGTGCGCAAGGAACTGCCATAGACCAATTAAACGAGTCTATGTTAAACGGCGCCGCCGCATATGATTATTATGGTCAGAGAGTAAATTTAGCGTCTGAGGCACTAAAGAAAGAAATAGAACTGGAAAAATATAAAACGCGAGTTGCGAATGCAGAAGCGAAAGCAATTCGCGGCACGGGTAAAGCATATAATAATATGCGGGCTGTGCTTGCAAATGCCGAAGCTGGCAAAGGAGATCTAGATAAAAGAGGTAGTAGAGTCACAAGTCTTGCCGCTATCCTTGCTGGCGATAGCAACTATGAACAATTTACTCCGCAGAATAAATACCTTGCTAAGATATGGAACACTAAAAAATTTTCAACCTATTATAATGATGAATATAGAGATTATGAGTTTGAAGATAAAAAAGGGAAGCGTGTTTGGAAAAGGAACGGAAAGGAAATTACAGATCAAGACGAGATAGATTTTTTAAATCGCCTTGGTATGTCGCAGGGTGATTTTGAGCGTACACGCCAATATCAAGCCGGTGCAGATAGAGGTACTGCGGCGCACGCGGTATCGCAAATTATGACGCTTATAGCGGAAAAATACGCCACAGAAAATCCAAATGTGCACGACTGGGGTTCTCTTGCCACTTTCGTAAAGAGTCATGGCTCCGATCAAGAACTGCAGAAATTATACGATTCTTTAATGAATGGTGACGGGCAACATGGTGGTATAAAAAGTATTAAAGATTATCTTGGTTTGTTTTATGGGCCGTCAGCCGATGGGCAAAAGGAGCTCCAGCAAAAAATAGACGAAATTTTTAAAATAGGTGTTGGATATAGTAAAGAAGCGCTGTATAATAAGATGCCTGGTACTCACGTTATTACAGAGTCGGATGTCGCGTTTTATGACGGAAAGGGAAAATGGCATCCTGGGCATATAGATACGCAATATGTCGAGAGTGCAACAGGCGCTAACGGGGAAAAAGAAGCAAATTATGTTATTCTTGACTATAAAACAAGATCGTCTGATACGGATGGTATTAAGCCACATGAGATATTACAGGTTGTTGGTGGCTATGGTGGTGGCGAGCGTCAAATTATTATTGACATTGCGTCTGCATTGGCAAGCGGCAAGATAACTACCGACCTTGATTCATTAAACAGTTTCACAGACATTACAGAGAAATATCGTGACGCAGAGGGAAACCCAATTCAATTTACACAGAAGTGGTTTGATAATGTATTAAAGTTTTTATCAACGAACCTTGGCGTTGGTGACGATCAAGATCCTAAGAGGTTTAGCAAGCTCAAGAAACTGGAATACGATCAGAAGAAAAAACTATTTAATCATTTTCGCTTTAGAATTAGAGAGGCTAAACCAAGTGGTATTACGACATCGGAGATTAATCCGAATTTAACAGGTGACTGGATTAACGATCCAATTATGTCTGTGATAATGGAGAAATGGAATAACGGTTTAGGTGAGGGGTCTCTTACAGAAGAGGAAAAAGAGTTTCTAATAAAGAACGCAGTCGATCTTGTGCGTGGGCAATATCAACAAATTAATTTCGCTACTGGTGGTAGTACACCACCGTCTAAGTATCATGTAAAGGGTAAAAAAAGTAGTGGTGGCGCACCGAGTAAGACGTCTGAATTTACCGAGGCATCAGCTTTATTGCATGAAGAATATAATATTAAAAAAGAGTTAGCCTCGATAGCTGATGATTCTGAAGAATACAAGGTAAAAGAAGGCCGTGTGGCTGCTATCAAGCAGAAACTTCAGAGTATCCAGTTGTCTAAACAGGAAACGCAACAACTTGAAGAGCAAAGAAAAAAATACGAAGAGATACTTAAATATCAAAAAGCGATTGCAGACGCAAAGCAAAAGGATAAAGACGCTAAACGCGACGATAAAGAGGTAGCGCGATTGTATAAAGAGCTTCTTGGATTAGAGACGGATGCATATAAATTACAGCAACAAGCAAATACCGCTCTTAACCAAAGACAGCGTTCGACTTATCAAAATCTATTGGGTATGAAGAAGCAAAAGGCAGAGGATGTTCAAGGCGCGATAGATGGATTGTTGCAAAATTATTCTCAACAAGAAGTTTCACAGATGCAAAAAGAATATGAGCGGAAGTTACAAATGAGCAAAGCACAAGTTGATGTGAGTTTAAAGGGTCAACATAATTTCTGGGATGTTCTTGCTAATGATATTACAAGATCAACATATGCCTTAACCAATTTTAATATTGCACATAAAGTCATTTATCGTATTCCGCAACAAATTAAAAAGATTATTGAGATGACGAAACAGCTTGATAAGGTTTTGACAAATGTCGCAATCGTCACTGGGCAATCTAGAAAAGAGGCGGAAAGATATCTTGATACTTATATTGATTTGGCAAAGCAGCTTGGCGCAACAACAACACAAGTTGCGCAGGCTACAATTGAATGGCTGAGACAAGGATATACAATTCAAGAGTCGCAAAAACTTGTCACCGCATCTATCCAGTTATCTAAACTTGGTATGATGGATGCGAGTGCGGCGACTTCGAGTTTAACCTCCGCACTAAAGGGTTTCAAATTAGAAGCGTCGGAGGCATCGTCTGTCGTTGATAAGCTCGTTTCTTTGGACCTTAAATACGCAACGAGCGCCGGTAATATCGCAACGGCTCTGAGCAAAGTATCTGCCGTCGCGAGAAGCGCAAGAATGAATATCGACGAAACGGCTTCTATGGTTACTGTGATGATGGATGTTACGCAGGCAGAGTCTGGAGCAGTCGGCACCGCATTACAAACTATTTTGTCCCGTTTTGGTAATGTAAAGAGCGGGGCATTTCTTGATATGGAAGAAAACGGAGAGGGTGCTTCTAAATCCATAAACGATATTGAAAAGGTATTATCTCCTCTTGGAATTAAAATCAGAAATTCAACTGGTGAAATGAGGAATTTCTCCGATGTTATGTCTGAATTGTCCGACAGATGGATCAACCTTGACGATGTGACGAAGAACGCAATTAGCACGGCGTTTGCCGGTACTCGTCAAAGAAACTTCTTTAATGTCCTTGTTCAAGGATATGATGAGGTTGAGAAGGCGCAGGAAATTGCCATGAATTCCAAAGGAATGGCAGACATTAAGTATAAAGAACAGCTTGATTCTGTTGAAGCCGCAATTAATAATATTACTGTTGCATGGGAGAAATTCACAAAGAAACTTGAGGCGAATGGAGTTATTAAGGCGTTCGCAAAAACCGTAGCGTCCTTAGTCGATAATCTTGATCACATCTTAACGTTCGCTGGTAGCAGATTGGCAATGGCTGCTGTTCGTAATTCAACCGGCATTGGCTCTTCTATTCGTAGCTTTGGTAGATCGACGTTTGGATTTTTAACTGGCGGCGATATGAGTTCCAAGAATAATACAACGCAGGCAGTTAATTCTGTGGGGCAGACAGTTAATAATATTTACGCATTGATGCGAGGGCAAACTACATCAGGAGGAGCTGTCGTAGCAAATAAAGCTAAAAATGGTATTGGTTTGGCTCTTGGAACGAATACGCCGGAATATGCTGAAAAACCAGGCGTTCTTTATAACGGGGCAAAGGGTCGTGTGCGTATACGTATAACAGACGCCAATGGCCATGTGACAGCCAATAGATTTGCGTCAAACAAAGATTTTGAACAACTTAATACAAACGCCGCATATGCCGACTGGACGCGCAAACCACATATTGCAAGTTGGTGGAGGGGGCAAAGTATATATCAGAACGGTCAACATTATAGATATAACCCATCCACATCACAATGGATTGATGATAACGCAGATGTTGTCAGGGATAAAAATACAGCAGATGCACTCGACTCCGCGATGAATCGTAAGTCGTCTATAAATTCGGCATTGGCAACCGGTGCTGTCGTTGGCATTACATCTGGCGTAATGCGGGCGATGTCAACTGATGAAGAATATGGTGGAGAAAAAGCCGTTGCCGGTGGTCTTTCGGCGTTGTTTAATGGTGGTATGACTGCCATTGGCACTATTGTAGGTGGGCCAATAGGCGGTATGGTTGGATCTGCGATCGGTTCTGCGTTAGACATGCTTACACCGACATTGGTCGGCTGGTATCAAAGACTATTCCATGGTCAAGAGATCGCTCGGAAAGAAAGAGCGGAACAGGCGCAGAAAAATCTTGACGCATTACAACAAATGAGTTCTGCAATAAGCGACGGAATGTCTTTGATAAATATCGGGACAGATGAGATGACGTCGTCCGACTGGAATTCGTGGAATGCGATGATTACGAGTTTTGAAGACGCGATGGCGCCATTCAAAGACGAAAATGGAGACAAGGATGTTGAAGCAAACGCTAAGTATGTGTCAATGTTTAATGATAAGTTGCACGAAATACTCGGCACAACAGACGACTACGACGATGTTCTTGCAAAACTCTCGGCTCGCACAGGCGATTATGAATATTTGTATGATGCGTGGGCTGCGGCACAAAATGATCTTGCAACGCAAGCGTCGTATGCAGCGCAGGAAGTTGAACGATACACGCTTGCAAAAAAGATTGAAAATGAAACGGACGAAAAATTAAGAAACGCATATAAGGCCCAGCTTGACGAGATAGAAAAGGAACGTCGCGAGGGACAAATAAAAACAGCGTTTTATTCTTCCGGTACCGCTTCAATGAGTGCCTTGGATGTAACTGCTGCAAATCTTGAGGGCGTGTTAATTCGCTGGGCGCAAAAATACGCAGAAGAAAATCCAGATAATGCTGTGTTTACTTCGAGTGGCGAGATTAACTCTGAGTTCAGACAAATAGCTCTGGCAACTCTTCGCACAAATGAAAACTTAAACGCATTATTGTCTACCGGCGAATCTGTTAACATCGGTCAGTATTATAACGGTTCAAGAGGAACACGCGCAAATAGATTATCTAAAACATTCGGAACATCATTTGATGAGCTTGTAAAAGTGGCTAAAACAAATAATTTCGAGGCGTTAGCAAAAAATATTAATATAGCAGACGATGAAATTGAACGTCTTCGCGATGAAATATTGAATCTTGGTGCTCAGGACATGTCCATATTCCGTTATGCCCTAATGATGACGGATGAGGAGCTTATGGAGAGTGCAGATCGCCTGAGATGGGTAGGGTCGAAGCAAGTGTCTGGTACATTAGATGACCTTATCAAAACGTTTGATACGCTTAATACGGCGTTAAAGGATCTGGCGGAAAATGGTACACTTTCGAGCGAATCCATTTCTAAGCTTATGGAATCAATGCCGTCTTTGTTCTTTGGTTCTGATGGAAGCTTTTCACAAGAAAATGTGATTAAGAATGTTGCTTCTATTGCGGCTGGTGGATCTGGCGTTGAAGTCGCTACAAGAATGGCCGCCTCGTCTGCCGGTAGCGATAGTATCGCGATGCAGGCATATCAAGAATATATTAAGAGTAGAAAATCTGAAGATTTACCAAAGACAGTGCAAGATAATATAGATGAGATTATGGCATCTCAAACAATTGACAGTATTTGGAAATTCATGGGCGCAGACGATATGATTAATGAGGCGGAGTGGATTTCTAAAATGGTCGGAGAGATCTCCGAGAAAACAAATTACGCTCTTACGATCCAGAAGAAGCTTATTGAATGGCAAACTCATTTATATGATCTGGAAATTAATAATATACAAAGTTTGAAAGATGCTATTGACGACGAAAATAAATCGCGTGAAACAGCTATTTCTTTGGCGAAGGCAAGAGAAAAACTTGAAAATGCGCAAAACGAAAAGAAGCGTGTATATCGCGAGGGTATTGGGTTTACATATGTAAGCGACACAGAAGCCGTACAGTCTGCACAAGAAGAGCTCGACAAGCTTGAAAGAGAAAGAGATAAAGAAAATATCCAGTATCAATTAGATTTGTTGAATCAGCAGAAAGAAATATTGTCTCATATCGAAGAAAATACAAATTTGAAGAATCTTGAGAACGCTGTTGAAAATATTAAGACACAGCTTGCAACAGAAGGTAATTTATTCACTACAACAACCGGAGGTTTAACAAGCGCGTTTGTAGCTGATTTGGGGAAAAATAATGCGTTGACGGCTGATGATATTGCAAGTGCGTTTATGAATTATCAGCAAAATAAATTGGATTCTGTAACCAAGGGCAATATTGATTCTGTGAAAACGGCGTATGACGCATTAATCTCCGCTAGAGAAAACATAGGTAGCTCGTTTAGCAAAGAATCATACGAGGCAAACGTTGGTACATATAATTCCGCATATGATGATTATATAAACGCTATGGCAAAATTAAAATCAGATACAAATTTCGATCAATATTATAAATCGAATAAAGATGGTATTGATTGGCTGAATAGTATTGGAAATGACATTGGGTCAAAAATTGATTTGTCTGAATCTATGGCGCCAATAGATTATCGGGACATTGCAAAAAATGGAAATATTGTTCGGCAATATGTCGGTTTACAGTATTTTGATAAGGAAGACGTGCCATATAATGATTATGCAAGAGACGATGATGTATACGGTGAAAACGGCAGATATTTTGGTCGATATGTTGGCACATCGTATAATGGACAATTGATAATGGAGAATGATCATACGGGGTATACCGAATCTGTTTTAACTAATAATGGGTTTGTAGATAAGGATAATATTGTTTCGTGGCAAAAGGATTTATTATTGAACCACTGGTATAAAAATAACAATACTGGTTATTATTTTTATTATGATGGGCTTCCAGACATGAGAGAACTTCCGGCGGATCAGTGGATTGGTCTAATCAAAAATAGTGTTGAATACAACAAGAAGTTGTCGGAAATCGGTACCGCATACTCTTCTGGTACATTCTCATCTCAGCAAGGTCCATCTATTATCAATGAACTTGGTCTTGAAGGTATTATTACACCTCGCGGTACTCTTACGTCATTGCCAGCCCGCACAGGTATTATACCGGCAGATCTAACTCGTAATTTGTACAACCTTGGCGAAGTAGCTCCTAATCTTATTCGTAATTTGGAGAGTCATTTTGAATTTGATAAGAACACAACTGGAAGTACAGAAGACAATTCTACAAATATCAACACGTTGCATGCAGAATTTGTTGTTGATGAAGGTTTTGATTTTGATCAATTCTTAATTAAGGTACGTCAAGTTGTTGACACAACGAAGAATAACAGATAATATTGAGGTTTTATAAAGCAAAAAAGTATTAAAAACGTCATTCAATGTCGTTTTTTGATAGTTTTTATTCGGAAAAATTTATAGCGGGCGGGGGATAACCTCCACCCGCTCGCTTATTTTTTTTACAAGTGAGGAGGTTTTTATTTAATATGGCAATATATAAGCCGACGGACATGCAACCGTCGTTTACAGGAATTGATATAAGCGATATTACCAGCCTACCAATATGGTTTAGCTGCAGAATTGATTCAAACAATTTAGGCGTAACCGCATATTCCATTGAGCTTAAAAACGATAATGGGGATATTATTTTTCCAAAAGCTAATACGGAACTTACAGAAACAATAACGCTCATCTCTGATTTATGGCAGTATTGTAATTCAATAAATGATTATGCCGTATATTTGAGACAATATGGACCAAATGTAAACACAGGAACAAACGAGTCGTCGTTGGTTATTCCGTTTATTGTCGATGGACAAGATAGCGAAATTGGTAGAACTGTAAAAAATAATCAAGTGTCTGCTCGTGATAATATGTTTAAGAAAGGCAGTTCTTACACATGGAATATTAAATTATACCAAGGTGTAAGAAAGAGCAATGATGGGAGGATTATTCTACCGACGGCGAACCAATATTATGATATGACGGTTGCCACGGGTGTTATTATGGGATCTACTACAAATAGAATACAGACAGTCCCGTCGGATGAGTTTGCAAAACAATATTATATACAGCCGATTTATATGCAGGGCGTCGATCCGAATAATGTTGATGGTTGGTTAAGTAGAACCACAATACCATCGATTACTCAAATAGGGAATAGAGCGCTCGTAACATCTTACGACTCACAACTCGGACATTTATATCCCGAGAAGGAAAAGTTGACATTAAAAACAGATGTAGAAGCAAACGGGTTCTATATTTACGAAATTGGTAATGATCCAGAGGACCTTACGGTGTATCAAAAAGTTGACATGGTATCGAATATGGAGGTGCCATGGGAATGGCAAGAAACTCTGGTTAGTGATTCTGAGCAATACGGCGTGCAAACATATGTGACAACACTGAATCCGAAAGATAATGGTTTTTATTATTTTAGCGAAGAGGCAATCAAATTATCGGATACGCATATACGAGGTGTCGGATCTTCGTCTCTTGAACAATATGCTCAAAAATATCGCGGTCTTAGATTTTCTGGACTGCAACAAGAACGAATTGCTTTAAATTACCAAGATCATAATACAAGAAGTCCACATAATGGTATTTTTACAGCGGTCGCAGATTCAAAAGGTGCAACGGTAAATATAGAGATACCTAATAGAGTTTCTACATGGACTAGGGGTATAGATGTTGCGTACAGCGCCGGTTACATTGTAAAAGTACAAAGAAATGGTAGCTGGGTATATTATAGAGCTATTCAACATATAGGACCTGGCATGGATATTGATGTATCTAACCCTGATTATTGGGTACCATTATCGAAAGCTCCACTGTTTGCACCTGTTGATGAGGTGACGAGCAGATATGAAACATGGGAACGAAGAGAAAACGGTTCATATCCAGTGGGCACAATAGTAAAAAGACAAGATATACCGACTAGAATTATAGAACACGGACAAAACGGATGGTCATATTTTAAATGTGTTCAAGAAAATGGATCGGGAACCACGGATCCAATGTCTCGAAATTCATTGATATGGGAAAATGTGTCAATAGAGGATCTGTTCGATAAGGCACTCAATGGATACAGTGTTACTGTTAGTTGGTATCGTGCGCCAGATGCGGATACATGGGGAGAGCTGTCAACAAAAGTTGTTCGAGTAGGGGATTCCTCTCCCGCTTTCGCTGGAAAGAATGTTGAGATTGATAATAAAGACTTCGATCCAGAAAAGAGTGAAACATATCCAAGAATTAATGAAACGCAGTTCCAATTTGTTAACGAAAAACCAAAAGATATTTATACCTATGATAGTAATAGTACAAATCCGTTAAAAAATCAAGTAGGACTTATTTTCCAAAATAGAAATAATGACACAACGAAGCTGGAAAATTTTAGAAATTTAGTTTATATACGTCCATCAAATGACATTGGTAAAGACATGAAGTTCGTTCATAAATCATACGGATATGACCACGAGTTGTCGATTAGAGACATTAATAATACATATTGGAGATTGCATACAAGTGAAATACAGCCACAGGGATCCTCTGTAAAAATTGATGCTCCGTATAAGATCATATCATATTATAAAAAGAGCGACGACGTTCCGTTTTCATATTATCAAGACCCGACGTGCACTTTTAGTATCAGAGAATTCGGAAGTGATATTATAGTTCCTTTGGATGACGGTCGCACAATAACATCTCCAGTGTTTGATTTGTTTGCAGAATACTCGCAGGGGCAACATCAAATGTGGGTAAACTACCAATGGAGCGTATATAAAAACGGAGTTTTATATTACTCTGGAGACGTAAAATACGGTGGTCTGATAGAAGAAACGCTCAATATATTTGAAAATGGGCAGTATATTGTTAGAATTGACATGAATTTATCATATGATAAAAAGGTGTCTTTTGAAAAACAAATTAATGTTCAGTGCGTTTACAATGATATCGAAGAGTCCGGCGCGATCAAAACGACAAAATTTGATTGTGATACACAGTCTGAGGAAATAACTGTAAAAAATATCCTTCCAACATTTTTTGGAATTTTTAAAAGAGATGTTTGGAAAGACGAATATTCTTCATCTGCTAATTATGGAAGATTTGAAAAAGTATATTCGCAGGAAGACACATCCGACTATGATGTATATCAATCTGTTGCGGAACCTACTGGTGACAAGACTGCTGCATGGGATAATGATACGACATATGACGTCGGTTCTGTCGTGACACATAATGATGCGTATTGGGTGTCTTTGGAAGAGAATATTAATACAGAACCGTCGGAAGATAGTAGTTACTGGAAAAGATTGACAGACGAACAAGAGTATGCGTTTATACCAGCCGAATCCATCAGTGGTGGGTCATTAGAAGATATCAAAACAGATGACGTTGTTTATGTATTAGAAGACTCTGATATTATAGATCTTTATAGGGTTGACGACATAGACTTTGAAGAAATAAGCGGAGAAGGCGCAGAGGAATATGTCGAGCCAATTGATTATTTTTCTGGTGAGAGGGTTAAATATCTTGACAAGCATTATTATTGTCTAATTGACAACGGTCCAAATACAGAGGGAAATGTTAAAGTCCCTGGTGAAGACGGATCTGAAAACTATTGGAGAGAGATTTCTAGTGAAAATCCATATATAGCAATGCCAGATATTGAGTCGGCGGAATTATGGAGCGCGTCACATGGGCGTTATCGCGTTGGTGATTATGTGTATGTGCAAGATACGGATAGTAGCGGAATAACTACTGTGTCTGGATACTATATGTGTATTAAAACGTATATACCAATGGGGGACGCGGATAGAAGAAATGCATATAGGCCAGGCGAGTCAAATAGTTCTAGATATTGGTTTGCATGTTCTTCCATATTCAAGGTGAAGCAAGATGTTCAACAATGGGACATCCACCTTATGTATAATTTTGGTGCTCAGGTAAGGTATTCCGGGGCGATATATCAATCAATTATAGACAATAATAGGAGCATACCGCATGACGGTGACGAGTGGGTTATAGTGCCACATCTTGTATATCCTAATGGTAATCAGGGACAATGGGAAGCTCGGACAGATGACAACCCGTATATGCTTGGAAATTATGTGTTATATAATAATAGATTGTTTATGTGCGTAAAACCAAATTCAAATATTACCCCTGGAGTACAAGAATTTTGGCAAGAGATAGATGTTAAAGTTACTGACTCCGTCGATGATCCAGAATATATACTTGGTAAACACTATAATATTAATGATAAGGTGACATATGGTGGATGGGATTATATGGCAATTAGACCAAATGGGTACCCGGATGAAACAAAAAATCCTACACATCAAGATTATTGGATTAAATTACCAGTGAGATTATATCGAGGTCTATATGTTAAACCAATTTCCAACGGTATTGATATAACAGATTATAACATAGCTTCTAATATGGAATATGAATATGCCGTAGTTTTTCGTTCATTTAATATGGAAACCGGCGATAATTGGTATATATATAGGTTCTCGATTAAAACGAAATGGGATAGCTGGACGCTTACCGAGTTGTCACAGACTGATGATAAAAATTCGTTTTTAACAGATAAAGATAACGTGTGGAGATTTAGATATAATGTGTCTCCCGGGGAAACGCAGCAGAAATTCTCAAAAACAGAACAAGAGACATTATCTAAATTCCCGAAGTTCTCTCATGGTCCGATGAATACATTATCTGGTTCTGTTACATGTTTGTTCGGTAAAGAATTATCTAATGCATTGCTGTCTGACTCTATATGGGAATACAATATTGATGATGAAAGATTCCATCGTAGAACATCTTTACATTTCAAAAATATCGGCGGCTACAAGGAAAGAATGAGAAAAATAGGTTCTTCAAATGCACCAATTGATATGTTGAACAAGTGGAGAGATGTTTGTTATTCTGGAAATCCAAAGCTCTTAAAAGACCCGAAGGGGAACAAATATATCGTTCAGATAACAGATAGCTCTGATCAGATTAATAATAATTGGACAAATTATCCTGAAAATATTTCGTTTTCGTGGGTAAAAATAGAGGACGCTAATGATTGTTTGGTAAATAACGAGCGTATTCTAACTAACTCTATCAACATTATACCGAGCACACCTCGCAACTTCTTCGAGTGCACGTGGCAGGAAATTAGAGCAATTGTCCAGCGCGGTACATTCAATAGTGATGGTATATATATAAACGGCGAACTGTGGTGGAGGGCTATGGATAATCGAGAGATTATTACAACGGAATATGGTAATATAATTTTAACCCTTGTTGACTATGGAGAAATTGAAGGAAATTTGGGATATGGATTTACGGTTAAAAATAGTCGGGATGGTACAGAGTCAACTTATTATGCGTATAAAAACGGTAAAATATATCGTGATGGTATGTCAGAACTCCTTCCTGTTGTTCTAGATAAGGTACCAGTTGGCGTTTTGATGATCGTTGATCTAATATCGAAATAAGTAAATATCTTTTTTGTATTGGTCTGGATAATACATTTATTATCCAGACCATATTATATCTAAAGGAGGTTGGGTGAAAAATTATGAATAGGTATACTTATGACTTCTCCTTGCCGTTGAATGGCAGCGGAGATATATTGTCTGCTACAGTGGAATACGAAATCCAGGATATGAATGTGGCTCAATTTAAAAATATGCAAAAATTACACGATATTGTTCATACGAACATCATCCGCCCCAGATTCCGCATCTTTCTTTTAAACGCAGATGAGACAATATGCAGACAACTACCGCAAGACGATATTGTTAGTGGTGGATCGTATTCAGAAAATTATCAAAACGGTCAAAGAAAATCTTTATCCTTTTCTCTTATAAATCGGGATGGTAAATACACTCCGTCTATTAATGGAATATGGACAGGGACAAAATTTTTGTTTGAAATTGGAATTGAATACCCACAGCAAAAATGTGTTGTGTGGTTCAAAAAGGGCGTATTTGTCGTCAACAAAACGTCCGTAAAACACGAATCGAATTCTCAACAAGTATCAATTGAGTGTGTTGATAAGTTTGGTTTTCTGGAAGGAAAGGCCTGCACCATAGCATATACGACAACAGTTGAAACAACAACTGAGATAGAGCAGATAATTAATGACATTTTAATGTTACCAATAGGAAATGGGAATGTTATAGATAGTAAAAAAATTGTATATCACGAAGCATTTAAGGGCAGAAAAATGCCGGTAGAGATTACAGAACAGGCTGGATCAACGTATGGTAGCCTTATATTGCAAATAGCAGATGTTTTATCTGCCGAGGTATATTATAATAATGAGGGAAATTTGGTGTTCGTTCCTACATCTGATGTCGTGCAGGATATTGACAAGGCGACCATCGACCACTTGGTAGATTATAATGGTGATTTTGGTAGTAATTCTTATGATATTGATTTTTCTTCGATTGTAAATACAATTGTTGTTATCGGAGCGAATGTAAATGGCCATATCTGTATGAGTGTTAAGAAAAACGAAAATCCAAATTCTCCATATTGTGTACAGCGAATCGGAGAGCGCGTAGCTCCAATTATTAATGACTCAAATATTAATACAGATTATTTGGCAGATGAACGCGCTGAGTATGAATTACGAAAGGCGTTAATCAATAAAACATCTTACAATGTGTCCGCATTCTTTAATCCGTTATTGAATGTTAATAATGTCATCAGTATAACAGATGAGTATTTTAAGATAAATCATGTCAGATTCTTAATTAACAACATATCATATAATATTGGATACGATGGTCTTATGACGTTACAAGTTTGTGGCATGGATAATGTCAACTTTAAATAAAAAAAACTTTTAAAAAAAATATATTAACCTATTGACAAATAAGATTTTCTATGTTACAATATAGACGATCAAAGGTTGCGGAAAAATTTTTTATATTTTTTTATAAAAACTATTGACAACATAAGTGATCTGTGATATAATGATCCCGCAATCAGAAAGTATATGATAGGAGAACGAAGATGAAAATGTTACGAGGACCTAATTGATTAAACGAAGTAGTACATATTTAAATGAGCGCATTGAGTATTTTGACAAATTCAAATTTTTTTTAACAAAGAATAAAGGAGATTAAAGAAGTTATGGCAAATAATTTTAGTTTTGTTGGTAAGATTCGAAGACTTAAAGACAAAGAATTTTCTGAAAAGCAGTTCCCAGACACCGGCTGGATGACGCGTTCTCTCAATTGGTGCATGGTGTGTGGAGATGACGTACACTTTGTCACCATTAAGGCGGGTAAGTATGCCGATGATAGCAAGAATGAGGTACGTACTTTTAGTAAGAGTTATGGTGGAGATAAGGGGTCTTCTATTACGATTCCATGGGATGACCGTCTCAGCGCTGAATCAGTAGCGAGCGTCGCATATTATCGTCTGTTCCGCGTTGATCTTACTGGCGGCGACGAAAATAGTGATAGAAAGAATTCTTTCGTGCATGCATGGGACTATCTGTCATTTGTTCAGCGTGTTCTGCAAGCAGAGTTTATTAAGGATCGGACTTTTAAAGTGTCCGGCACGATTGAGATTAATTACAGTGCGGAAAGAGACGAATATTATCGTGAGCTCTCCGTTAATTCTATCGAACTTGTTGCTGATGACGCAGCGCCTACTAATACGGCAAGCGTAGATCTGTTTTTCCCGAGTAAGGATATGTTTGATGAACAGTATACGGAGAAAACGGGGAAGGCAACGCTTAAGAGTTACATTAAATATTATGACAGACAGGCAAAAAAGAATTTGTTTGCTCCGTTTAGAGTAGAGTTCTATCCCGAAAATGAGTTTGATAAGATCATGATTGATTTTATGAAGGGGTTTAATGGAAGCGGAGAAGTCGCAAAGCTTACGACGCAAATCAATATTAGAAACTATACGCCGATCGAAGAACTCACCGAATCTAAGTTCCGCGAAGCAATGACTGACGAGCAGAGACGCATGGTCGCTATGGGAATTGTCACATTCCAAGAGCTCTATGAGAATGAGAGATCGGAAGCTTCGAAGATTGCGGGTAAAGATCGTGTTACAGAAAATACAATCGCAAAGGGCAAACTTAAAAACGGCGTTGAAGCGACAGAGTATAAAATTTCCGATCTAAAAACTAAGCCCACCGATGCAACCGACGCAATTCCCGCGAAGTCTGCTAAAAAGGAAACAAATAGTGTTCCGCAGGACACAGGCATTGATGAGCTGTTCAATGCTAACGCCGCTCTCGGTCAGGCGAGAAAAAACGAAGCTGCGATTGCTGACGCTGCGGCGAATGTCGATATTGATGAAGTTCCGTTTGAGATTTAATAAATATAAAAATAAAATAAAAGAAGAGGTAGAAGAATATGGCACGTAGATTTGGTACTATTAATAAAATGAGTGAGCGTTTTGAGGATTACAACTATGCGATTCTCGGTGTTGGCGGTATTGGTAAGACGACTCTTGCCTATGAGGTCGGCAAAATTATTACTGGGAACAACGAGGGGACGATGATCATTACATTTGGTCTCGAAAATAAGCCGACGCATATTCCGAATGCGTTCGCCGATTCCGCTCCTACGTTCGGTGTGTTCATGGAGATCGTCGATGATCTTGTCAATAACAAAGCAGATTATCCTTATACAAAGTTTATTGCCTTGGACTCGATTGACGAAATGTTCCGTCTTGCGGATGAAAAGATCGTTGATGATTATAACGCAAGCGTTGATTTCGATAAGAGAATTAAGTCTATTAAACAGGCTTACGGTGGCTATCAGGCTGGCGAAAACAAGTCTATCGACCTTGTTCTTTCGTGCGTTGGTAAACTTGATGCGGCTGGATATAAGATTATTTATATCGGACACACCAAGACGAAGAGTAAGGTTGACAATATGACTGGGATTACTTATGAACAACTGACATGCTCCGCTGACAATAAGTACTATAATGCTATTAAGGATAAGGTAAACCTTGTTGCTACCGGATATTATGAACGAGATTTTAAGAACCTTAAGCAAAAGGATAATCCTTATACAAAGGAAAAGGGAGCCATTACCACCGGCGAACTTGTTGGCCAGAGACGTTCGATGTCTCTTGTCGATGATGAAAATGTTGTTGATACAAAGTGCCACTTTGAATATATTGCGCCGAAAATTGATTTCAGTGCACAGAGCCTTATCAATGCTGTCAAGGAAGCAATTCGTACAAAGATTGCCAACACGACGGAAGTTCATGAGGCAAAACCGCTTCCGACGCCAGAAGAAGACGAACTTGGTAAGTATAGAGATGCAGTAAGATCTAAATATCGCACATGTGATGACAAAAAGCGGTCAGCAGTTTACACGTATCTCAAAGAAAATAATATCGTAATTGATGAAGCGTCCATGGATCAGTTGAAGCTGGTTATGGAGCAGATTGACAACGTCGGTTAATTTTTTCGCTATGATAATAAGTGGACGCTGGCTTTATTGCTGGCGTCCACACTTTCAAGGAGGATATGACATGCGAAAGTTTGAAGTTGTAAAGAATGAACACATGGTGTTTCCTAATGAGGAAACTATTTTACCAAAGAGATCTGACAGATATTCTGCCGGATATGATTTTTATTCTAAAGAAAATTATACATTAGACCCTGGCTGTTCACACATTTTTTGGACAGATGTCAAGGTAAAAATGTTTTTTGATAACGTGCTTATGGTATTTGCACGATCTGGAATTGGCGTTAAATTTGGCGTAACACCACGCAATAATGTTGGTGTAATTGATTATAGCTACTACGGCAATGAGAATAATGATGGAAATATCGGGATTTGTTTATGCAATAATGGTATGGCGCCATTTAATGTTGAAATTGGTGATCGAATAGCACAGGGCGTATTTACAAGATATTTGATCACAGACGACGATTCTTGTCTGTCACAAGACGAAGACGTAAAAGCACGTAGTGGTGGATTTGGCTCTTCCGGGAGGTAAACGAGATATGGTATTATATACAACCGGATGTCCACAATGTAAGCTTGTCGAAAAAAAGCTTATGGAACGTGGAATGAAATACGAAGAAGTTAAAGATGTCGATGTAATTTTAGGAATGGGGTTTACTTCTGTGCCCGTATTGGAAGCCGATGGGGAATTTTTTTGCGGCGCGAAACAGATCTTAAATTTTCTCGGAGGTTTTTAAGGTATGGATGCTAAAACACTGAATGATAAAATGAAATTTATGGACGATTACTTCTGTGCTTCCAATGCGTCAACAGGAAGTAAGTATGATAGCAATGCAAATGTAACATGTAAAAACTTGTCTACATTAACTTGTGAATTGGGCAAGAAAGATCTTATAGATCTTCATCGTGCTATTGTAGAAAAATTTATTCGTATTCGTTACGACGAAGATACAGTCCATGACTATCAGAACGATGTAGGAACCCATATCATTTATCCAAATGACGAGTCTTCTTTGTTTCCATATTGTTGCAGCATTTCGCTGTATCCGTTTATTCTTGATGGCCTAAAGCCGATAGGCGGAACAAGCATAGCACCGAAACATACCAACAGTTTTGTTGGTGGTTTGATTAATTTGATTTATATGGTTGCGTCACAATTCGCCGGTGCCGTTGCTATCCCTGAGTTTATGGCGTATATGGACCATTTTTTGCGCGTTGATTACGGAGATGATTATGTCTATCATCTTGATGATCCGCTTGAAATATGGGGAAACGCACAGCGTACTTTAAGAAATAAGATTGAAGATTGGTTTCAGCAATTAGTTCATAGTATCAACGAGCCTGCCGGTGCAAGAAATTATCAGAGCCCGTTTACAAATATTGCATATTTTGATAAGTATTATTTTGGGTCTATTTTTAAAGATTTTATTTTTCCAGATGGCGATGAACCTAAATGGGAGACAACTTGCGAACTTCAAAAGATCTTTATGCGATGGTTCAATAATGAGCGCACAGTAGAGGTCTTAACATTCCCAGTAGAAACCGCAAACATTTTGGTAGAAAATAAGAAATACAAGGACGAAGAAATGGCGGATTTCTTCGCAGAGAGTTGGGCTTCCGGACACAGCTTTTTCATGTATCAATCCGATTCCGTTGATGCACTTGCCAGTTGTTGTTTCAGTAAGGACCAAAAGGTTCTTGCAAAAAGTACAAATGGAGGGGTTGCAAGAGTTTACTTTGATACATTTGAAAACATTGGAAGAACATCCGACGGTCCAGATAGAAAAAATTTTGAGATATTCCATAATGGATCTTGGTGCAAAGGGACAAAGATTACGCTTCCAAACAGGAGGATGTATAAAGTAATTACATCTAATAATAAAGAAATTATAGTTTCAGACAATCATTTAAACGTTACTCTCAGAGGAGATGTTGAAACAAAAGATTTAACAGAAAACGATTACCTAATGTTTAATACGCAAGTTCTAAATGCGGTACCAGAACAAGATTTGCATTTAACTTACGAACAGGGATTTGCAGTTGGTGCGTCTCTTGGAGATTGGCGTTGTACGTTAGATAGTGAAGAACTAAATATGGATTGCATGCTTCAGTCGAAGGAGTTCCGAAAAGGTATTTTGGATGGATGGTATAATATCAACGGAGGGGATTCTAATAGGTGCTACACGTCTTCTCAAAAGCTTGCTGAATGCATGGAAGCGCTTATCACTTCCCTTGGTATGAACAGTATCATCAATGTTTCTGATGGCACAAATAAACATTGTGTTAGCTGGTATGATATGGCAAATCAGAAAGAGATGGAAGACATCTACAAGGTTGTAAATAATAGCGTATACTTTAAAATTCGGTCAATCGAACCCGTAGAATACAACGACGAAATTTATTGCTTTGAAATGGATAACCACGATGAACCATATTTTACGCTTCCAAATGGCTTAATTACGCACAACTGCCGACTCAGAAACGAAGTTGAAAGCAATGTATTCTCATACACCCTTGGTGCTGGTGGTATCCAGACCGGTTCAAAAAATGTTATCACATTAAATCTCAACCGAATCGTTCAAAATTGGGTGCGAGAGGGAAAACAAGTTTCTTTGTCTGATTATATCGCGACCATCACAAAGCGCGTTCATAAATACCTTAATGCATGGAACGATTGGCTTTGGTATTGCATGGAAAAAGATATGCTGCCGATCTATAAGGCCGGATTCATCGATCTTGATAAACAGTATTTAACCGTAGGTGTCAATGGTTTCGTCGAAGGCGCAGAATTTTTAGGAATTAAAATTGATCCTAACGACGCCGAGTATCAGCAATATGCCAAAGACATTCTTGGAACAATCAAACGAATTAATACAGAGGATAGAACAGAACATACAAGATTTAATACAGAGTGTGTTCCCGGAGAAAACCTATCTGTCAAATTATACACATGGGATAAGGCAGATGGCTATGCTGTCCCAAAGGGAAGAAATCTTTATAATAGTTATTTTTACGTTGTTGAAGACCCGACTATAAATGCAGTTGATAAATTCTATTATCAAGGAAATGGTTTTGCGACAGAATGCGATGGCGGGGTTGCCCTACATAATAATCTAAGTGAGCATTTGACAAAAGGGCAATATAGAAAGCTGATGGATGTCGCTATTGATGCCGGGTGTAATTACTTTACCTATAATATTCCAAATACAATTTGTAATGATTGTAAGCATATTGATAAAAGAATGCTCAAAAAGTGTCCAAAATGTGGCAGCGAAAACTTGGACTACGCCACACGTGTCATCGGATACCTAAAAAGAATCAGTAATTTTTCAGAAGCGAGACAAACAGAGGCAAATGCGCGACATTATGCATCGGGAGATGAGGTTAAGACGTGATTTTAGAAACCAAGAATCACATTTGTTGCTTCGGTAAGAAAACAGAAGTGGTTGTATTTGATGGAGAACACGTACTCCGTACAACATTTGATGAATTGGATCGTATGATCTTATATGGCAAACCAAATAAGTTTAAAATTCCTTCGAGTGATGGAAAATGGGTTGATTGTGAGCTACTGAAATCACCACAGTGTACGCTACATAGGATTCAATTGTGGAACGCTATGAGACTTTTGATTTCAGAAAATCATATACATGCCACATCAGAAGGGTATAAAGAAACAAAAGACTTAAATGCCGGAGACTTTCTCAGGATGAATACAAGAGTTATTGAAGGCATTCGTAATACTGGTGGTGCCACATATGATCTTGGATATATAGTCGGATTATATCTTTCAGATTTTTCTTTTATATCCGATTCCGATAATAGACCGTGCGTTTCTTATCATTTTAGGAGATTTCTTGCCTCACGAGACAATCGTCTTATAGATTGTATGCGCGTTGTTGATCCAGAATGTTCGTGGGAGAAGCTTCCAATTGACGAGGGCGGATATTATATTCGATGTTACAGTAAAAAGATATCTGATTATATCAAATATTGGACAAATTGGACGGGCAAAAAAAGGTCTGTTGAAAAACAACTTAATCCGGATTGTTTGGTAGAATCTTCTGAGTTTCGTTGCGGTATTAAGGATGGCTATTTTGATGCTGAGTATGCGCTGTGTAATTCTAGTGCCAGACTTTCTTCCAAACAGGCAGCAGAATGCTTGCAAACGCTTTGTATGTCTCTTGGTATTGTAACAAAGGTTTCGAAAAAATATACAGGTAAAACATATAAAAAAATACATAGAGGTCATATTAGGACAATTAAGGACACAGAATATAAGGTTATCATGCGCGAAAGGATCTTCGGTACATCAAAAAATATAACAGGGAATTTGGAACATTTGTACCCAATTGTAAATGGTGAAAGATATATTAAGATTAGACATCTTAAAAGATACGAATTAGATTGCTATCACGCGGATCTATATGGTTTTGCAACAGAAGACAATAGTGATATATATTTTTGCCTACCTTTTGGTATGGTAACACATAATGGTGGTATAAATAATGCTGAAATACTATGATTATGCAATTGTGATGCAAGAAGTGCCAGATGAAATAACTCTGGCACTCGACATCACAAATTGCCCACACAAATGCGAAGATTGCCATTCGCCTCATTTACGAAACGATGTCGGCAAGGAGTTAACGAAGGAAGAAATTCTATTTTTGCTACAAAAATATAGATATTGTTCGTGCGTATGTTTTATGGGCGGCGATGGACAACATCAAGCTATTATTGATTTGATAGAATCCGTTAAACAATGCACAAAAGATATAAAGTTCGCTATGTATAGCGGAGACGATACGAAGGATTATAATCTCATTCGCGTTCTTGATTATTATAAAATTGGTCATTATGATAAAAACCTCGGGCCATTAAATAAAAAGACAACGAATCAGATTATGTATAAAATTAATGACGGCGAACTGACCGATATTACAAATAAATTTTGGTTTACTCAATTTTCAATGTAGGGAGATGTTGTTATTTTGAAGATTTATTTTAATGATGACGAAGATATTAAAAAATCTGTGCAAGATGCACTTGAAAAAAATGATGGATATTGCCCGTGTAGATTGGTTAAAACACCAGACACGAAGTGTATGTGTAAAGAATTTCGCGACGAAATTGCAAAATCGAAACTATCTGGTGAGCCGTGTAGTTGTCATTGCGGGTTATACGAATATAGGTGATCGTTATGCAGAGAAAGAATAATATGCAAAATACAGAAGCTGCCAATGGCCTTGTTGATGTAATTCGCAGTATTGTTAGAGAAGAACTGAGTCATCAAGACACCACAACGACATGTGTTATAAAAAGTAAAAATGACGACGGTACATATAACGTTGCTGTGATTCCAGACAATGGTTCGGTGCAAACGGTAAAAAACGAATCGCGTTATGACTTTAAGCCCGGTGATTACGGTGTTTTATATAAGATTCAAAATAGAATTCAAAATTCTTTTTTAATTGCAAAGTTTTCTATGTAAAAAAAATAATGGGGATATATCCCATTATTTTTTTCCATAATATTTTTTTTAAAAAAAATATCACAACCTATTGACAAAACATATAATCTGTGGTATAATGATACCATAAAATAGGTATCAGGAGGTTTTGCTTTGCTTGTAAAGTGTATAATTTGTGGAGCAAAAGTGCCAAGAGACCATGCGTTCCGCATTGCGCGAGAATACAAAGGGAAAGACGGCACTATGAAAACTGAATACAGGTATTGTTGCTCCGAAGATGAATATAATGCGGATGAGGCCCGTAAAAAGAAGGACTTTGACGAAAAAGACAGAGTATATAGACTCTTGTGCGAAATTCTTGGCGTTAAAGATATTATAAATACGATATTGTATAAAGAGTGGCAGGAGTGGAATATGATTGCCACAAATGAACAAATCGCTATATTGTTATGTGCAAAAAAGAAGTATTTGTGTTCCGCTATGAGCACGAAGTTATGTAATAGTAGCGAGTATGCACGTATTAGATATATAAGCGGTATTATCAAAAACAGTTTGAATGATTTTCAGCGCGGAGTAGACCGTGATTCGGTAGAGACCACTGACAAAAATAGCAGCAATACCAATGTTGATATCGACTATATTTTTATGTCCGATATTCAAAATAGAGAAAACAATAATAAAAGAACACTTGCAGAAATTGAGGCGTTATTTACATGAACGATCTTTGGATTGGCGATGCCAGTATTAAGTATCCAAAAGAGTTGCTTGATGGTCGTATGTCTGCCGAAGCAGCCGTAATTGGATTGATTTGGAAAGATCCACTTATTTTGGATGAAATTGAACTAAAAGCGCAAGACTTTCTTTCATACGACGGGCAATTATATTTCAATATTGCTAAGAGATTACGCGAAAAAAAGGTTAATGAATTCGATGAAGCGTCTATGGTTAGCAATCTTGATGAAAATTTGTACGCTACATATAAAGAACGTGGTGGCTTCAAATCTATTTCTAGAGTCTCTTCTGTTATTTCAGAGAAGAATAGAGATTCAATTATTGATACTCTAGAAAAATATAACATTATGCTCAGATTGTATGATAATGGCTTTAATCTTACCACGCCAATTATGATTGGCAAAAAGACAGTGTCGCCGATAGAAGTCTTTGATAAGATGTCATCAACTGACATTATTGAATGGTATACTGTTCAGCTTGCCAAAATGGTTGGCGGTGGATATGATACAAAAGTTCTCGAAGATACTAACATGGAGATAACTGATGAATTCTTGAATTCATTGGAGCACGGAGATGAATACGGTACGCCATATGGCAAAGCCGGTGTAGATGTGAACGGCGACGAAATAAACGTGTTCCCATATCTTAGTAGCTTAACACTTGGCTTGAAGAAACAGGCAACTCATTTTATAGCCGGATTTTCATCTTCTGGTAAAACTTGCCTGTGGTGCTCGATTGTACTTTCTATGGCATTAAAAGAAAAAGTGCTTATCATATGCAACGAACAGTCAAGCAGAGTATGGAGAATTAATATGCTATCATTCATACTTTATAAAAAATTTAGATATGATAAGATTACAAAGTCTGTTTTAATGTCTGGCAATTTTACGCCGGAACAACGCGAAATGCTTAATAAAGCAAAAGATTATTTTAATGAGACTTATGTAAAAACAGACAGATTGCATTTTATTCAATTATCCGAAAATAATATTGAGCTTGTTAAAGCAAAAATTCGTTATTATCATTTGCAATACGGTTATTCTATGGTTGTGTATGATACACTAAAAATCGCAGATATCGGGTACAGAACGAATAATACATCTGGTTGGGAAGAACTAATTCAATATTCACGAGACCTCGACATTATGGCGAAAAGATATGATATGATTATGTGTGCATCTGTTCAGCTTGCACAATCACAAAAGGGGAATTTGTTTCTTGATAGCAATATGCTGTCCGGGGCAAAAGGAATGGTGGAACAGCTTGACACGCTTCTTTGTATCCGCGATGTATATAAAGAGGAACTTGATAAGAACTCAAAATATTATTGCCATCCATATCAATTACATAAAGTATATGATGAAAGTCTCGGGAAAGAGGTTTGGAGGGAAGAACCGTTTGAAGCAGACCCGAAATACGCATGGAAGATGATCTTTTTGTGTAAGGCAAGAAATGCGGAAAATAGCACGAGTTCAGGCTCTGTTCTTATGTTCAACTTCTTTGGTCAATATGCTGTATTTAAAGAACAATGCTGGGCTCGTCCGAAGCATGGTATTATCGGATCAAATTAAGGCGGTACTTTATGTTTGACGAAATTAAAGAGATGCTTGTTGAGAGCCCTGATCATATCGTCAACATACTCGAACATTATGGGTTCGCTAAAGTCAAAATGACGCAAAAAGAAATACGATGTGGCGTTGAAGATGATAGCAACCCATCGTCCGTTATGATCAGATTGGTTGACAACCCAAAAATTTATGTAAAAGATTATGGGCGAAATATAAGCGATGATTTATTCGCTTATATTACTAAAATTCGTGGTGTTACACTTAAAGATGTATTATCCTTTGTAAAACAAGAGCTTGGTGTATCCAGTTTCTCTGCCGCAAGGAGAAAAACACAGTTGTTCGGTGGCGTTTTTGATAATATAATGTCACATAGAGAAGCACGTGTATCTGAGCCGATTGATGAGGGTGTTTTGAATGAATTTGACCGCGTTCCATCGCAGCGCTTTTTAACAGATGGCATATCTATCAAAACGCAAAAGAAGTTCGACATAAGATTTTCTAAGGTAGATCAGCGCGTCGCTATACCGATTAAAAACTCATATGGAGAACTAATTGGTGTGAAGGGCAGATGTAATTATACGCCAGAAGAGAATGAGCCTAAATATTTATATATGTATCCATGTCAAATGTCAACCACATTATATGGATATGTAGAAAATTATGCAGATATGTATCGCAACACTGTATATGTATTTGAAGCCGAGAAATCGGTATTACAGGCAGATACAATGGGTATACATAATGCTGTTGCACTCGGATCTAATTCTCTTAGCGAAGATCAGGCAATTATGCTTCTTGCTTTGCAGCCGTCAGAAGTTGTTTTCATGATGGATAATTCGTTGGCAATTGAAAGCTCTATACATAACGCCGAGGTATTTGCCGACGTTGATGTGATGAGATGTTCTAAGGTTAGCTATTTCGATTGGCGTGATTGCGATTTGTTAAAAGAAAAAGATTCGCCAACCGATAGAGGATTAGACACTTTTAATAAAATTAGGAAGGAGTTCGTGAAAGTATATCGTGAGGGTTCTATATAATTATCAAATAGACGGTCGTCAGCTTGGCGATAATGAAATTATAAAACGAATTTTGGAATCACGTAAAATTAATGATTTTGATAGATTCTTTCGACCACCACCGGAGAACTTGATACCGCTTTCTAAATTAAAAAATATTGATAAAGCATATGATATGATATGCGAAGCAAAACAGCTCGGATATCGCGTACTGATTGTAGCGGATAATGATGTTGATGGAGTTACTTCTTCCGCCATTATGTATAGATATTTGAGACAAATTATGCCACATAGACAAATATCATATACTATACAAAGCGGTAAAGTTCACGGCATTGAGAATTTTGACGTGCCGGATGGCAATGCTGGCTTATTAATTATTGTTGATAGTATAAATGAAGAAAGTGATTATACAAAATTTGTTCGTGCCGGGTGGAGGGTGCTATGTCTCGACCACCACATGGTTCCTGACAGCGTATTAAACGATTCAGAAAATCTTGGTGATGATTTTGTTTTAGTATCTTCTGCGAACGATTATCCTAACCCGCAACTTTCTGGTGCCGGTGTATGTCTGAAATTTTGTATGTATATCGATTATAATCTACTGACTTATTATGCAAACGACATGTACGATCTTGCGGCCTGCGGAATCGTTGCCGATGTTAGTTCGATGCTGTCGCCAGAAAATAGATATATAGTATCAAATGGATTAAATAATGTAAACAACTATGGTATTAAAAAAATTATCGGCAGTTATGAGTTCAATACCTCTGCAATAGCATTCTCTATTGCACCACTTGTAAACGCATGTGTTCGTATGGAAAACAATGACATAGCCGCTAAAATTTTCGCAGAAGATGATGTCGATGTTGTTGATGAGTGTGTTAAAAAGGGAAAGAAGCTAAAAGACGAACAGGTAAATATCATTTCTAAATTAATGCCAGATATTGAGCGCCAAATAGACGAGCAACAGAACGACAGAACGATTATTGTCGAGATTGATAAACAATATAAAAACTTAACTGGCGTTATCGCAAATAGAATATTGGGCAACATGCAGAGACCGGTGATTGTATATCATAAGTCAGACGACGGATCGTGCGCCGGGTCGATGCGTGCAGTTGGCGTCGATGACTTTACGAAGTATGTAAACAAATATGAATATGCTTCATGTAAAGGGCACGAATTGTCTGCCGGGTTTAAATGTGCGCCAAATAAAATAACTGTTTTAAAGGCCAATCTTGAGCAAGATCTGCAAGACATTGAGCAAACAAAAACGCTGATGTGCGATATTTTGCTGAATCCAAACCAAATTACTGCCGATTTGATTAGAAATATAAAGATTATAAACCGTGTTAGCGGAAAGGATTTTGAACCAGTAAATATTATGGTTCGCTCTGACAATTTTGTTGTTTCTTGTTTCAAGGGAGGACAGCACTTAAAAGTCATAGATGAAACAGGTGTATTATATATAAAGTGGAACGATGATACGTATGAAAAATGGGATTGTGCAAAACATATAGTGTGCGTCGGGACACCGGATGTTGCCTATTATGGTAAGCAGAAATATATACAGTTGATATTGGATTATTATGAATTTTCATTTTAAAGAAAAAAAATAAGGAGATGTTTTTATGAACCGTGCGCAAAGAAGAAAGTTCAATAAGGAACACAAAACGACCTATACAAAGGAAGAATTTGAGATTGCTATTGCACTCGCTAGATTGCAGTCTGGTACAGGGCTTGACGCAGACGCGCTTCGTACATTAATGCAACATGGCGTTGCACATTTGGACAACGAAGAGCTTGTACCTACTGGGACAGAGGTTAAAATTAACGCAGACGAAATTCTTAGTAGAAAAGCAACGGATTATACCGAAGAGTATCGTTCTTGGGTAGATGAACACAAAGACGATATTTTTCACTTGATGCGCGAAGAGGGTAAGAATTCCCTCGTATGCTTAGAAGAAGATAATCATACAGGGGTTGTTGACGGCAATGAGGTTGTTGCTGATAAGTGGCTATTTGATCTATATACGGACATTCTCGTCAAAGATAAAGATACAAACGAGTGGGTACCAGTATATACGTTAGATCCAGAATTTGAGTCTGTGCAATCACAGGAGATTACCGAGGAAGAAAATAATGGAGAAGAAAATAATGCAGAATAATTTCTTCGATAAAGCAGAAGATGCGGCAAAGAAATATGTAAAAAAGAATGTTGGGCAGTGCTGGCATTGTAAATTTAGAAAATCAGATGCCGTATTTAAAGAAGATGATAATGGCGAAATTAAATTTTGGCGCATACCAGAATGTGGTAAGCACAACTGCTATATGACAGAAATTCTTATTGAGAAGTGCCCTGATTTTATTCACAAGTAAAGGTGGTTTTTATTTATGGAAAAACGTCCGATTGTTAGTGTGTATGCTATCTGCAAAAATGAATCAATGTTTGCCGAGAGATGGGTAAAGAGTATGTGGGACAATGGTAACGGGGCCGACTATATCTGCGTGCTCGATACGGGTTCCACGGATGACACAATAAATGTGTTAAAACAAACGGCCGAAAAAATTGGAATGCCACCAGACAGAATGATTATCGGTCAAGAAACATTTTCGCCGTGGAGATTTGATGTGCCGCGTAATCATAGCATTGAGCTTGTGCCGGAATGCGACGTTATGATATGCACTGACTTAGACGAAATTTTAATTCATGATTTTTGGGACGATTTACGTCAATGTGTTGCAGAGCATCCTAATTTTAAGCGCATTTATTATCAATATGCTTGGCAGATGGATAAAGAAACAGACACACCAAAGTGGTATTTTTGGTATGATAAAATTACACAGAGGCATGGTTGGAAATGGGAGTACCCAGTACACGAAACGCTTGCTCTGGATAGCGAGTATCAATACGATGGAGAATATTATCTTGATGAGAATAAGATTTATCTTAGACACTATCCAGATGATACAAAAAGCCGTAGCTCGTATCTTGGCCTACTGGAGCTTCGTGTAAAAGAGTCCCCGGACGATGATTATGGTCTATACTACTTGGCAAGAGAGTATTCTTTCCATAGTGATTATCCCATGGCTATTGGTATGGCAATTAAGCTATATTCTAGAATAAAGAACGACAAGAGTAATTCGCTTGTTGCTGATACATGTATGTGTCTTGGTAAATGGTTTGTAAAGTGCGGCGACAATGAAATGGCTGACGTGTGGTTCCGCAGAGGGTTGTCATTAAATCCAACAAGCAGAGAAATGTATTGCGATCTTGCTCAGTCTTTGGCATACGAAGGCAAATACGTAGAGTCTGAGGAAGTTTTGCAAACAATGGAAGAAAAGTCCGTGCATTCTCATGATTGGACAATGACAGACGAGGCGTGGGCTCCGTGGAAAAAACTTCAAATACAAGCAATCAATGCTTGCTATCGCGGTGATTATATACTCGCGAAATATTTGTTTGAAGAAGCGCTGTCATGTCTAAAAACACAAGTTGATATAGAATATGCCTCCAGAAGCGGCTTGTTTAATGATTATAATTGGCTAAATACCTCCGGTAAAATTCAAATTGATTAAAATTCATCACAAAAAAGATGGGAAATACCCATCTTTTTTTTATTTTTTTTAAGAAAACTCTTGACAGAATATATATATTGTGATATAATACGGTTGAAAAAACGAGGAGGGGTATAAAAATGGAGACAAATACTACAAAAACATGTAATTGCTACGAAGAAGGAAAGAGATCTGTTCCGGTGTATAACATCTTCAATGGGTCTGTTTATAAATATCGCGAACAGAAATACGCGGTGTGCAACGGTACAAAAGAGCGTGATGAGTGCGATTGCGGCGGAGATAGATCTAAATGCAATTTTTATGAGACCGTAAGAACTGCTGCGGCAATCGAGTCCAAAGATTATCAATTAAATATGATTGTTGATGCCATTAACTCATATTTTGGATGCGATGCTGCATATTATGATGTTGACGCATATGCACTTGCATTGTGTCTATATGATCATGGAGTGAGAGTGGCGGGGGATAACGTGGATGGAAAAAGTAGATGAACGACTTATTAGAGACAGATTAATTGAAGTTATTCGAAAATGTTACCCAGAAACAGCAGATCCGTTAAGTGACTTTTCGGTAACAGTCATGGCGGAACGTATGCTTGCGCTCGGTGTGTTCGCGTCACCCGTTCCGTTGTATTCTCAGTTTGAAAATGGGGACGTGCTTGATAGTATTGATGTGCAAATTAACACCCACGGTATAGGGAATAAATATTTCTGTAAAGTAAGCACACGTTCTCCCAATGATGAGAACTCTATTATATATTGCACAACGACATACGATTATGAAGACGCGCAAAAATACAGGAAGGTGAATTAAACAAATGAAAATTGGCATCACTTTTGGTGGTTATTGTCCTTTGCATCAGGGGCATCTTGATGTTATTATGAGGGCAAAGAAAGAAAATGATTTGACATTTGTTGTCGTTTGTGGTTACGATCACGAGCATCGTGGAGATGATTATGATCTTCCTCTTATTAAGAGGTATCGTATTATTCATAATTATCTTGAAGATGAGGTTCTGAAGGTAGTTATGATTAACGACACAGAGTTAGGTATTGATGAGTCGATGAGTCCTGATAATTGGAGAAGTTGGACAAACGCTGTTTATGAGAAAATCAGAGATGCACACGTAGACCTTTACCGAAATGAGTTTATTTGGTATGTCGCTGAAGATCGTTATAAGACCGACCTTATGCTAAATGATGTGGCTAATTTTAAAGGTTATAAATCTAAAGTTGTTTTAATGAACCGTAATGAAAATCCTGTTTCTGGTACACTGTGTAGAGAGCAGCCTCTAAAGTATTGGAATAAAATTACACCTCCTTTTAGAGCGTATTTCTCTAAAAATATTCTTATTGCGGGTACTGCATCAGAGGGCAAAACTACGCTGTGCCGGGACATTGGCAAGTATTTTGCAATCCCGTATTCATATGAAAAAGGCCGTGATAACTGTGCTCTAAAAACAGATCCTGAATTCAATGTTAAAGATTTTATTTATAATATTTATGAGCAACATAAATATAACGAAGAATTGATTTGTTCCCCGCAAAACCCTGGCGTATTTATTTCCGACACAGACAATATGGTTACGCTGATGTATGCCAACGCATATGCCGAAAGGGATGGTTTTGGTATCTCTGTTCAGGATTATGAAACATTGGTTAAATTGGCAGACGCATATGATGAAACAACGATATGGGATAAGATATTTCTTTTGGCGCCGCACGAACGAGGTATTGTTGACGACGGTGAGCGATATATGCCAGACTCTGATTATGAGATTAGGAAGCGGTTTTTTGAAGATTTAAAGCACCTTTACGACGAGCGCGGATATAAGTATGAGGTACTTACCGGAAATTACTATGAAAATTTTTGTAAAGTAAGAGATTATATTAGGAGTTTATATGAGTAATTGGAGAGAAAAGTTGTTGGATATGATCGTGAGTGAAACCATTTGTACAGACTCAGACCTTGAAGATTTCGCTCATGAAAATAGGGTGTCTGAAAGAGATGTGTTTCATTTTGTCGCCGTCATTCATACAAATGGCACACCGTGTGAGGGCTGCCAATATATAGATTTTCGTCCTAATATGGCACCGTGTAGTCGTTGTCAACGTGCTTATGTCGATATCAATGACTTCTATACACCGGTAGAAAACTGATAACTGCTAACAAAACATATAATAAGGATGGTTAAAAGATGAGTAGAATTAAAAATTGGCTTAAAGCCGAATTTATCAACGGTCAAACAAAGTTTGACTGGTGGTTTCTTGCAATTGGTATCTTGGTCCAGATTGCGGCAATTGTTTATACATGTTTGAATCCAGATGGAATGTCTAATTCTGTGATTTTTTGGACATCCGTAAGCGGATTGACTGGCATCATTGCGGTTGTATTGTGTGCACAGGGCAAGCTATCATTTTATGTCTTCGGGTTCATTCAGTTGTTTACATATGTTTTCGCTGTGGCGATCCCTGAACGTCTTTGGGGTGAAGTTGGAGAGAACGTTTTCTATTTTATCACTATGATTATAGGCGTTGTAATTTGGATTAAGCATTACAGAACAAAAGAAGACGGATCTACCTCTGTTAAATCTAAACTACTTTCCAAAAACGGATGGTTTATCTCTCTTGTTATTCTTTTTGCCTCAACTGTTGTCCTTGCATTGGTGCTCGCGAAAACGAGTGATCCGCTTCCGTGGTTTGATTCTATCACAACGACAGCGCCGTTCATTGCACAAATCTTCCTCATGCTTGGATATAAGGAGCAGTGGGCGTTTTGGATTGTTGAAGATATTCTCAGTTTGATTATGTTTGCAATTTTGGGTAATTGGATAATGATTATTCAGTATGCGTTCTGGACCGTAAATTGTATTTATGGCTGGATTAAGTGGGAGCGACTTGCCGCAACATCACACGAGGAGATGTAATAAAATGTTTAAGAAAGAAATTATCCAATGGCTGGAAGATTATAAAAAGAACAATAATGTTAAGGGAGTTGTTCTCGGATTATCCGGAGGTAAGGACTCAACTGTTGTTGCCATGCTTGCAAAAAAGGTTTGGGGCGATAATATGGTTGCTGTGATGATGCCAAATGGTGTTCAAGCAGATATAAATGATTCTATTGAGATTGCAAAGCAGCTTAATTTAAGAACAATGACCGTTAATATCGGGAGTGCAATGACGGCTCTTCTAGATGCTACATCAATTGATATTTCAGCTAAGTCAAAAACAAATATCGCTCCCCGTCTGCGCATGACTGTTCTATATGCAATTGCCCAGACGCTTGGTTATCAAGTTATAGGAACAGGAAATTATTCAGAGCGGTATTGTTCGTGGTTTACGAAGCACGGAGACGGAGGATATGATTTTAATCCAATTCAAAATTTAACAAAAACAGAGGTAGTAGAACTCGGTCTTGATATAGCCAAAGACTTTGAGTTAGACGAAAAGTTTATTACCAAGCAGCCATCAGACGGATTAACAGGAAAAACCGACGAAGATAATTTTGGCTTTACATACGATTTTTTAGACAACTATTTACGTGGAAAGCTTACCGAAGAGGAAAAGACACAAAATATTGATATTATTAATAAAATTGAATTATTGCATAAAGCTGGTGAGCATAAGCTCAAAATGCCAGATGGATTTATTTGTAATTAATTTTTGTAAAATAAAATAAAGTTATTAGCTAAATTAATTATAGATACAGACCCTATCTAACAAACGTATTATTTTGTATACCGATAGAAATAGCTTTATATATTTTTACGGGTGTTATAGATGGGTCGGATCTATAACACCTATATTTTTTTAGGAGATTTTTATATGCCAACTGGTTATGATTCGAGCCTTGCTGAAAACGAACAGCAAGAATTATTAAAGTTTTATTTGCAACCAAATACATTAAATGCAACAGCAAAACAATTTCATGTTACCGTGTTATATGTAAGGAAGTTGCTAAATAAATTTAATATACCAGAACACACAAAAGAAGTGACTTATGCAATACGAAACATGCATAGTCGCAGAACATGTTTAGAAAAATATGGAACAGAATATGCTGCGCAATCTTCTGTGGTAAAGGAAAAAATTAAGCAAATAAATTTAGAAAAATATGGCGCAGAATCGTATTTTGCTAGTGAAGATTTCAAAATAAAGGCGAAACAAACCGCGCAAGATAGATTTGGTGTAGATTATTTTTCACAAGCTGATACAGTAAGAAATAAAATTATAAATACAAATATTGAACGTTATGGTGGCAACGCACCAGCGTGTTCGGAGGATGTCAGATGCAAAATGTATAATACGACCAAGGAACGCTATGGAGCAGAACATGCATTACAAGCAAAAGAAATACAGCAGCGGATGCAACAAAATAATTTATTAAAATTTGGTAGCCAACAAGTATTCAATAGTGTTGTAGTACAGCAAAAAATTAAACAGACTAATTTGGAGCGCTATGGTGCTGAGAATCCATTTGCCTCCGAACAAATTAAACAAAAAATAAAAACTGCTAATTTGGAGTGCTATGGTGTAGAAAATCCTAGCCAAGCCAATTGTATAAAGGAAAAAAAGAAAGAAACTTTTTATAATAATTATGGCATGTTTCATGCGCCATCAAAGCGATACGTGTTTGATAATGTTTACTTCGATTCATTTCCAGAGCTATGTTTTTATTTATATCACTTTAAAAATGGTTACAATATAAAAAGAGAGCCAGTCGCTTTGGATTATTACTATGATGGAAATATTTATAAATATTATCCAGATTTTTCAGTAGATGATGTACTATATGAAATTAAAGGCGATCATTTTTTATGCGAAGATGGCAGTTGGCAAAATCCTTTTGACAGAGATAGCACGGAATTAATGGAAACAAAACACCAGTGTGCAGTAAAAAATAATGTTAAGATTTTATATGGCGATGATTATGAAAAATATATAAACTGGTTTAATGAATGTGGTTATAAAAAAGAAGATTTTCATTGTTAGTTCAAAAAGGCTCCAAAATTTAAAAAATAATATTTTTTTTACAAAAAACTATTGACAAAACATATTTTGTGGTGTATAATAACCATATAAGATCAAAGAATAATATATGAGAGGGCTTAATCATGCAAAACGATTTAGAATTTGCAAACCTTATTATTAACAATCCAGAACTTCCGGTTGTTTGTGCGGTAGACGGAGATGTTTGCTGTGACGACAGTTGTTGTAGGTGGCTTGCATCAATTGGGTATTGTTATATTGGGGAGTATGTGTGTTATAACGACCACTATTATACAGACAGAGAAGAATTTATGGATGTATATTATGAGTATAACGAAGATGATCTCTGTGAAAAATTTGGATACAGGCCGATAATGACTTTGCCAGACGCGTATAAACAATATAAAGAGGAAGATATTGAGAAAAATAATATCGCAGAGGAAAATCTTAATAAATATTTAAAAGAAATCGCTGACAGAGCATTCCGTATGGCTATTATTGCTAATATAAATGTACCGGATGATGATATGATGGAGGAGTTTGAGTCATGAAATTCGAGCCGATTATTAAATCTCTTCTTGAAACTGACCTTTATAAGTTTAGTATGGGCCAGTGTATTTGGCACCAGTTCCCGGAGTATACTACGACGTGGACTTTTAAGTGTCGAAACAAAGACGTTTTCTTCACCGAAGATATGGTAGAAGAAATTAAGGCACAGATTCAGCATTATTGTACACTTAGATATACCGAAGATGAACTTGCATATCTTCAGAGTATTAGATGGATTAAGAAATCGTATGTAGATTTTCTTCGTTACTGGCATCCTAGATTCGAAGAATTCAGAATTGAACACATCGTTGATGGTTGCGGCCTTAATATCGAAACAGAAGGCACTTGGCTTAATACCTCTATGTATGAAATTGCAACGCTTGCCATTGTAAACGAAGTATATTTCAGAATGTATTATGCATATGATTTTCTTTTTGATGCTTTCAAAGAAAAGTGCGATAAAAAAATAGACGGTCTGGTCTCTGGAAAATACAGACTTGGAGCATTCTCTGAATTTGGTCTCCGCAGACGGTTGTCAGGCATTGCTCAGGAGTATGCCGTAGAGGAACTTGCAAATAGAAATATTTTGGATGGTTTTGCAGAATCTAAGTTTGTCGGAACCTCTAATGTTTATCTTGCGAAGAAATATAATCTCACACCAGTTGGCACGATGGCACACGAATTCATTATGTGTGTAGGTCAAGGCAACCATAAACATAATCCGGCATACTCTAACTGGTACGCTCTCGACGCGTGGGTAAAGGAGTATGGAATTCTTAATGGTACCGCACTGACCGATACAATTACAACTGATTGCTTCCTTAAAGATTTCCAGCTTACCTATGCTACTCTTTTCTCTGGAGTCCGGCACGATAGCGGCGATCCTTACGAATGGGGAGAAAAGTTCGTTGAACATTATAAGAGTTTAGGGATCGATCCTGCAACTAAAACACTCTTGTTTAGCGACAGCCTCGATTTCGAAAAGGCAACAAATCTCTATAATCACTTTAAAGGAAAGGCAAGAACAGCATTCGGTATTGGCACCTATATTTCAAATGATACTTGTGTTCCCGCATTAAATATTGTTATGAAAGTAACTAAATGCAACGGAATGGATGTTGCGAAGATTTCTGATACACCGGGTAAGGGGATGTGCAAGAATCCCGAGTATGTGGACTATTTGCAGAGATGTATTGACTGGAGAATGAGCAATGACTAAGTTGTATAACCTTGCGATTGTTTGTGGAAGATTTCAGCCATTACATAATGGACACGTGTGTCTTATTAAACAAGCTTTGGAGATGGCAGAAGTAGTCGGGTTATATGTCGGCTCTTGCAATAATACAGGAACGCCTCAGAATCCTTTCACATTTCAAGGGCGCTGTATATTCATTGATAAGATCTTCCATGATGATATAATGTCAGGCAGATTGATAGTGAAGCCTTTGAACGATAGAGAGCATCCGGCAGATGATCAGTCATGGGGTAAATATTATCTCGAATGCATTCATAGAGACTTTGGGAGTCCAGATTTATTTGTATATGGTAACGACAAGGTTCGTAACCAGTGGTTCTCCGAAGATGATTTGAGTGGTATTGATGAGTTAGTTATCAATAGAGGCACAATTAAAGTGTCCGCTACTGATATTAGAAATAACATAAATGATACAGAGTTTTTTAGAACTTGGATGCCCAAAGAGCTTTGGCCATTTTATGAAGAAATCAAAAATAAGATAATTGAGGTAACTAAATAATGGAAAAGAAGATAAAAACAAAAATTTTGGTTATTGTTGACATGCAGCAGGATTTTATTTCCGGAAGTTTGGCAAATCCAGCCGCCGAAAAGATTGTGGAACCTATTTGCAATCTTATTGAAAATGAAGAATATGATAAAATAATTCTCACAAGAGATACGCACGACGAAAACTATCTAAATTCGCCCGAAGGTAAAAAGCTTCCTATTGAGCATTGCCTCGAACAGACATCTGGTTGGTGCGTAGATTCTAGAATTTTAAAGGCTTTACGCGGCAAAAAGTATACTTATGAAAATAAGCATAACTTTGGATTCACTGGTTGGAACATGTCTTATGGCAGTTTTAACTGTGAAAATATCGAAATTACTATCTGCGGAACTGTAACTTCAATTTGTGTTGTCAGTAATGCAATTATTATGAAAGCTCAATTCCCAAATGCTAACATTAAAGTTATTGGTGATCTGTGTGCAGATATTACACCCGAAAACCACGAAGCAGCTCTCGCGGTTATGAGGGCTTGCCAGATTGAGGTGATTTAATAATATATGAAAGAACCAATTGTGTTATTTTCAGATCAAGAATTACCACATGATATTGTGAAGCCAATGATTTTTCTTGCCGGTCCAACGAGCCGCACAAATGTATATGAAAAATCATGGCGAAAAACGGCGGTTGATGTATTTAGAGAGTGTGGGTTTGACGGATATGTTTGTGTTCCAGAATTCTATTATCAGCGTCAATTTACAGACGATGATTGGGATAGACAAACAGACTGGGAGTGGAATTTGCTTTCAAGATCAGATTGCATTATGTTTTGGGTTCCTCGCAACATGAAAGACATGCCGGGTCTAACAACAAATTTGGAATTTGGTACATATTTGTCGTCTAATCCAGGAAAAATTATTCTCGGTTATCCGGACGATGCGGTCTCTATGCAGTGGATGGAAAAGCGTTATCGTATGGTCACAAATCGCGCAAGTTATGATAACATGAGAGCGGCTATATGTGCAAGTATTGAAGTAGCGAATACAAACTATCAGGAGCGAACAAAATGAGTAATTTTATTAATCATTGTAAAACTGTTCGAAAACATCGGAAATATGTCAGAAAAATGTGTTGGAAACTTGGTTTATTGTGGCAAGGTCTAACGCACGATCTATCAAAATATTCAATCACGGAGTTAAAAATTTGCAAATATTATACAGGAACGTGCAGTCCTCATGAGGAATGCAGAAGACAACTTGGGTATTCTCCTGTATGGATGCATCATTATATGCACAACAAGCATCATTTTCAGCATTATCGGGACGACGATGATAAGACTGGTGCGATCATCCCCATTAAAATGCCGTTCAAATATGTCTTGGAAATGTTTTGCGATAGAATAGCTGCGAGCAAGACATACGCAGAAAACGCCGGTAATGTGTTCAAACCCAATATGCCGTATCAATATTATCTTGATAGATGTAGAGGTAAGGACAAAATGCACAATGAAACGGAGATTTTATTGGCGTTTTTGTTGCAATTTCTTGCATTGAACGGAGAAAATTATACATTTATTTTTATCAAGAATAATAAACGAGCGTTAGAGGAAGCATATGTAAACTCCAAAGATCTATCAAAGGCATTATATAATATTAAAATGGAGGCTATTCTGTGAAATTTGATTGTGAAGTGTTAAATAGTAGTTTCTGGGGCGAAATGAATTATGAAATTGTGATGGAGCCCACAGAATGCACCGTTGTTATTAATAAAGACAAAAACACCGTAGATATTCATCCGATTGACAAGGATAGATATGCACCAAGAACGATATCATATAGCGACTATATGCACATACTTGTCATGAAATTCATTGATAAGTTTAAAGAGTATGATCGTCATGGGGAAGTGACAGATACATTCACATCTGGTTGTTGCTATTGGTTTGCCAAAATTTTATGTGATAGATTTTTTGATGCAAAACTGATGTACGATAGAATAGAAAATCACTTCTGTGCAAAAATTATAGATAATTTATACGATATTACCGGTGACGTGACTGGAAAATACGATGTGATAGATTGGAGTCAGTTTGACGATGATCTTGAATCGGATCGTATTGTTAAACAATGTATTTTATTTTCTGATGGTGAGGAATTTGCATGACAAAAAACTATGAAGATATTAAAATGATGTCGGCAACAGAAGCCGCAGAAATCTCCGAAGCAAATATTAAAAATTATGTCCCAGACATTCTTGCAAAAATTAGTAAAATGATTAGCGATGGTGCTAATCGTGGGACACGGAATATTATTTTTTCATACGAAAAAAGTTGTGAAAAGTATGTTATGGAAAAATGTGCCGAAGATGTTGTTGATTATTTGCTGAAAAAAGGATATGTGTTGAATCGATTTAATGATGGCAAGACCGTTCATATTATAGACACCTACGGCGGTTTTACATTATCATTAAATATCACTTGGTAAAGTTATATGATTTGTTTAGGATGTTGTCAACTACCACCACCTACGCTGAACGCTAAGAGGTGGGGCTTGAAAAGGAAAGGTGCAGTACACTTTTCTTTCAGGCCCGGTTGATTAGCCTGAGTGCTTCGGGCACTACGTTAGGACAGAATATACAGGCACCGCGGGATGCTTCACAAGTTCCGCGCTCTGCGGCCGTACATTAAACATCTCTGAGGGTAAGGAGAAGTGTGTGCGGCATCAAACCTGTCATTAACATTGGCGATGTGAACCACGCCCATACGGGCAGAACCCCGGAGAATGAAGGAGCGTTACGCTCCGTAAGGATACCGGGAAGGCGTAAGCCATTTAGAAGAAGAAGGAGGTATAGCGTATGCTGTCAGTCGCGGTTTTGTCGGCATCCGGCATACCGCTGATGCCGACAACAAGCTACAGAGCAAGAAAACTGCTGGAGAAGAATAGAGCAGAGATCGAGAGCTATCGTCCGATCTTCACGATCAGACTGCTTGACCGTGAAAACGGGGGAGCGCAGCCCATCGAGTACAAGTGCGATACGGGCTATGAGCATATCGGTATCTCGATCGCGTCGGAAACAAAAGAGTACGTAAACGAACAGCGTGATCTGCTCCCCAGCGAGTCGGAACGCCACAACGATGCTCGAAAGTACAGAAGAACACGAAGGAACCGCAAGCGTTACCGCAAACCGAGATTCAGTAACCGCAAGGGAAAGATCTGCGAAGACGGCTTCGCGCCGTCGATCCGGAACAAACGCGATATACATATCGCGCTCTGCGAACAGTACGCAAAGGTGATCCCGATCACAAGAGTGATCTTCGAGATGGGCCAGTTCGACACGCAGGTGCTGAAGGCTGTTGAGGAGGGGAGACCTCTCCCAGAAGGAACGGATTACCAGAGAGGCGAGCGGTACGGATACGCAACCCTCAGAGAAGCGGTATTCGGCCGTGATGAGTACACCTGTCAGGTGTGCGGGAAGTCGGCGCTCAAAGACAAAGCGATCCTGTGCATCCACCACATCGGGTATCTCACCGGGGACAGAACGAACCGAATGAACAATCTCCTGACGGTATGTACGAAGTGCCACACTTCATCAAACCATAAGAAGGGCGGGAAACTGTACGGACTGAAACCGAAGCTGAAAAACTTCAGGGGAGCTACGTTCATGACGATGGTGCGCTGGAATATGCTGAAGAAGCTGAAAGAAGTACTTTCGGACATCACGGTGAACATCACCTACGGTGCGGCAACGAAGGCCGCAAGGAAAAAACTTGGTGTATCGAAGACGCACTCGACGGACGCATGGTGCATGGGGGGTTTTCATCCGAATCACCGCTGTGAGTTCGTGCTGTATAAAAAGCAGAGAAGGAACAACCGTATCCTTGAAAAGTTCTACGATGCGAAGTACATCGACGTCCGGGACGGTTCAAGGAAAAGCGGCTGCCAGCTCTCCTGCAACAGAACGAACCGCAGGGAGAAACGCAGTTCGGAAAAGAACGAGCGTATCTACCGTGCACGGAAAGTATCAAAAGGCAGACGCTCGATACGAACACAGCATTACAGGATACAACCGGGTGATGTCGTCAGATATGAAGGAAACAGATACGTCGTCAAAGGCGTTCAGAATCTCGGTGCATACGTTGCCTTAGAGGGACGTACACCTGTCAGGACGGATCTGATACAGACGATCCGGTATACCGGTGCATGGAAACGTGTAGTATAAGATAGATGCCCGCTTAAGCGCGATTCATCTCACCGCCTTCGCTGACGCTTAGATGCGGGAGTCTTCTCGCTGCGGGCTTGATAAAGATTTCAAATTAACAAAAGAGCAAGAGAAACGCGCAGAACTTGTCAACTTCGGTGGCAGAGGTAATGGTAAAACAATTCTTAACTTTTATGGGTTTGTGGTAACTCATTGCTGCTCCGTGGAATGCGCGGTTGCCGCTGTTAAAAAAGCATGGGAGTCTTTGGAGGTGTGATCATTATTACGGAATATATGATACATGTTTGGGGCGGCGCATGGAATCACGATGCGTATCCGTCGATTCAAAAAGATCTCGGGATTAGAGAAGGATATCATTATTTTTTAAACAAAGATGACGTAGATAACTTCTTAAAACTTTTAAGTAAGCCGATACACCAAAAACAAGGTATCGCGATAGAAAAGAAATATGGAGAAATGACGCACAAGCGGACCGTTTTTATTGGTGAATTTTCTTATAACGGACAAAGTTATACAGTACATTATGATTTTGGATATGAGTATCCAGAAGATAGCGCATTGTTCATGTTCAATTTTGGAAATTATAGTTGTGATTGTAACAGGAGTATATTTATTAGGGAAGAATATGGAGATGTTATGCCGGAGCTTCCGTGTGGAAGCGAGATAAAAATGACGGACTATCATTTTGAGTACCACGAAGAACCGACGGACGAATGCATGTGCTATCTACACTATTAAGAAAAATATATATATTTTTTCAAAAACCTCTTGACACAAGAGGTTTTCCGTGTTATAATAGGCATATAAGTACGCATAATATATAGGGAGTTTGTTTATGAATAATAATTATGTTTGTTACCATCTACACACAGAATTAAGCCTGCTGGACTCGTGCACTAATTTCAAACTGTATGTTGATAAGGCAAAAGAGTTGGGGCAAACAGCCATTTGTTTTACAGAACATGGAAATTGTTATAACTGGATAGAGAAGAAGACATATTGTGAAGAAAATGGTGTGAAATATATTCACGGCGTTGAATGTTATTTAACGAAAAGTCTGCTCCAAATAGTTGACGGTAAAGACGAGCCACAGGCGGTCCGTGATAATTATCATACTATATTGATTGCCAAAAACTATGATGGTGTAAAAGAGATTAATGCGTTGTTAGACATATCTACCAGGGACGACCATGTATATTATAAGCCACGACTTACATTTGACGAATTCAAGCATATCTCTGACAATGTTATTAAGATTAGTGCGTGTTTGGCGTCCCCGTTAAATAAACTTAGAGATGAAAGTCTAATACAGTATTACGATTATCTTGAAATACAGCCACACGTTAATAGCGACGACCAAAAGGAATATAACCAGTGGCTACATACAATGTCTATTAAATATAATAAGCCACTAATAGCAGGTACAGATACGCACAGTATTGATAAATATAAAGCGGAGTGCCGGTCCATTTTGCAAAAGGCAAAAGGTATTGAATTCTCTAACGAGGATGAGTTTGACTTAACATATAAATCATACGATGAACTTGTTGATATGTTTAAACGGCAAAACTCGCTTCCAATGGATGTTATTTTATCTGCCATTAACAATACAAATATTATGGCCGAGGGCATAGAAGAGTTCGTTCTTGACAAGAAATTCAAATATGCCAAATGTTATGATGACGATGAGCAAGTAATCAAAGAAAGAATTAACGAGCGTTATAAAGATAAGATTCGGCGCGGTGTTATTAAGCCAGATAAGAGATACATTGATAATGTCCGCGAAGAGGTTCGTGTATTTAAGAAAATTGGTATGCTTGGATTTATGCTGTTTATGTCCGACCTTGTTTCGTGGTGTTGGGATAACGGGATACCAATTGGGTATTGTCGCGGATCTGTCGGCGGAAGTACGGTAGCCTATCTCATTGATATTATTGACGTTGATCCTGTTGTATGGAATACTGTTTTTTCTCGTTTTGCAAACGAAAGTCGAGAAGAGCTTGGCGATATTGATATAGACATCGCTCCGTCTCAACGGCATCTCGTTTACGAACATATTATTGAAAAGTTCGGAGCGGATTATACCGCATATATTCTTGCAATAGGTACAATTTCTGATAAGGGTACAATAGATGAAATCGGGCGTGCTCTTGCAAAGGAATGGTCTGATAATAATCCAGATAAAGATAAGGATGATAATCCGTTTTCGTTAGATGCTATTGCAAAAATCAAAGAAGAATACGATAACAATCCAGACGAAACAAAAAAGAAATATCCGGAATTATTTTATTACTTTGATGGTTTGCTTAATACAGCCATATCTCAGTCAATGCATCCGGCAGGAATTATTGTTAGCCCTGTAACATTACCAGATAATTATGGATCGTTTTGGTCTGACGGAAAGCGTATTTTGCAGATTAACATGGAAGAGTGTCACGATGTCAACCTAAACAAATACGATCTGCTTGGGCTAAAGAACGTTGAAATTATTAAAGATACGTGCGCTCTTGCAGAAATTCCATATCCAAAAGCGCATGACATTAACTGGAATGATGATAAAGTATGGGACGATATGATTACGGCGTCTGCAGGTATATTCCAGTTCGAGGGTGATTACGCATTTAAAATGCTTCAACAGTTTAAGCCGCATAGTGTTAATGACATGTCCAAAGTTAATGCTTCGCTGCGACCGAGTGGTGCGTCATATAGAGATAGACTGCTGGCAAGAGAGTTCAACCACAATCCGTCGGAATTGATAGATAATCTTCTAGAAGATACATACGGACATCTCGTATATCAGGAGCAGGTTATTGCATTTTTGCAACAAATTTGTGGACTGTCTGGTAGTGCAGCAGATAATGTAAGACGAGCAATTGGCCGAAAGCAAAAAGACAGACTTGATGCGGCGATGCCAAGCATTCTCGAAGGATATTGTGCAAAGTCAGATAAACCAAGAGATATTGCGGAGGCAGAGGCAAAAAAGTTCTTACAAATTATCGAGGATGCAAGTTCATATATGTTTGGGTTCAACCACTCTACTGGATATAGTATGATCGGATATACGTGCGCGTATTTACGTTATTATTATACAGAAGAATTTATAGCGGCATACCTTAATAATGCCAATAACGACGACGATATTAAGGACGGAACTGCATTGGCCGCGATTAAAAATGTGTCAATATATAACCCAACATTCCGACATTCCAGTGCTGATTACACAGTTGATAAAGATAATAATGCTGTTTACAAAGGCATCGCATCTATTAAATATCTAAACAGACAGGTTGCAGAAGATTTGTATGCTTTAAGGAATGAACATTTTGATTCGTTTGTTGATGTGCTTGACAAGTTTACAGGTGATGCTCGTCAGCGTGAAATTCTGATACGTCTGCAATATTTTAGAGAATTTGGCAAGACGCAGAAACTCCTTCGTATTGCTGAACTGTATGAAAAGTACAAACTTTCAGGGAAGAGCAAAAGTAAGCAAATTAAAAAAGACGAATGCAAAATTGATCCTACGATTTTGGCAAAGTATTGTGATTCCGAGTCTGATAAAATGTATAAATTTTCTCCAAATGGCATTCACAATCTGCTTGTCCACATCGCAAATGATATACCGGATATTAATATTCCGTTAGCAAAACAGATTGAGTCGGAGATAGAATATCTTGGTTATGCACAAACGCGAATTCCAGAAGCAGAAAGTACGGCTGTTATTTTGGGTATAGACACAAAGTATTCTCCGAAATTATCTTTATACGATCTGTCAACAGGAGAAACATTTGTTGCGAAAATAACGAAGCAGGCATTTCAATGGACGCCAGTTACAAAGGGGCAAATTATCAAATATCGCTGTGAAGAAAAGCCAAGATCATATAAGGATGAAAATGGAAATTGGCAAAAGGATCCGACAAAAATGGAAAAATGGCTCGCGTTTTACGGAATTACAACGATGTATTCGTAATTTAAGGAGTTTTTGACATGTTAGAAATTATATATAGAATTTATGAGGTTGCAGACGAAGCAACGGCAGCAGAAAATCTGAAAAAAGATATGGATTTTGGGCTGTATTCTTCTACGAGCAAGGCGCAGAATATTGAACTGCTCATGGACTGCATTGTGTGCGAAGACCGCGAGCAATTTAAAGATATTATTCGTGACGAATATGGCGAAAACATTGCATTTCGATATAGTAAAAAGCTATCACCCGGCGATCTATATTGTATTATAATAGGCGAACATTGTTACAATCCGGAAAGATACTTTAACAAGATAGAATTTACTTGCGATTGTTGCAATGCAAAGGTGCAAACATATTTGGGAAAGCCAATTTATTTTGCTCCATATGAAATAAAAGACTCGTTTTATAATATACAAGAGTATGCTGAAAAACGGTTTTGTTCCACCAAATGTAAATATGAATATCTGGACAGAGAAACAAGAAATTTGAGACCAGACGACGATCAAGAGTTTTTTGTCAGCAAAGATATGTTTTCAAGAAATGTTGCCGGTTATATTTACAAAATTTCCAAGAAATCAACGGGTGAATTCTACATCGGCCAAACTATATATGCACCAGTTTTTAGATGGGGGCAACATTTAAAAACAAGTAGATTCCCAATTGAAAACATTACGGATTATCAGTTCGAAGTCATTGAGATTGTTTCTAAGGAAGAAAATATACTGGAGAGAGAAAAGTATTATATTCAAAAATATTATAAGGAGTGTCCAGAAAAATCGTTAAATATAATGTGCACGGCGAATCTTGATGTCGAGTAAAAAAATATATAAAAAAATTTTAAAAAGTACTTGACAAAGCAAAACTATTATGATATACTAATGTCGTGGATGAGGAAAGCTTGTCTACGACGATGGGCCATTAGCGCAATGGTTAGAGCTCCCGGCTCATAACCGGATGGTTCAAGGTTCGAATCCTTGATGGCCCACCAAGGCTGCTCACGGCCTGATCACGTGAGGCTTCTAAGTTTAGTGCGTTAAGCGAAGTTGGAAAGGGCGCTATCTTTAAAGCCCGGAAAGAGTCAGGGGTATGAGTAGTATATATAAGTAGAGTCACCGCCGAAAGTATATACAAAAGTATTTCTTAAAAATAGTTTGCCGCAGTGTAAGTCAGTCGGAAAACTGGTGGCGCTCCGTGAAATCTGCGGGCAGGAGATTGGATAGACTAACGACCCCAATCGCAAACTATGATTCTATTTTTTATGCGGGATTGGCGGAATGGAAGACGACGTAGACTCAAAATCTACTGGGTGTAACCCGTACCGGTTCGAGTCCGGTATCCCGCACCAGAGACATTTTGTCTCAATTATATTTCTGAATCGCGTCTTAACCATAAGGAGGACAGTAGAAAATGAAGGTTGCAATTAACAGATGCTGGGGTGGTTTCGGCCTTTCTAAAGAAGCATACGAATTTCTCGGCCTGGAATGGGATGGCTTTGGTTATGCATATAGCCCTGATGAAAAGCGTACTGATCCTGCTTTGATCGAATGCATCGAAAAGATTGGATCTGAAAAAGCATCCGGTCACTTTGCATCTGTCGAGGTTGTTGAGATTCCGGATGATGTCGATTGGTATATCGATGAGTATGACGGGATGGAAACGGTAGAAGAAAAACATCGAAGCTGGTGTTAAGATGGAATACTTAAAAAATTTTATTCTATCCCATAACGATTGGGAAGATATATTGACATCGCCTCCATATTCTCTCCGCGTTCAGAGAGATAATGGTTTGATTCTATTTAAATATAATCAACTGTCGTCTGATTTTTCATTGCCAGAGGTAAGAGAAGCGAGAGGCATCATCTTTGATGAATCAAATTGGGAGTGCGTATGCCGCGCTTTTGATAAGTTTGGAAATTACGGCGAAGGCTACGTTGAAGAATTGGATTGGGAAAACGGTGTTTCCGTACAGGAAAAGGTAGATGGAAGTCTGATAAAATCCTTCTTTTATCATGGTAAATGGATGCTTGCAACCAACGGTTCGATCAATGCTTTTACGACTCCGACAGGAGGTCTGCGTCATCAAACATTTGGAGAGTTATTTACATATGCTATAAGAGGCTACAATTCATTTGAAGAATTTGCAGAAGCAAATTTGGATAAAAATAGCACGACAATGTTTGAATTAGTATCACCAGTAAACAGAGTCGTTATCCCATACGATTATTATGGTATTTACTATCTCGGTCAAAGAGACATGCGCACTATGAAAGAATATTGCAATAGAGAAAAGTGGGCAGACGGCTCAGGAGGTATTAAACTTCCAACAATTTATAATCTATCTACATTAGATGATGTTGTTGCTTCTGCTCAAAAGTTGCCGTGGGACCAAGAAGGGTATGTTTGCGTTGATAAAAAATATAATAGATGTAAAATTAAGAGCGTAGAATATGTCATGGCGCATTATGCAAGAAACAATAATACTATATCGCAAAAACACATCTTGAATATTATATTGAACGGGGAAGTTGACGAGTTTTTGATATATGCCGACGACTTCAAAGATAAATTATGTGAAATAGATGACAAAATGCGCCGGTATAAAACTTATTTGAACGAACAGTCTAAATGTGTTGACACATCAATCCCAAAGAAAGATTATGTTGCATATGTCCAAAATAATTTTGACAAGACGTGCCATGACTTTCTAATGAAGTATTATGACAACACCAATTACGATGCGGAGACATATACAAGCGATTGGGATGCTTATAAATGGGACCGCGTTCTAAACAGCTTAAAGCTATGGGAGTAAAAAATATGGACGAAATTAACAGACCAAAATTTATTATGATGGTCGGTGTTCCCGGGTCTGGGAAGAGCACGATTAGCAATGATATTAGTTGTTGCGAAAATGCTGTCGTCATTTCCTCTGACGGTATCAGAGAGGAACTTTATGGCGATCCGAGCATCCAAGGAGAAGCATCGGATGTTTTTGCACTAATGCACAATAGAGTAAAGGAATATCTAAATCTTGGATATAGCGTCATATACGATGCGACCAACATGTCGAGGCGTGATAGAAAGTCTGCATTGTCTATTGTGCCTGAATATGTAATCAAAGAATGCTATGTCGTATGGGCGAGCATAGAAACATGCATTAAGAGGGATTCGATGCGCACGAGAACGGTTGGCGAAGATGTTATACATAAGATGCTGCATCGTTTCGAAGCACCGTTCTATGATGAGGGGTTTGATAAAATTGAAATCATCATTAACGAAGATGGCTGGTTCGACGCCGTTAAATATACGCAGGACTGTGTAAATGCTATGAAAATTCCACATGATAACAAGCATCACTCTCTTCCGATTTTTGAACATTGTGTCAGCGCAAGAGATTATGCTTGTAGCAAGAATTTTGATCAGATAGTCATTAACGCCGCCTTGTTTCACGATATTGGCAAACCTATTACGAAAAAGTTTGAAACGTACAATGGAGAACCGAGTGAAGACGCACATTACTACCAGCATCAAAATGTAGGCGCATGGATGAGCTATGGTATTAGCGCAAGACCGGAAATGGCGTGGATGATATCGACGCACATGGATCCCTTTTTTGACACGAAGTATTATAAAAGGTTGCCAAAGTATTTGAAAGATTACATTGATAAACTGCACGATGCAGATGTTAACGCCGACACGTGGACTAACGATAAAATAAAGTAAAAAAAATATATAAAAACCACTTGACAAACAGGTGGTTTTATGTTATAATCTTCTCTGTAAGAAGTAAAACAAAATACATGAGGAGACAAATATAATGCAGGATATAATTTCTTCCATCGATTACGACCAGCAGGAGATCCTTAACAACATCATTCATCTATATATTCCATCCGGTCGATTTGATCTAGATCCATGCTATTCAAAAGGTGTTTTTTACAAAGATGGTATCGTGCCTCAACCCGTGAGGATTATGGATATAGAGCCAATTAACGACACGGTATTATATGGTGACTGTAGACACACATTACTGCCAAATGCTTCAATAGATAGTATCATATTTGACCCACCGTTTTTGGCTACAAAGGGACCATCACTCAGTAAGGATAATAATAATAATAATAAAATCAATAGGCGGTTCGGTGTGTATCCTGATGAGCAATCACTTTTGGCAATGTACCAAGATTCGATTTCTGAATTCTATAGAGTATTAAGACATAATGGAATTTTGGTCTTTAAGTGCCAAGATAAAATTAGCTCAGGAAAGCAATATATTATGCACAACAAAATTATTAATGAGTGTGAAAAGATTGGGTTTGTTTGTGAAGATATATTTATATTACTGGCAAAAAATAGGATTGTTGCTGACTGGCAAGCAAAAAACCAAAAACACGCAAGGAAATTTCACTCATATTTCTTAGTATTTAAGAAAAAGGAGATATAAACATTATGACAGAAAATAATCTTACACCGGAAGAGCGCTACACAATCTATACGAAATATGTAACGTGGGCGCAAGACCAAGATTTTGCAGTCGGTCCATATTCGATGTTGCTGTTTTTACAAACAAACAATATGCTTAAAGTAAATATGTGCAAAAAATTTTTGGAAAAATTTCAAAAATAGTATTGACAACAACGATTGTGTGTGATATAATAGTATCATCAAATAGATCCAACGCGGGATTGCAGAATCTCTTACGGCTCGACTATCTGCACCGTTAACGGTTGTCGAGTCTGATTATTGAGGTGTCGCCAAGCGGTTAAGGCACAGGACTTTGACTCCTGTATCGTAGGTCCGATTCCTACCACCTCAGCCACGGCTATAAAGCGGAAGTGTTGGCATTTTCGTTCCGTATTTACCGTCACAAAATGATGACGAAGACAGCCGTGTGAACTACCCACCACCCAAAGGTAGTGGGCTTCCGTTAAATAGTTCACCAGACTAAGTGCAGAGAAATCTATACTACGATATTTGGGTCACGATACCTTTGGTTGACGCAACAGACCATTGCTCTATCGTATATATTTAAGTTAGGTCGGAGCAAGAACAGCCTTGTGATATATATGTAAAAAGCCCCTATATCATTGTCGAGTTGAGGTCGGAACAACCATATGGTAACAGTATGGTGTAGTACGCATCACCTACCGTTAGGCAGAGTATTTATAAGGGGAAACTTATTCTATGGTTTATGTGATTTCAAAGAATAATGAACCGTTAATGCCTTGTAGTAATGCCATTGCAAGATTACTGCTCAAACAAGGTAAGGCAAAAGTTAAGAAGCGTGAGCCGTTCGCAATCAAATTAACTTATGACACTACAAACTATACACAGGATTTAACACTGGGTGTCGATACTGGTAGTGGCACTATTGGAACCGCTGTCAGTAAAGATAATGGTGAAATTGTCTATATGTCAGAAGTTGTAGTAAGAAATGACATTACAGACAAAATGACTCAGAGAGCCAAATATCGCAGAAGCAGACGTAATCGTAAAACTCGTTACAGAAAAGCAAGATGGCTTAATCGTAAGAATAGTATTGAATCGAACCGATTCAGTCCTACTATGATAAGCAAATTACATAGTCATGTTAAAGAGATAAAATACATTAAGTCTATACTCCCGATCACAGTTATGGTATTTGAAACAGGAAAATTTGATACACATCTTATGAAAAATCCAACTCTTGCTAATGAAAATATAATACATTGGGGTTATCAAAAAGGCATCAATTATGGCTTTGAGAATACAAAGGCTATGGTGCTAAATAGGGATAACTATACTTGTCAATATTGTAAAGGCAAACACAAAGACAGTAAATTAGAAGTGCATCACATAGTATTTCGTAGTCGGGGTGGCAGCGATGAAGAAAGTAACCTAATTACTCTTTGTCATACTTGTCATAAAAACTTACATAGTGGAAATATTATTCCCAAATTAAGCGGAAAGGTTAAAGGAACTCTTAAATACGCTACACAGATGAACTCTATTTGTAAGCAACTTTTTAGAGTATATCCCGATGCCGTTGAAACCTTTGGATATATAACAAAAGCAAATTGTTTACAACTTGGTGTGGATAAGGAACATTATTATGATGCATGTACAATAGCTACACAGGGCACTCCATTTGTTGTAAAGTCTAATCTTTACAAAAAGAAATGTGTTTCAGATGGTGATTTCCAAAAAACTAAAGGTGTTCGTTCTGAACAACCCATTGTCACAGATAAGATTTGTGGTTTTAGAAAGTTCGACAAGGTTAGATACTTTGGAAAGGATTATTTCATTAAGGGCAGGATGTCTACTGGATATGCAATTCTTATGGATATTGATGGTAACAAAATTGATTTTTCGGCGATGCTTAAAGGTTTTAAAACGCCTAAAATGGTAAATTTAAAAAGGTTGGAGGCTCGTTCTTCATGGATGGTTACAACCGTGGGTGTCACTCCAAATATAGATTGAAAAGTATATTCAAAATCATGAATAGCGGCAACGGACGCCGTGCATCCACATACATAAATGGATGTGGTTTTACGGTTGATAATTTATAAATGCGACACCACGGATAGACGGGTGACAGGCCGGAAGAGACGGTCATTATTTTTCCAAAAAATAAAAAAACAGGGGTGTATGTTATGCGGATTGTGGTTGATAAGCTTCCACGCAACTGTGGTGAATGTATTTTTGCACAGCATTATGGGTTCCACCGTGAATGCACATTAACATCACACGAATTCAAAAGATATGATACGGACGATGAAGACACATTGTGTCGGTATGATTATACGCCGTGTGAGCAATGTCCGCTCGTCGATATATCATCTATCATTATGGAGGTTAAAAAATAATGAAGATTAAAGAAGCGATGGAAATTGGACGGGAATGCGGATGTACAACTCCAGAAGAATGTATAGTATTCGTAGAAACGCACGCAGTATCTTTATTTGATATGGCAACTATGGATAAGGAGTTATCCGAGCTTTACGAAGATTACAATAATGGACGGTGTTAATTATGAAACTTTGGATTGATGATGTAAGACCTGCACCAAAAGGATACATTTGGTGCAAGAGTGTAAACGATGCAATTCAATTCATTGAAAGATGCGAGGATTATACTATCAGATTTTTGATTGATGGATATGCAATCGAACTTATTGATATTGATCACGACGCAGGAGAATATGCAAAGTATGGCGGTGATTATATCAAACTGCTTGACTGGCTTGAGGAAACGGGTAGAGATTATCCTATCCATATACATTCTATGAATGTGGTTGGTAGAATGAATATGGAAGCAATTTGTCGAAGAAATGGTTGGAAAATTGTAGAGTAATATTCACTCGATCTTACTTTATATTAGAAAGAAAAAGAAGGAGTGAATAAAATGCCGAAGAAAATTGATTTAACAGGCAAGACTTTTGGTAGATTACAAGTTATAAAGCAAGCAGAAAATATTCAGACTCCTAATGGGCGTAGTCATGTTGCATGGGAGTGCATGTGTGAATGTGGGAAAACCATTGTCGCGCGTGGTGATAGTTTACGTAATGGGTATATTGTATCCTGCGGCTGTAAGAAAAAAGAAATTTTGCTGCAAGCTGGGAAAAACAGAGCAAGCAATTTAATTGGTCAAGTATTCGGTAGATTAACTGTAAAAGCAGATAGTGGAAAGCGATATAATAAGGGCGGTATTATTTGGGAATGCGAATGTTCTTGTGGCAATAGCGTCTATGTATCTACCTCTAATCTCACAAGACCTAATGAATCTACTATTTCTTGCGGATGCGCCAAATCAAAAGGCGAAGAGAGAATTATTTCATCTCTTATTCAGATACAAATACCATTTATAACTCAAAAACGATTTGAAAGCTGCATATTCCCAGAAACCGGTCGTCAATTGATATTTGACTTTTATTTGCCAGAACAAAATATCCTTATTGAATATGATGGTGAGCAACATTTTCACGAAGTTGGTGATGATAGATATGGATATAAAGATATTATATTAAGAGATAATTATAAAAATCAATGGTGTGAAGAAAATAATATTCCACTTATTAGAATACCTTATACAGAATATAGTAATATTGATAATAATTATATGAGAAGAATAATCCAGAGAAATGGTTGGGAGGAAGTGTAACACATGAATTGTAATAATTGCTTTTACCATAAAGTGTGCCATTATTGTCATTCTTATGATAGATTTGATGACACAGAAAATATTGTCTATTATTATGACGCTGCAGAGTACCGTTGTAATTCATTCCTTAATAAACAACTGGTTAATATTCTCCCTTGCCCTATCGGTACAGATATTTGGAAAATAGAGTTTGCTTGGAGATGCGACACTCAGCATTGTCCATTGGCTTGGGGAACATGTACAGATTGTTCCTATGGGAAAAATAAATCCAGAGTGGTTCCTGCAAAATATCATACCGGTATCACTATTGGTAATACTTATTTTCTCACCAAAGAAGAAGCAGAAGCAAAATTAGCAAGCATGTCAGAAGATAAGATTAAGGGATGTGTTAATTATGCAATTCGGTGAAATTCAAGGCGATCTTTTTTAAAAAATCGCTTGACAAAACCAGATTGCCGTGATATAATATAGGTACAATAATAATTCGGAGGAAAGAAAAATGGCTTTTCAAATTAAAGGTGGTCAACTCTTTGTGCGAGATATGGAAAATGCTACAAAGACAGACGGTAAATATAGTTATCTTGTCTGTGGACTCGTTGTAGTAGATAAACCACTTGAGACAGAATCAGTTCATACGATTAGTGTTGATGGGTTTGCAAACTTCGTGATGGAGCATCAGGTGGAGACTGCGCAAGAACTTATCGATAAAGGTATTACCGATGGATTTACTGGGAAGGGCCTTGATAGCATCATGAAAGAAAATATTTGGAGACTAAAGATTTAATATGGAACACCATTTTACACTTAATATATGGGTGCTGTATGAACACATATTTGAAACTTCCTTACATGAGGTGAAAAAATAATGCAATATGTATATATTCTTTTAGATACTGACTTTGAAGAGTTTTATGATGTATTTTCTGGTGTGTATGCTACAGAAGAAGCAGCCAATAAAGCGGCAGATGAATTATGTAAATGTTTTTATAATAACAATCCTATACATAGACGTCATTTTAAAATAATAAAAGAAGAGGTAAAAAGTTAATGGACTATCTTCACGACCAGCATCTAAGGCATTATATCGAGCAATACGGTTTTGAGTGGAATGGTGATGAAAAAGCTTGGTGTTTATACGGTATTGACGGGCGTGGTATAAAAGAAAATGAAGGCGTTACGGCACGTATTGTAAATAACTACAGCACGCTTATTCTTAAGTTCAGTGTATATGATAAGTATGATATGGAAGAACTCAGCTGGAGCAAAACGATAGAGCTTCCTGAGGAATATGCAGGTCAAAGCAAGTGCGACTGCTATAGGTTTATTGGCTGGCTTGATAAACAGATTTATGAGTTTGTAATGGAGAAATAAGCAATGTCAACAAGATGTAGATGGGAGAGATCATAAATGGAATTCAAGAATACAAAACCTCTAGGAATAATTATCGATTGTCCAGATGAATATAATGTTGTGATCGAGAATGAAACCAATAAAGTTTACATAGAAACTTTTGACAAAGAAAATAATTGTTTTGACTACTGCGATTGCGGTAAAAGATTTACTTACTTTTTAAATCATCCATGGTCAGATGCCGGTGATAATATCTATACCGAGCATCAAATTAGGAATGATATTTGGAGAGCTTTTAGACACGTTATTGTGTATGATACTATCGAAGTTGACTTGTGGTCAGAAGAATATAATAGTGAAGAAGAAGCATTGAAAAATCTTGATGAAAGAATGAATTTGCTTAACAGCTTGTATAAGGAGGAGCAGAAGTAAATTATGGACGATTTAGAAAAAACAATTAGTTATTTTAAAGCTAAACAAGTAAACTGTGTAGCAAAATACGGACAAGAGGAACCGAGGATTGCAGATGCTTTGGAAGCATTAAATTGTTTTGCTTTGCGCGAAGTTGAAAATGAATTTGCAAAACTTGAAGCACTGGAAAAACAGAGAGATGCATTTGATCGAATTGTTAATGACTTAATGAACAAGGAATAACCATGACAAGAAAAGAATTTAAAGAAATTGCCGATCAGCTTCCGCATAATTGCGACATGTGTATAGGCAATGGTAGTGCTGCACGCTGTGAGCACTGTGATCATGAAAACAACAAATTTATTTGGAAGACCTCTGCTTTGGAATTAATCAGGGCAGCTTTTGATTTAGGAAAATATTATGGTTATTGTGATAGCGATGATTCTTGCGGGCTTGCCGATCAGGTGGATGATTAAGGATGGAATTGGAGAATAGGAGCGGAAGGAGTATTAAACATGAAAAATCTATCAGAAACAATAAAGCATTTTGCATCATTTTATAAAAAGAATTCTGCAAAGAATTCTGCTGAGTGGGTTCCATCTTCTGTAAAAATTAAAATACCTTGCTTAGAAGGTTCGGAGCCAAAGTATTTTGTAATGGCTGGGTATAAGTGTACACATTGTGGTCATGAAAACTTATTATCTGTTTCAAACTACTGCCCTAATTGTGGTTTTAGTATGTCTAGAGATAATATAGAAATAGAGTAGAGGACATTTTCATGAATACTATTACGGACGCAGGAGGCGTAATTGTAATGATGAAACAACTTGATAACTGTGTAATTAAATATAAGATGCCATCTGGAGAATATATTGATATTGTTGATACAGCGTTGGCAGAAATAGATGTTGTAGAAAATAAGAGAGTAGACAATCTGATGAGTACATCAACATTCTCTGCCGAGATCAGGATAAATAGCATTGATACAATGTCATTACACAAAATGTGTGGTATATATGATTATATCATTTCTTCTTCTTGCAGAACAAAGATTGCCAAGCTCGCAGAGCATGGTAAAAACCGGAGAATTCGAAAGAAGAATTATAAAAGACTGCTTAAGATAATGGAGGCATAATATGTAATGAAACTTTTTATATTTTCAGACGTCCATGGCTTTTACGATGAATTGCAACTCGCACTAAATAATGCCGGTTTTGATATTAATAATCCAGATCATATTATAGTAAGCTGCGGCGATCTACTTGATCGAGGCACAAAGCCAATGCAATGTCTTAAATTTGTGAATGGTATACCAGACAATAGGAAATTTTTGATTTGTGGGAATCACGAGGTTCTTCTTAACGAATGTTTGGATCGCGGCGATTTTCTACAACACGACTATCACAATGGAACCGCTCAAACGGTTTCCGATATTGGCGATTATGGATTAACGACGTTTAATATATACGATATGTTTAACAAAGTACGCCATAACAAAGAGTTAAACAGGTATATGGAATCAGTGATAGATTATGCCAAAATAAAAAATAATGTATTTGTTCATGGGTGGATTCCATGCAAAATAAACGATCCTAATAAATACCATGCACGAGATTTGGTATATACATTTGATGAAAATTGGGAACGCGGGGACTGGGATCGGGCGAGGTGGATAAACGGCGCAGATGCTTGGCAGAATGGCGTAAGAATTGATGGTTGTACTATTTTTTGTGGTCACTGGCATTGCAGTTGGCCAAGAAAATATATAGAAAAGACAGGAGTCGAATTTGATACAAACGAAACCAAGGCAGATTTTAGCCCGTGGTATGGTGATGGGATATGTTGTATTGACGCCTGTACAGCGTATAGCCACAAAGTGAACGTTGTTGTTTTAGATGTGGCAGATAAGGAGATTAAAAAATGATTATTACATTGTTTGCATTTGGGACTTTTGTTATTTCGCTTGCTGGTATGATTGTTTTCAGCCTTCTCAAACGATATGGTAAAAAATGTAGAGACGAATATTGGAAGTATCATTCTCATTTAAAAGATATCAATGATGCCAAGGACAAAACACTTCTGAAGAAGAAGGAAAAATGGTACGATAATATTGATTATGACGATATTATCGGTTGGTTTACCGGTGTGTTTATTGTATTCATTGTTGTTGTTCTGATCGTTGGATCTATTTTACTTGTATGTAGGTTGCCGCGAGTTGTCGAAAAAGACATTGATATGATGACGATGGAGCGCGAACAACTCATTTACAGACTGGAAGAAAAACCGGATATTGGTAATGAGCTTTTGTATGATGATATTCTATCTTTCAATAAGATGGTGTATAATTATAGATATTATCACAATAACCCATGGACATCATGGTTTGTTTCAGACGATTATCTTTTGATTCAGCCAATTGATTATAAAGAATAATGAGGAATTTGGCTAAAATTGGTAAAATTGTAAAATTAGCCGGAAAAACACGACAAATAGATAAAACGCATACTATATATTGTGGTGTCTGCTCATCATGTATACCATATATTGTATAGTTTGGTAGATAAAATCTGTATTTTATTTACAAAATTTATCGGAGGCTATTAAAATGGAAAATATTGGTAAATATGTAGAGATACCCATCTCAATGAAGTTCGACGTTCCGAATGCAAACGGAATGATCATCAGTAGAAAGGCTATCGAAGATTCAATTCGAGAACTCGACAATAACAAGGTGCCGCTTATAGTAGACGACGATGATGGAGGACATATTGTTGGTTATGCGACTCCGGTAGATGGTAGTGAAAACTTTGACGAAAAATTGCACGAGTTTTCAATGAAAATGAATGGTGCGTTTTTTAACATGGATCCAGAACTCATTATCAATAAACGCAGTAAGCAAGGCGTCGTTGAAGGATTTACGATTTCTGGCATATCCATAACAAATATTTAATTTTTTAAAAAAAATTTAAAAAAGGCTATTGACAAATACAAATATTTGTGATATAATATCCTCGCAAGATAAAGAGAACACGTATGAGGAGGCGTAGTGATGCCACTTATCGACAGTGACGTATTGATTAATTGCATCGATATGTATGCAGACCGCACTGGATCTGACGTCTTTACAAAATATCATATTATTGATTTTATAAAAAGTGCAGAAGTTCCAGAGCAAAAATCTGATAAACCAAATTATGATATGGCGAAGTTCATAGCGTGTAACTGGCACCATTGTCCGTTCCCGGAGAACTGTGGCATAGATTGGGAAACGCAATGTGCAGGGTGGGGTAGCAATCATTGCGCGAAGTGTATTCTGTTCAATGCAGATAAATTGTAAAAATATGCATAAAAATGCATAAAAATACATGGAGGTTATAAATTAATTATGAAAGAAACAGCAAAAGAAGAAAAGATTGTTAATGAAGAGCGCGAAGAACAGGATGTTCCGTTCGCATTTGACAAGCGTCTCGCAAAAAAGGACGAGGTAAAAAAGCTTCCCGGATATGCAGAAGCATATAACATTCTCGTCGCAGTGTTTGGCGGAGATCCTGAGCTTCACATCTCCAAGTGCGACGATTCAACACGTAGTTGCACGATTTCGTCTAAAAACTATCACAAACTCGATGCGCTATCGAAAGCGATGCGAGATGATATCATGGGGCTCAGTATCAATTTTGAATTTGATTCCGACTTGTCCACAGAGGCGGCCGTGTGGCTTAATGATATTTTCAACGGAAACCCGCATCTCGACAGAATCCGTGTTGCAACGGAAGCGATGACGGAAGAAAAACATACGTTGTGTATTTTTAAAGATGAGACCGTTCAGTACCAGTCAGACGACAGATTTGTTCCCGGTGGTTACTCAACATCCATTGTTGAAAAACTTATTCCAGTACTGTTTAAGTCCCAATATAGACGGCTTAAATATATCACAACAGACAAGAGAGAAGCAAAGTGCTTGAACATCGCTGCACATATACTAACGCCAAATACAATCGGCGTCTGCAACGGTCATTCTGTATCGTGGTGTGATTCTGCATCTACTGCGTATACTGCAAATAGTAATACGACGAATACGATTTAATGTATAAAGAAAAGGATAGAGAAAGAGGTAAAAAGAAATGTTTGGATTTGTTTTCGGTATCATTCTTATTCTCGCAGGTATTATTGGTGGTGTTGTAGCCTTTTGCAGTGATGAAAAGGGCATCGGTGCTGGTGTTCTTACGGCAGGAATTATCGTTGGTATTCTTGCAATTGTTCTTGGTTGTGTTACCACAGTTGGTACCGGTAACACTGGTATCGTAACTACTTTTGGCCACGTTGAAGATTATACTCTCGATGCCGGTGTACATTTTAAGGCTCCGTGGCGTAGTGTTGTCGAAATGGATAACAGGGTACAGAAAAATACTATTCATCTTGCATGTTTCTCCTCTGATATTCAGGAAGTTAATACTGTATATACTGTAAACTATCAGATTAGCAGAACAAACGCGCAGGATCTCTATCGAACGGTTGGTACAAATTATTTTGATACTGTGATTACACCTGCGGTAAACGAAGCAGTGAAGACTGTTATGGCACACTATACTGCTGAAAATCTCATCGGCCAGCGTGATTCTCTTGCACAGGAAATTGAAGTAATGCTGACCGAATCGCTTAAGTCGTATAATATTGAAATCGTTTCATCTGCCATTGAGGATTTGGATTTTACGGACGCATTCACCGATGCGGTAGAAGCAAAACAGGTCGCTGCTCAGAACAAGCTTCGTGCACAGACCGAACAGGAGCAGAAAACTATGGAGGCCGAACAGGAGGCGAAGCGTAAGCAGATTGAAGCCGCCGCTGCCGCAGAAGTTGCAAAAATTCAGGCGCAGGCTGATCTGGAGGTCCAGAAGATTAATGCTGATGCAGCAGAATATACCGGACAAAAAGAGGCGGCAAAGAATAAGGCGATCAATGAATCTCTAACGCCAGAACTCATTAAATACTTCTATATTACACAGTGGGATGGCAAGCTGCCGGAAACCATGCTTGGCGACTCATCGTCTGTCCTCGTTGATATCGGAAAGTAAATTCGTTTTTGTTAAAAAAAAATAAAATATTTTTTAGAAAAGGTATTGACAAACACAAATACTTGTGATATAATGTGTACATACCAATTGGTACGGTCAGTTGAAGTCTGACGATGGTGAACCGCCTAACAGGGGCGGCTTATGATGAAATATCTGTAGTTGGGCAGTGAGGATAACCAACAGAAAAACCTCCCACAACCTCGTTTGATGTATGGTGGCATGCCGAGCCTATTCGGAGGCGTCAGTTCGATTCTGATAGCGAGGATTTTTAATCTATTATTTATAGGAGAGTATACTAATATGTATAATGAAAAGTTGCAGAAGAGCGCACCTGAATTTTCTTTTTACCATAAGGTAAAGGCATTTTTCGAAGGTGATCCCGATATTGATGTCGGTGATATCGATGAAGATGAGTATGAATTCACTATTACAGTTCACGATGAAAAGAAATGTGAAATTCTGAAAAAGGTTCTTTGCATCCCGAAGAATGCGGCAAGACTTACCGTGAACATCGAATGTGACACCGAAGAAAAGCCTTCCGGCGTCAGCGAAGAAGATCTTGCTTACCTTCTCGAAGGGAATAAGTACTACGCAGGATACCTCGATGGTGAAAATGACGGGATTCGCCACTGCATGCGAATGAATGGACTTATCCCCGATAAAATGAAATACCTTCTCATGGAACCTGTTGTAGTCCAGTACTACGATGACATTTTCAATAATCCTGGAGGTTGTGATACAAAGACCGCAGAGCAGCTTGCAAAAGAACTTTTCCACGGAAGTCATTGCAATATTACTTCTGATGTTAAGTAATAAAAACTAAATTGTTTTGTACTTAATAGGGGTATGAAATAATATCACACACCTATAGTTGGAATTGGGACCAACAGAAATATCCCAATATGCGGCAGTAACTCAATTGGTGGAGTTCCAGCCCTCCAAGCTGGTTGCTGCGGGTTCGAGTCCCGTCTGCCGCTCCATAGTAGCCATAGTTTACAGGCTACATTCAATTAATAAAAAATAAAATAAAATGGGGAGAAAATTAATGTTTAATCACAAAAAACTCAAAGAAAAAGACGAACTAATTGATGGTCTTACTAAGGCTGAAAATGAACTGATTTCGCAGATCGAAGCTCTACAGTATACTATCACCGTCGTTGAAAACAGACGGGCGGAACTCGCCAATCTATTGCTAAAAGCAAAAGAACTTTCTAATGATATTGGTGATAAGTGTACCAATAAAGCAGCAAAGGCCCTGAAATCATATCTTAACGATATTGATATTGCAGAAGAAGAGAAAGAAGCTAATGTATGACAACATTGAAGGAAATGCGTGAAATGGCGCGTGCCGCTTCCAAGGCAAAACATAAAGATGATGCTGCAGACGCCCTTGTATACGTGTCTAATGTAGTTGGCAACGCTGGCTCCTCTCATAAACACGAATGGGAGCCAACTGAAAAGGAAGAGAAGACAAAAGAAGAAATCATGCAGGAGAGAGAAGAAGAAGTACGTAAGCGCGAACTGGAAAAAATGGCGGGCATTAAAGACGATGAGATTTAATACAAAAGAAGAAGTGTTCCTATTTATTATCTGGTGATGTCGTAAAAACCCTTTCTTTAGACATGGGGATATAAGGCGCACATTTCATCCGAAAATAAAACCAGAAAACGTATGAAAGAAAGGAGGCGACAGCCATGGAATACGCATATCGCTTTAGAATATATCCCAATACGATTCAGAAAGAACTGATTGCAAAAACCTTCGGCTGCTGCCGCTTTCTGTACAATCGTCTGCTCGATATGCGAAAGACTGCATACGATGCGGAAAAACGAACAATCGGATACAACGAGTGCGCGAAACAGATTCCTTTACTAAAAGAAGAATACGCATGGCTGAAGGAGGTGGACTCCACCGCCCTTCAGTCTGCTGTTCGAGAATTGGATAACGCATATAAGAATTTTTTCCGTGGCACAAGACCCGGGGCAAAGAAATTCGGTTATCCTAGATTTCGGAACAAACATAATCCGCATCAGAGCTTTGTATCAAAATATGTTAGAGGAAATATCAAAGTTGTTGACAGTAAGCATATACGTCTTCCGAAACTCGGAAGCATCCGTTGCTCAATATCGAAAGAGGTGCGCGGAAGAATTCTTTCCGCAACTGTCTCTTGTGCCCCGGCAGGTAAATATTATGTATCGCTGTGCTGTACGGATGTAGATATACCTGAGCTTCCGAAAACGGGAAGAAGAGTCGGCGTGGATCTGGGCATCAAAGCGCTTGCGACTACAAGCGACGGAGTGACATATCCAAACGGGAAAAACTATTCCCATGCAGAAAAGCACCTTGCTCGTCTTCAGCGGTCACTGTCCCGAAAGACAAAGGGCAGTCATAACCGCAATAAGGCTCGCATAAAGGTATCTCTTCTTCATGAAAAGATCGCCAATAGAAGAAACGATGCGCTGCATAAGCTGACAACAGAGCTGGTAAGAAGCTATGATGTCATCTGCATCGAGGACCTTAATGTAAGTGGAATGGAGAAGAACCGTCGTCTTGCGAAGTCTGTTGCGGATGCCGCTTTCGGAGAATTCCGCAGGCAGCTGGAGTATAAGGCAAAATGGTATGGAAAGACGGTATCTGTTGTTGATACATTCTATCCGTCTAGCCAACTTTGCAGCTGCTGCGGATATCAGCACCATGACGTAAAGAATCTTGCCATAAGAAAGTGGACATGTCCCTCGTGTGGGCAGGCCCATAATCGCGATATTAATGCAGCGAAAAACATTTTGAGCGAAGGTCTGCGACTACTCGCTTAATTTCCGATTTGAAAATAGGGCGGGACACGCCCGAATACAAGCTCGTGGAGACCACATAAGACCTTCACACGAGGGCACGGTCTATGAAGCGAGAATCCCCTGACTTTAGCCATGGGGAGTGCCAATGAGAAAATGAGAGCAAATAACTCGATGGAGGACTATGACGATGAGGATTGAGAATATGCCCAGAGCATCTGGCAAAACCACAAGACTGATCTATGCAAGCTGGTCTACCGGAGACCCAATTCTTACCGTAAATGAATCGCACAAAAACGACATTAAAGAAATGGCTCGCAATGCAGGTATAGACATCCCGGAACCAATTACTGTCAATGACTTGCTTGAAAGACGTGCAGCAGGATCGCCGTCACATAATAAGGTGCATATCGACGAAGCGCCGTTTGTTTTGGAAGCCATTCTTCAACATTATGGCCTTCAATCGAATATCTCCACATGTACAATTCCATAAAAAAAATATAATATATTTTTTCAGAAACCACTTGACAAACAAGTGGTTTTGTGTTATAATTTGGTATACCAAGAAACAAAGGTAAATGAAAGGAGATTAAAACAACAATGAGAAACAAAGAAAAAAGCGAACTGAAAGAACGTTATGCTAAACGGCAATTGACACCGGAGGATAAACAGGAAAGATGCCTCAATCTTGTTCGTTCGTATTTGCAGCAAAACCATTTTAATTATAAGGAAATTAAAAGTAACACGACATCTACATCATACTTCTATGTGGATATTGGGTATGGCGACACATCTGTAAAGATTCGTGTTTCAAACCATGATAGTAGCGACTATTTTACATGGCATCGTCGCGGTTACACACTGGAAATTCGTAGCGACTCAAACTCTGTACCTTATTATAATAATCCTATGCCATATATCGCCAATTGTATTCAATCTGCTATTTATATGTGTAGAAAATATACGACGAAAAAATTATACAAATAAGAAGACGGGAGAAGAAAGAAATGAGTGATTATAAAGACGTCAGTATTGATACTAAACGCGCATACGAGAATACGACCTCAGACAATAGAAATGTGAAATTTCACTTTCATGTAGAGACTGTTATGTGGCCAAAATCGGGATATAGAGATGGCGATTATGCTATTATGAAAGTAAAAATTGATAAGATCGTATATGGAGATCCTGTTGATTTTAAGCACTGCAACATTGTGCATTTGAAAGCAAGTAATGTCGTAACGCTGTCCGGGAATATGCCATCTGTAAATAGAAAGACAGAATATGTAACAACAGCAACGCTTGAAACAAGTAAATATGGATTTTGTTATAAAAGTTCAATTGCAAATGAATATTATGATTTCTCTAACAAAGAGGCTCAAAAGGCGTTTTTGTCTGCTATTATTTCAACAAAAACTATCGACAGCCTATATGCTAAATTCGATAACCCCTTTGAACTATTGGAGAATAGAGATACGGAATCTCTCTGCCAGGTTAATGGAATCGGAGCGGTTGTCGCAAATAAGTTGATTAATAAATACGAAAAGTCTATTGATAAAGGGCAGGCGTATGCTGAGCTTATCGGTCAATATGGATTAACGAGAAATATGGTGGATAAATTGATCAACCATTATAAATCCGCCACAATTCTTATTAATAAGATTAAAGAAAATCCGTACATATTGATTAAGGAAGCGTCCGGTATTGGTTGGAAAAAGGCTGACGCAATGGCACAAGCAGCAGGTCTTACCGAAAATGACCCGAGGCGAATTGAAGCATATGTCGTTTATACCATGGATGATAAAGCCAATAACGAGGGGCATACTTGGATGTATGTTAAAGACGTTGTGGATATCGTTTGTTCTGTAATCACATTGGCGACGAGAGATAGTGTATTGAATGCAATTAATAAGCTTATTGATGATGAATATTTGTATTGTGAAAAGTGCGAAGAAAATAATGGTGACAAAATCGGCATTATGTATTACAGACACTTGGAAGAAGATATTTCAAAAGAGCTTTATAGAATAGATAAGTGTAAGTCGTCATTTGATTTTTCGGATGAATATATAAATGATGTTATTAAAAGTTGTGAAGGTGAAGAAGGATTCTCCTACACAGACGAACAGAGAGAAATTATTTGGAATGTTTTAACCGGTGATCATAATGTCAGTATTATTACCGGTCTCGCCGGTTGCGGCAAGTCGAGTGTTATGAAACCGATTGTAGAGGCTATGCGTAGGAAGGATCTACTGATTTCACAGTGCGCCCTGAGCGGAAAAGCGGCTCTTAACCTAACGGAGATCACCGGTATTGAGGGAAAAACAATTCATCGCCTCCTTGGTTTTACCGCAAAAACTTCTACTATGTCATTCTTTCATGGTAAAGGATCGCCACTACTTGATGATGTTATTATTCTCGACGAACTTAGTATGGTTGGCGGCGAAATTTTTCTCTGCTTGTTGAATGCGATTAGAGACGGTGCAAAACTTGTGTGCATCGGAGACGTAGGACAGCTCGAATCTATTGGCATTTGTAACTGCTTAAACGATATGGTTAACAGTGGTGTTATGAAGCACTATCATCTGACTAAAATTATGCGTCAAGCAGAAAAAAGCGCGATTATTACAGAGTCCATTAAAATCTATAATCAAGTGGACATTCTTCCACATGGTTTTTATGGCAGGACAATTCGCGGAGAAAATATGGATTTTGAAATTCAAAGCGCAGAAAGCACAGAAGAGGCTGCTGATCTTGCCATAAAAGAATATCTACAGACTCTAAAGGAGCAATGTAATAACGATCTTGAAAACATCATCCTACTTTGTTCTAAAAGGTTGATAGGAGCAGCGAGCGCTTTGTCTGTCAATAAACGTCTTCACAACATCTTGACAAATATGAACGATACAAATACAATTGAGGTTGGATACGATGATGACGGAGCTGGGCATGGTTATTTTATCACATATAGAACCGGCGATAGAATCAAAGTGACAAAGAACTGCTATGATACGATCGACGAAAACGGAACGCCAACTCCTGTGTTTAACGGAAATATCGGGACAATTATTTGGATTGAAGATGGAGAGATGTGTGTTAAGTTTTTACACGGAAACGTTATCTTAACATCTAAGGAAATATATAATATTACACTTGGTTACGCCATCACAACCCACTCAGCACAGGGTAGTGGATTTCCATATGTTGTTTGTATCTGCGATCCCTCCGCATACACCTTAAACACAAAGGAACTGCTTTATACACAGATCACTCGTGCGAAGAAACATTGCACACTGATTGGAAGACCGGCAATTATTTCTTCATCGATTAAAAAAACCAATGTGAAGACGAAGCAAACATGGCTCACCGGTCTATTGCAACGAGATTTTGCATTCTAAAAAAAATAAAATAAAATATTTTTAGAAAAGCTATTGACAAACTCAAACACTTGTGGTATAGTATATATAGAAATTATGGCGAACTCGCCACAATTAAAAATACTTTAAAAAAAGATAAGAAATGGAGAATTGTTATGGAAACGCTTAAAGCATTCGAGACGTTTATGGGGATTCCCGCAGGTCGTTTTTTCCGCATTACGTATAAAACGGAGCCGAAAAAGACCGCATCCGGTAAGTATGAACAAATTGTCAAAACCGTATCTAAAACCGTAAGAACCGGCGTTCGCTACTCTCATATTAGTGGCGTTGTTATGAGCGAAGATAATAAGAGAACCCCGTGGTATACGTGGGTTGTTCCTAATCGAATCGCCAGAAGCAATAAAGATGGCACTCTCTATTTTGCCATTATGCCTACTGTGGGTAGCAACACGAAGGTGAAGTGGTCTATGAATGGTCGCGAAGTTTCCGCCAACGATGTATTCGGTTATGTTCAGCAACGCAGTGGAGACGCGCCGAAGTTCCAGTTTATTAAAGCGGAAAATATTATTGGAGTTGGCAATGGTCGATAACAATAACGATATTAAGAAAGACGAGTATTATTGGTTTATTCGATCGCCGATGAACGGATATTTCATCATTTCATATGGTAAGTTAAGATCGATGATTAGCAACTATTATGATAGACAGGAACATCGTCTCGGAGCATTATGTATAGACTCCGTGGCTACAAAGTATATCTTTGAAGCCTGTGGGAAAGCGTTTTACGTCACCGATCCGAAACTAATTTTTAATAATTTGGAAGCGTGCAAAAACTATTTGCTTAATAGTAAGATATCCATGCAGCACATCTGTTATGATGATGCCGCCGTATCTCAACTCTGCAAATAGTAAGCATATATATGTTGGTGGTTATACGATAATGGCCACGCACATTATTGTATTTTCACATAAATAAATAAATAATAATATAGGAAAGGCAATAACGCAGGACGTTATTGGTGTGTATTGTATGAACGAGTATGGATATTATAGCCGTGTTTTGAAAAAGGATTTCGACACGCTGGAAGAACTCGAAGCGGCAGAGAAGAAGTATGCCGCTGAACAAGAAGAGAAGAAAGCAAAAGAAAACAAGCGCGGAGAACGGGCAAAGGAAATCGAGGATGCACTCTCTTCCTTGAAGAAGATGCGTGTCGATCATGCCGAAGCCGAGAGGAAGCTTCATACAGAAAATATGATGCTGGAGAGCGCCACAGAGGCAGATATTAAAAAGCTGATGTCTGAATTTTGCCACGATTACGGAACGTATCGCACATCTGTGAATGGTGATATGGTACGCGACATGTTCAGCATTAAATTCAACTGGCCGTTCTGGCTTGTATAATAATATGATGTGATGCTGGTGCGCGTGGGCACTAACATCATAATTTGTGAATTATATTAACAAATAAAAGTGCAATTTTATCTACTGTCAAAAAAAACGAGGATTATTATAAGTGTTATGGATATCAATAAGATAAGTGAGTTAACAGATAAAGAGCTTTTTATTGAATTAACAAAAACCTTCGATGCATATAAAGAGTGCGATGACAAGGCAAGAATCCTTGCACATGAATATAGAGAACTGATGGACGCTGCATGGAAGCGTGGATATACATTTGATGATTTAAAAGCTATTGTAGGAGATTATTATGATTAAAGATGCTAAGCCATGCCCTTTTTGCGGAAGCAATGATTTAGGAATTTCTACATCCTCTGGTAGAGATTGTTACTATAAGGCTGTATATTGTAAAAAGTGTCATTGTTATGGGCCGCGGTTAAGATGGGCTGTTGACAGAAGTCAGTTTGCATATAACAAAAGATATGAATTCGAACACGACACGGAAACCGATGAAAAAGCAATCAATATGTGGAACAATAGAATGGAAAGGATAAAAGTTTAATAAGAGCGGCAGACATTGCATCAGCAATTAGGAGGCCACAGTAAAAATTAAGGAGGAAAAAATATGCGTCAAATTCGTAAAAATGTTTTTGAGACAAACAGTTCCAGTAGTCATTCTCTTGTAATTCGTAAGGATGAATTACTTGCAGAATTGGAAGAAGAAAAATACTTTACACACGATGAAATGCTTGACAGTATTTGGCTGAATAAAAATGGTGTTTGGAATGCATCAAAAGAAGATTGGTATTTTGGTAGATTTCCTTTCAGACCACTCGATTCTTTTAGACTTCGTTTTATGTATGCTTATGCAAATTTCTGTGGTGATGAAGATAAGGAAGAAGAACTATTTAATCTTCTTGAAGAGCTGTTGCCAGAGATAAAAGAATTTAAAAAGCCTGAATCAACTGGCACAGATGATTATCCATTGGCTGGATGGATGCAGCAATATAAGATTTCCTTAAGAGAATTTCTGACTAATAAGAAGTATGTCGTTATACAAGACGGAGATGAATACAATATCTGGAAAGATCTAATAGAATCGGGACTGATTGATACTAAAAATATCGAAAATGCGGAGGATATTGTCAATGCGATGTAATTATAACGGTGATGATTATCTTTTCATTTTAAAGAATGATAAGTATGAAACGGGGGAAGAACTTCGTTCAGAATTTTGGGTATATAATAACAAGTTAGATCTTGGTTGGGAATCTGATTTTACTTTTGACAACAAAGAAGTCCATATTCTGTCTACATTCAGAGATAAATTTCAATATCTAATGGCTACAATGCACGAAGATACGATGCTTCTTAATCTGTTGAGAGAGTTGTTTCCAGAATTATGGAATGTTGAAATAGAGTTGCCGGAGGGAAGATACGGTAAGGGAAGAAATATTTTCAAGTGGATGGATGAATATAATTTTAACCTTAAAGAATTTCTTACAAATAAAAAGTATATTGTTATTTCAGATAGTCATGATAGCGTTGCAACAATTTTTGATGCCTTAGGATTATTTGATTGGGATAATATTGCCGATAGTTCTGTAATATGAATTATTTAGATTTAAAGAAAAAACTAATTAATACTTTATCATGTGAAGAAAATGAATATCTAGATTTATATGTTCAATTGATACTTGAAAATAGGGATAATACCAAAATTAAATATGAAAATCAGAAACATCATATAATACCTAAATTTTATTTTCGAACCAATAATTTACCTATAGATAACAGCCAAGAAAATGTAGTGTTTCTATCCCATTATAATCATTGTTTAGCTCATTATTATTTATATCACTGTACCTCAGGAACGTATAAAAGTGCTAATGCTTATGCGTGTCATTTTTTGTTTGGAGATAAGCATTTTCCAGAAACTATTGAAGAATTTAAATTAAAATTCGCTGATTATGATAAGCTCTGTACGACATATAATAAAGCTTCTTCAATACGTATGCAAGGACATGCTGTTTCAGAAGCAGCAAGAAAACATCTTGCAGAATGCGCTCGCAACAGACAATTGGGAACAAAACTTTCACAAGAAACTAAAGAAAAAATTTCAAAGGCCAATAAAGGAAAAACAATGAGTCGGCAATCACGTATAAAGATGTCATTAAGTCATTCAGACGTTAATGGTGAGGGCAACCCAGCATTTGGTAGGCATTGGTATAATAATGGAGTAGATAGACTGTATTTAAAAGATACAGATGATATTCCAAAAGGATTTGTCAGAGGAAATTTGCCTTTAACAGATGAAGATAAAAAACGTAAAAGTGAGTCTAATAAAGGAAAGCACGGTCAATCTAAAGGCTCTCATTGGTATAATAATGGGACAATTTCAATTATGTCTAAGACGTGTCCTGATGGTTTTATCCCGGGAAGGTTAAAAGTTAATACAACTAAAAAGCAAATAGGCTCTAAAAATAAGATTTGGATAACGAATGGGACCATTACAAAATACATACCTAAAGATAGTCCTATTCCAGACGGTTTTATTAAAGGTAGAAAATATAAAATTAATTAATGCATACCGAATTACAAAAAATATAATTATATAAATGGGGGATTGTATAAATGGAAGAGCCAATTACACTGTGGAAACCTTTGCAGAAGAAGCTCGAAAACTCACATAGACCTTGGTTGCCAAGTGACGTTATTCCATACAGATTTGCAAAGTTACTTTGCGTAAAGTGTGGTAAGGTGCTTGGTAAGTTCGATATTGTAGATACCGATTTAACCACCTATTTGTACTGTTCTGATTGTGTAAAACCATACATAAAGCCTACGCCAATTAAATTAGATGCTGCGACTATTATAGAGGATTTTGGGAATTACGTTAAAGTTGAGTATGTGGGTGGCTATTATGAAAAAATTGTTGTAACAAAGACTTGCTATTTTACTAACAAGGGTAGATATATAAAAATAAAAAATAAGAGGTATTATATTTGAGTATGGAAGTTATTACAACACAAAAGGTTATTTCAGAAAATAAATACAAAGCAAGTGATGGAAAGATTTTTGGTAGTAAACATGATTGTGAAGTACATGAAAGATTTTTAAGAGAACTTGCAGGTAAACTTGATGGTATAACCTTCATTGGGGTACCTGATCTTGGAACTTGCGCACTGGCTTATATTTATGATCAAGCTAGTTTTGATAAATTTATAAGCGAATTAAGTAAACATTTTAGATTTTATGGACCAGAAAGTTCATATAAAGAGGCTTATAAAGAAGAGTACCAAAATTCTTATATTATGGCTCACTATGATGATGGTACTGAATATCTTGATATTTACAAAGCAGCTGATATATTAAAAGCTATTCAGTTAGAAATTAACGAACGACTCACTTGTATTAATAATATAAATAGTATAATTAACAGAAGCATATGACAAATTGTGAACAAGAGCGATATAATGCTTTAGGCGTTAAAAAGGATGAAAGGGTCAGAAAGTTTTTAGATAGCAATTCTGAATCAAAGCGAAATTTTGGTTTTGCAACAACGCACAATCCAAAATCTGTAGATATTTTTAAATTTATAGAAACTTTGGATTTTGTTTTAGGTGATAAGTTTTGGTTTAGGTCGGGCGGAGATGGTGATAATGGTGAAATATTAATGTCCGAACTTGATGCTTATTTTGAGGTGAATAATGAATAGAATAGTAGTAAATGGTGTAGAATATACTTGTAATAGGGGTAATATTGTTATTACTAATAATCAAGTGATCGTGGGTAAAACAGTTATTGCCTCTATTGAATCTGAGTCAGAGAAAAATGTTAAAGTAGAAATTTTTGGTGATGCCGGTGACATTACCTGTCCGGGATCAGTTATAGTTAATGGTAATTGTAAAGCGGTAGATTGTGGTGGTAGCTGTCAAGTAAATAAAAATGTAAATGGAAACATAGACGCTGGCGGTTCCGTAACTGTTGCTGGTTATGTAGACGGAAATATTGGTGCTGGTGGTTCGGTAAAAATTGGTAAAAGATAAAAGGGGAGAATGAGTATGAAACAGATTAGACATAATGTATTTGAAACAAACAGTAGCTCAACACATAGTATTGCCGTTCCGAGAAAATATGTAAATTATGACGGCAGATCAATTCACTTCAGATTAGATGAATTCGGCTGGGCCAACACACAGGCGAATCCGGCGGATTATTTGTATACAGCCATTTTTGAACAACACGATTACAAGCAGGATTTTCTAGACCAATTAGTGGATATTCTTAAGCGCCATAATATTGACTATACGATGGAAGAACCTGTTTTGAATAAATATGGATCGTTAGAGAATGGGTATGTTGATCATGGCGGTGAGTTGTATGATTTTATCAATGACTTACTTGCATCAGATGACCGGACGTTAAGATTTATTTTTGATGGTCTTGTGTTTACTGGCAATGATAATAGTTATTCTCAGTTCACCAATAGAACAGAAGAATACTATGAGGAGCATGATTTTTCAGATGGCAAATGTGTAACGCATAAAGAGAAAAATCCATATTATATGCCAAACTGGCAGGATTACGAGTGGCACTATAAAGGTAACTAAAAAAAGGGAGATTCATCATGAATGATAAGGTGATTGTGGTTAATTTATTTGGAGCGCCCGGAGCGGGTAAATCAACTGGAGCCGCCTATATTTTTTCTCAGCTTAAAATGGCCGGTATCAACGCAGAGCTTGTTACTGAGTATGCCAAAGATAAGGTTTGGGAAGAAGATAAAGCAGTTTTTGATAATCAAGCCTATATTTTTGGGAAGCAGTCATTAAGACTATCCCGTTGTAAGGATAAGGTTTCGGTTATTATTACCGATTCACCTCTGCCACTGAGTATTTTATACAATAAGGATCCTATTTTGGGCGAGGATTTTAATAGGACTGTTATGAACGTCTTTAATAGTTATAATAATATGTCATATCTTTTGTATAGAGTAAAGCCATATAATCCGGCAGGAAGATTTCAAACAGAAGAAGAGTCGGACGAAGTTGCCGAAGAGCTTAGACAGCTTCTTGATTCAAGAAATATAAGTTATATTGATATGTCAGGGGATATGGACGGCTACGATAAAATTGTATCTTCTGTATTAAATGTAGTAAATGAAATAAAAAATGATTAAAAGGAAGTTGAGTTATGAAACAAATTCGAAACAATGTTTTTGAAACAAACAGTTCGAGTACACACTCATTTTGTATTTGCACTGAGGAACAGTTCGAAGATTGGAAAAGAGGCAATTGTGTATACGACTATTGGAACGAGAAAATGGTTTCCACCCATGTTCCAGACGAGTGTGATTATGAGGCAGCAAAAGCCGAATATGAAGCCAATAAAAGCGCCTATCATAAAGATTGGGAAGATCTTCCGCAAAATACGAAAGATGAATACGTGCGTTCATCAAATGCTTATAAAAAAAGATGTGGCGCAAATAGTTATGACTTCTCAACATTCACAGACTGGTGGGATGGGGAGTTGCATCACTATGAAGAACATTTCGTAACGCCTTCTGGGGATAAAATGGTGGCTTTCGGCCAATATGGTTACGACGGCTAAATAATTTTTAAAGAAGTACTCGACAAATATACATATATGTGATATAATGTATATATAAAAAAAGAGAGCTTAAAAGACTCGACTACCCTCTAAAAAACGTAAAAGAAGGAAAAAGACGCTCGTTAAGTCGCAGTGAGCAATCATCGTCAGGGTAAAAGACTTAACACTCTATAATATTATGCAAGGTTATACTTTTTTTTGACTGGTGAAAAAGTGATGCACGAATAAACGCCTGTGTTGTTGCTACATGAATATTATTATTCATATCTTTGTTACTCCTTTTATTTTTTTTAGTATTTTTTGAATTGTTCAGCAAAATTGTTTATTCATTATGGTTATGATGTATGGCTATTGTTAGTGCTCTTTGGCGGGTTCGATTCCCGCACCTTGTGCCACAAAAACGGGCACGGAGTGGCAATCCGTGCCTAAAAAATTTTTTTTATTGATATTTTTTTTGATAGATATATTGACAAAGCGAAAAAACTGTGATATAATATCCATACAAAATAAGAGAAACAACGTCTGGGGAGAAATGAAAGAACATGGAAAAGATGAATGCAAATGAATGGGTACATTACGAAAACGGGAACTACACCGTCAGTATCAATCTTAATGATGGTACTAAGATCAGAGAAAACGATTTGGATTTCTTTGACGCAGCATTTCCGGAATCCATGGACCTCAAGATTACGAATAGATGCACCGATCCACTTGGTCCCGGATGTGGTAACTGCAAATTCTGTCATGAGAATAGTGGGCCTTGCGGCAAGCACGGTGATATCATGAGCCCATCATTTATTGACAAGCTGCACCCATATACCGAAATCTCAATAGGTGGGGGCGATGCCCTTGAGCACCCGGATTTACTGCCCTTCTTAGTGAAGCTAAAACAGTTAAGAATAATTCCGTCAATCACCGTTCATCAAAATCACTTTATGCAAAATCTTCCCTTGATCAGAAAACTGCGTGATGAAAAATTGGTATATGGTATCGGAATTTCATTGGTTGATCCGGATCAGGAGGGTTTCATCGACATGGTAAAAGAATTCCCCAACGCGGTGATTCATGTAATCAATGGTATTGTTACTATGCCGCAGTTAGAAATTCTTGCAAAAAGTGATTTGAAAATATTGATTTTGGGCTATAAAGAAGTTCGTCGCGGAAAAACTCTTTACGATAATGATGAAGAGCGCAAGAATATAGAAGCGTTAAAAAATGATCTCTACACCTATTTGCCAGAGATTGTTAATGACGGTTGGTTCAATGTAATCTCGTTTGATAACCTTGCCATTAAGCAGTTGAATCCTCAGCGCCTTATGTCTAAAAGTAAGTGGGATGAAATGTATATGGGCGATGATGGTATTGATGGAGAGCAGACATCAGCGAGTATGTTTGTAGACATGGTAGAAAGAAAATTTGCAAGAAATTCTTGTGCACCACTCAATGAGAGATTTGATATTCTTGATGATATTAAAGATATGTATCAAACATTAAAATATAAAGATAAAGAGGAATAATTAACATGACTAACGAAGAAAAGATTGAAGAAATAAAGAAGCAGTTATCCAATCTCGAAGCAGAGAACAAAGCTCATAATAAAGTTATTTTCGATAATTGCGATAAAATAAAAGATTTGGAAAAGCAATTGGAGATTCTAAAATTCGGGAAACAACCTAATTGCAGAGATTGTAGATATAGTATCGGTTTGGACTTCAGCCCCGATGGGTGGCATAATCTTTGTGGAAATGAAGATGCCACTAGATGTACTTGCTGCAACGATTTCTGTGATCGGTTTAAACCTGACTCCGAATTAACCGCATATATAAAAGAACACTGCGATGCTCATATTAGTGGGGACGATGCAGAGGGATTAAAAGAACTCGGTGTTGGTCCTTATATGGATTATGATAAAATGGGACCCGAGCGTCTTACCGAGATAAAAGAATTTTATAAAGCCTATTTAATGTTTATAGAACATACATGGAATGATTAATAACATGGAGGTTTAAAAAGATTTTATTATGATTAGATATTTGGAAACACATTTGACAGACCAGTGTAATCTTAAATGTGCAAGCTGTCTGCATTTTAGCTGCCTTGTTACAAAGCCATATTTTAAGGATCTGGAGTCATTTGAAAGAGAAGCAAAGAGAATTTCAGAGGTTTGCGGAGATACAAATGACATTATGTATAATTTGCTGGGTGGAGAACCCCTATTGCATCCTTTGGTGTCGGAATTCCCGAAGATCGTCAGAAAATATATTCCCGGGGCAGATATTGTTCTTACAACTAACGGTATTCTTCTTAATAAACTTACTGACAAGCAAGTTAAAGATTTGAATGATATGAACGTCCTCATTTCAGTATCGAATTACGGAATGATTGATTTCTCTGAGATAGGAAAAAGGTTTAAGAGATTCGATCTTATGGAAAGAGGGAAGATGTATAGTACGTGCTTTGATCTTCATGGCGGTCAGGACATCAATGTTTCATATGCGAATTGCGACCAGCAGCATAAGGATAAGCAATGGGGATGTGCCGTCCTTCGCGATGGTAAATTATATCCGTGCCCTATGAGCGCTTACATGGATGTTTTTATGGAATATTATCATTTAGATTTAAAGGAGTTTAGAGAACAGGGCATTGATATTTTCCGGCATAGTGAGGAAGAGATCGATAAATATCTGAATACACCAACATCGGCATGCAGATATTGTAAAACTACTGAGCGCTATAAAACATTTAAGGATTTCTCAATTTCTAATAGAGATATAAAGGAGTGGCTATAAAAGAATTATGAAAAAGATTATTGATTGGATTAAGAAAAATTATGACGCAATTATGTGCGTAATTGGTGGCGTTCTTGCAATTATTTGCCTCGTATTTGAGTTTGTACCTGTAAAGAAGGTATTGCATACCATTGTTCTATCAGTTACAGCGGTATATTTTCTTGTAAGCATTGTTTGGTTTTCTCTCAAAAATAAGAATAAGTGATGATAACCGAAAGATGGACCTCGTGCAACTGTAAGCAGTGCTGGACATGTAAAAATTGTACAGATCAGTATGAGACGCTAATATCCATAGCAATAAAAAATTCTCCGCTTAAAAACGAAAACGTTACTTTAGCGAGAGATGCTCCTATTTTCGTTTCTCTGCCATATTGCAAAGTTATGGATTTAGCCGTGACACATGTAATAAATAACCCTTGCGATAGATACGAAAAAAATTGATTGTAAAGTGTAAGGAGTGTTTATAAGAAATTATGGGATTCGAATGTTCTATTAATAAAGTTCCTAAATGCAAAAAGACTGAGTCGAAATTTTCTTCTAAGGATTTTATAATGGTAAAAGAGTATCAGCATTATAAATATGTAATGACTCATGATCTATTTTACATAAAAAAAGTCAAAGAAGCAGAAGAAAAAGATGAAGAGCGGTCAATTTCCTTTGACCACTTTACCGGCAATATGTATCAAGACGTCTTTATTCCATTTACTAAGGAAGTGCACAATTTTTATAGTAAATATCATGAAGAGAATAATGGTTCTCCGGATGAAACAATTGATTATTGGTGCAGCATTGGTCGTAGCTTGGATAATGAGATTTGCAGTGTTTTAAGAGAAAATAAAGTTAATAGCATTGATAGTGAGGGATCTCAGTATATTCTTTCTGAGGAGATTATAGATAAGCTTTTGGTAATGGCGGAAGAATGGTTAAAGAAGAATGGTCTTTATGAATGCATTGTAAAATACGGGATCATACATAAAGACAATGGGCAGATGTTGTATGTGCCGATTGATGGCATCGAAGTGGTGTCTGTGGATGAGGATTTTTCTAAAAAAGTATTATTCAACGAGGATTCTTGTGACAGTATTTTTGTAAGAAAAACAGCGGCGGATTCTGAGACATATTGCATGTGGGAAGATTTTCGTAGAGCACTACTGGAGGCCAAGAGTGTTGTGGAGGACTATATCATTACCTATGAAAGAAGCTGGTAAAGAATATTGTCGGGGATACTGTGGTGTTACCTGTGTGAATGGCTATTGCCCGAATGCACTTTCTAATTATGATAATAGCAGAGATGATGATCTATATTCTTGTTATCACTTGGATAAACCGGTGCGTTGTGATGAATGTGGATATTACAAGGGCTGTGAGGATTGCTTCTTCAATGGTACGGAGATGTGCATAATGAAAACGGGTAAGAGTTATGTATAAAAAATATTCTAAAATTCCACTTCCTAAAAACTGTCCCATAGCTATTGCTGCCATTTACGAGCCACATCCATTTCGATCTAAGGTGATTTCAATGGCTATGGGTTATAGCGTTGATACTGGAATTGACAATAATGAATGTTGTTGGGTATATTATGACTGGTGCGGAAACGCTATTGGTATTGGAGATGATTTGCCGGACGGGGAATTTGTGGAAATGTTCACGGCACAGAATCTGGGTTGTAAGTATCAATATAGCACTGATAAAGAAAACTATGAGAGATTGGTAGAATATTTGAATAAGGAGGGATAGTGTTATGAAAAAAGTCCTTAAAAATAATGATAAGACAAAGAAGTATTTAGATTCTTTGCCGAGAATCTATATGGTAGCGAGATGGGCCAAGTTTGGTTATAGGGAATTGCCTTTTGCTGGCAAATGCGATGAAATGGGAGTTCCTTATGTCTATGATCATTACGATGGCAATGGTACGTGCGATGAATACGTTTTAAGGAAACTGACATATACAACAACCGGTTGGATTTACTGCTGGACTACCAGTAAGAATAGGGCTGAAGAGATTGCAGAGAATCTGAACGTGTCGCCGGAATATATGAGTTTATACTAAGAGGGTCTTATGATTTATTTGGAGAAAAATGGTTATAGAGTGGCTTCTATTCATAATATGGTGTATGGAGAGATGCCCGCATCGTATGGGTTGGCTTTGGAAAAACGGTGCGAGGATAATAAGGACCGTTGGTACGTGGTATGTTTCATTAAATATAATGAAAGAGAGAGAGATGCTATGATCAACGTTGTTGGGCGGCGTATTTTGGATGTAAATGAAGGAGAATGGCGATTGGTCAAAACGATGATCGATACGGCGGCGAAGATTGTTCTGTTGAATAATAATGAGGTGAGAAGAGAGAGTGGAGATTATTAAATGTTTAGGGTGTGGGTATGCTGATGCATATGCTGTGAATGGCGGTAAGCGGGCGATTGAATGTCGATGCGGTCTTTGTGTGATTGATACGGGAGATCGTGTGGTAGAAGAATGGAATAAAAGAAATAAAGAGAGAGGTAGGCAGCAAAATATTTAGGGGAAAAGTGGTAAAAAACCAAAAAGATGTAGCAAAATAGATGAGGAACACCGTCTTTTTATATATGTAAGGTTTTAGGCTATATTTTAGGTTAAAAAATAGGTTAAATTTTAGGTTATATTTTAGGTTAGAATTTGTGTTAGAAAAGTGGTTATATTTTAGGTTATATTGATTGTCCCTTTCGGGTATAAAATATTGAAATTTGCTTGATATTATACCCGATTGGGTGTATAATGTGTTATAATTTATGTTAGAAAAATATGTTATAAAAAAGTAAGTAGACTTTGAGTATAAAATGAGTAGACTTTAAGTATACTTTAAGTAAAAAGTAAGTATACTTTAAGTACACTTTGAGTACATTTCAAGTAGAAAGTAAGTATACTTTGAGTAGACGGGTTTTATGATCTGGTCGTTTTCCACACAGACACCCGACTTTTCAACAGGTTTTCAACAGGTAAACACTGAGTTTTCAACAGGTATCCTGCCACTTTTCAACAGGTATATAGAGTTTTCAACAGAAAAATCGAGTTTTCAACAGACTTTTCAACAACGCACATTCACATACGCACAACATTGCGTAAAAAAATAATAAAAAGCACTTGACAAACTCCAATATATATGCTATACTATCAGCGTAATCAAAAGACGGCACGCCCGTCGATCTCGGAGGATATAAAAATGGCATGGCTTGCAGCTCTTGGTCTGGCGAACATTCTCGTCTCTACACCAATCTTCTTCGCGATCTATAACAATGAAGCATTTTCTGACTACTGTCACCGTAAAGTGAAACTTGCGCACATCGCAGACATCGCCATGAGCGTAATCGTGATCGCCGTATCAATTATGCTTTAAAAAAAGATAGGAGAGAAAAAACTATGACTAAATTCTCTAACATTAAACATGGAGATGCCGTTGCGGTTCGCTTTGACGACATTCTCGGCAATGCCCGCAGACACTATGGAGTTCCATATCTCACAGGAATTGTCACAAGCGTCGGTCGCAAATGGATTACCGTTAAGGCTGCACGCGGTGCAGAATGGCGGTTTGACAAAGAAGGGCACTGCGAAGACCTCAACGAAGGCGCATATCTATGCACTTCTGAGGAGGAAGCTAAAGCAGAGGTGAGTAAACTGAAAATGGTACGAGAAATTCGCGCGTGTGGTTTCGACTTTCTTATGAATCTGTCGTATGAAGACATTGAGAGCATCTACTCGGTAGTCTGCAAACGCCGATAATAAATATATGCACCTGTCGCATAGTGGCCGATTGCACTTGCCTTGTAAGCAAGAGGTTTATCCCACATCCGTTCGAATCGGATCAGGTGCTCCAATGCTTCTTTAGCTCAGCCGGTCAGAGCAACGGACTGTTAATCCGTGTGTCGTAGGTTCAAATCCTACAAGAAGCGCCAAAAAACTCGCGTGCAGCATATCTACGCACTGACATGAAAACCGTAAATAATAGCAGAGATTTGGCGTAGCATTGCAAAGCTATTATGATAAGGAACGACAAGTTTTAGAGTATCTTGTCGATTAGATTGACTGAACTTAAATTGGCTTTTGGTTGGTGTTCAGTAAATTTCATGTTGGATGCATACGATATGAAATAAGTCAAGCCGACGAGTTACTATGCATCGCTGCTCATGTATAGTAATTTAAATAGAAGCAGTAAAGATACGAGTATGGTATCCGGCACGACATCAATAGATGCCTGCGCACAGTCGTTAAGGGCGAGATAAAGCTGAGAGTGCGCATTTTTTATATCCTCTCTATCAGATAGGGGATCCCCGCGAAGAGCGGAAGCGGTTCGAATCCGCAAGAGAGGTCGGCCGGTTACCGAAAACTGCAGCGACGACTGCACTTCGTCCCTTGTAGGTGGGCCGGTTAAAACCTTCCAAAGCGCACGCTTGGTAAATGGGCGCATATTGAGGTGATCTTAGCCTATTCCTCAATGGCATCTGGAAAGACAGAAAATGGGAGTTGTAGAATAAGTGTAGTTCGCTCTTGAAAAAAGAGAGGTTCATCGTAACGAGATGGCGGCATAGCTGACGGCTCTTTGACCCAATAACCAAACGAAATGAGAGGCTGGCGCTGGAAAGACAGACAAAGCGCGGAGCACGTCATAACTGGACGTGAGTAGGGTGCAGGCGTATATTGAGGTGACCGTGTCTCCAATTCCTCATAGCAGGTGCGAAATATAGCTTAAATGGTGGCGCAATGCCTATCCCTGCTTGGCATCTGGAAAGACAGACGTGGAAGTCAATTATCCATGGACGCTATATGACGATATGGTTGTTCTGAAAAGAGTTGACACTTCCCGACCAGAGGGGTAAATCTGGTACATAAAGGGTAAGACAATTCTCGAAACAAAATGGTCGATAACCTGTGTGACGTTACCATTTACGTCCTAAACAATATGATGAGCTTTATAGTCTTTTATTCGACGACAAGGAAAAGAGTGAGATAATATCAAGGAACAAGAGAAGTTGGTGTCTGACTACCAATTGTCAAAAATGTCAATTATGAATTTACGGTGCCACGAAGGCTTTACGTGGAGGTCATGAACGAAGCGTAAAGTGTGTCCTTAGGTTGAGAAGAGCTGTGGTAAATGGAGTGGATAGTTGTGATTGTCATGAACAGCCGTAAATTTTGGTAATGAAACATGACATGCTGGTGTGGCTCAACGGAAGAGCGGCTGATTTTTTCTATCAGTCAGCGGGTTAATGGTTCGAATCCATTCACCAGTTTATCTTTATTCCTTTTTTGTCTTTGGGGGACTTTAGGAGGGAAGCTTATCGCTTTTATTATCTGATAACAATGCAGAAGCGTGACTTTTCCGGTGGCAATAAGAAACCGGAATCTTTATCCGGCCGTGACGGAATTGGTATACGAAGTAGACTCAAAATCTACTGATAATGATTATCGTGCGGGTTCGACCCCCGCCAGCCGGACCAATAAACCAATTATTGAGGTAAATGAAAAGTAAAATGAAGATACCTAAGTACATAGACAAAGCGCTTCGACTGAGAACAAAATATGCACAGATGCTCGACACTCAGATGTATATAGTTGACGAGTGGTTGGATAAAAACGGGATCGAATGTGAAACTTGCGACACTCATACCGGCGTGGAAATCTATTGCAATCCACGAGAAAGCGAAAAAAGAGTCCGCGACGCGATCGCCCTTAAATAAATATGATTAAACAATAAATAAAACAGGAGCATAGAAAACATGGGCTATTTACCAAATTATGTTGAAAACAAACTGACGGGAGAGCAGCTTCTATCCAATAAGAATAAATTCCTCTCCATTATCGCTTACAATGTTCAAAGGGAGGGCGTGGATGAGCTCATCCATTATCTATCCAGTGAAACAGATTTCTTTGAGGCACCGGCAAGCTCAAAGAATCATGGCAATTACCCCGGCGGCCTATGCGAGCACTCTCTATCAGTTTATGAGAGCCTGCTAACTCTATTATCTGCATTTGATATCAAATACTATAACAAAGACACAGTCGCCATCGTTGCCCTCTTCCATGATCTCTGCAAAGCGAATTTCTATAAAATTGGATATAGAAACGTCAAGAATGAAATGACAAATAGGTGGGAAAGCCGGATGGTTTACGAAATCGACGACCAGTACCCATTGGGTCACGGAGAGAAGAGCTGCATCATTCTCCAGAGATATATTAAAGATATTACAAACGAAGAAATGTTGGCGATCAGATGGCACATGGGCGGGTTTGATGAATCTGCAAAAGGCGGGTCGTACAGCATCAATGATGCACAGAACATCACGCCGCTATGCTCACTGTTGCAGGCAGCCGATACGTTATCGGCAAATGTGCTACATAAATAATAAATATAAAAGAGACGACACCAGTGATGTCGCCTCTCTCTTTTTTTTATGTCTTTATTTTTAAACAAATACCAATAGTTTGTCTATAAATTTAAACATTATCCCAGTTATCCCTCTTTGCTCCTTTATCATTTTTATACATATCCACAAGAGCGAGGAAATAAGAGTCGTCCATATCTATATATTCATCAACATTATTATTATAGCATACCTTAATCATCATCAAATACATTCTCTTCAAATATATAGCTACTTGCTCGCTTGGTTTATCTGCTCCATTTAAATCTACGACTGATCGTTTAACTCTATTATAATTATATAGGAAAGTTTTGGATGCACTAACATTACTGCCCTTAACCTTATCCCAATAACCGTAGGCCATAACCATATAATTATAAGCATCGCTGATTATTCTTGACCGGATGGCGGACACGACCAGCTCATTTAACTCTTTTTTAATCTCATTATAATTATCTATACCTACACCTAAGAATAGTAACCGGTCCCTAACCGCATTTAAATCAAATGTCATATAAATACGATGGAAGTGATCACAATATATAAGGTCGTCAAAATAGAGAGGGGACTGCTCTCTCATCTTTCTCTTCAATATAGATATATCGGACTCGTCTGCCGACCTGAAAAATGCAAACGAGTTCTCCTTTTTAAACACTGTTTTGATGATCTTGTTTTGCATCTCATCCAAAGTAGAGATGATAGATGGAGAGGCCTTGCATGTCAAAATCTCAGTGCTCATATCATTACTATCCTGATATCGGAGTTCAACCCCATCCAGATCAACGTCATTTACATAATGGCGACCGTTAATAGTTACGCGCGACATTTGATCCAAAACTCTCTTAAAGATTTTGGTGTAGATTATGCGGGCGTCTTGGATCAATTGTTCTTCTGGGGAAAGAATATAAGATAAATAAGACCTACTATAATTACCATTATCTGAATTCATATCCCTATTACTATCCATATCCTTATTTATATCGTCGGGCTTCGCCCGAACCTGCCGAATCGCAGAATGATACCATTCATTTAAACTCATATTACTTATATTTGTTAGATGATCGAACAGCCTGTCGTTAAGCATAGCGGGCAAATCATCCGTGAGCTTATCATCACCGTTTAGGGCTTTTATACATTGTGTAATCTTGCCATAGTTCTTTCCAAAGTCATCATTTGACAGACCAACAATTCCACAGAGCTCGGTCTTGCTCATAGATATAGAGATAAAATCATTTTTACCATTATAATATTTCGAATATATATATAATAATAAGCTCTTCTCAAATAAGTCAAAGTATACAGTATCATCTCTCATATCTTTTTTTATGATTGGTTTTGGCTCTTTAAATATATCAGTAATAATATACTTATTACTACCATCTATTCTATCATAGGAAAAATATCTTTCCCAGTTCTTCATTTGAAGAATTTTACTATTACCTTTTTTAACCTTTTCTCCCAAGGTTAAAGATAATTCTTTATAGTTATCAAATACCTGTCCAATAGAAATATTTGTACAATCTACATTTTTATCTTTTTCTGTTTTCATTCTTTTTGTTTTACCTCCTTTCTTTTAATTTAATTTTTATCTATTTATTTTTATTTTTAACCTATTATTTTTGATTAATCTATCTATTTTAACCAATTTATTTTTTTAACTAACCTATTATTTTTTGATTATAACCTTATGCGGTACACTTTTAAAGGCGGTGAAAAAGCTATCGCTTTTCCGCCGCTTAAAAAAAAATTTTTTCAAAATTTTTTTTTGTTCTGGTTTTTTTTCTTTTATTAAATTAAAGGCTCGCTAGCGCTCGCTACCTGGATAAATTGTACCTATGTAGAGGGTAATTTATGAATAAATTGTGAATAAATTATGAAATTTTTCAAAAAGTTGTCACTTTATCCGGTACATTATATAAGGGTATATATATACCCGCGTAAAGTGACAACTTTTTATAATATACCCGTCTCCATTTTCCTGCACAAACGTTGTGCCGAAAAATGAAAATGCGTCAGCATTTTTATTTTTCGTTCAATGCGACCCCTCGATGGGGGAGCATTGAATATATTAATATTAATCTTTAATACTTATATATAATACCCCTATAATATTAATACTAATAATATAGAATATAAATACTATATAGAATATAAATACCAGGATATCCCCATAATATGGTTAAAATAAATATGGTTATAGATATACTATTCTTTTTTATTCGTACTGTGATTATATCACAGGTTAATTCATTTGTCAATACTCTTTCTTAAAAAAAATAAATTAAAAAAAATTTATGGGAAGGTATTGACAAATGAATATGTTTGTGATATAATTATAGTACAATGAGATAATAGAATAGAATAGAAGAGAGAGGAAGAAAAATAATTATGCCGCGACCTAAGGGTTCAAAGAATAAAACAACAAATAAGAGTAAAAATAAAATAATGGCGGAGGCGCCCGCTGCCAGTAACAATCAAAATAAAAATAAAAATAACCGGCCTTCTTTGGCCATCCTATCTTTCGGATTGAGTATAGGGGACGAGACGACGTGTCCGGTATGTAAGAAGCGCTTCATATTAAATGAATGGGAATTGTATAGAATCGGCGGGATCGCAGGTCAGACTTCCAGTCTCATCGAAGGTGAAACAGGTTATGCTTGCTCGTGGCAATGCTTCCTAACATATGATATGCATCATAATAATAGTGGTGGTGATGGTGAGCTTATCTCTGCTAAGGCCGGTCGAAGAGCCAAAAAAGCTAATAAAGTGGTAATTGAGAGCGCACCGAAGACTATTAGCCTTGTGACAGAGCCAAAGCCTATTACAAATAATAACAATGATATAGAGATTGATCCGGCGGAAATCGAATCGCTTCTCGATCTGGTTAAAAGATTAACAGATACATAAAGTTAATGCGGAGAGCATAATAACATGGTGTAAATATCGATAAATATACTACCGGAGCATAAATTGTACCAAGAATAATTTTTCGTTGATTTTAAGAGGAGTTTTAATGCGTATGAATAACAATATCAGTATGAATGTTAATTATGACGAGATCTTGAAAAAGGCCCATGAGGTTAGAACAGAAAAAGCTGCGGCCGAACCATTTGTACTTCCGCCGAGCGGATGTAATGATAATAGTAGTAGAATATATAGCGGGGACAGAAATCCTCCGCAAAGCCTGATTGAACAAATTACGTATAATGACAAGGTAACGTTCTCTACTCCCTTGAATAGTAAGGATCATAAAACATATTACTATATAAATAATGTAGATTATCCTTTGATCCAGATTTTCAATATGAAGCATCTGACATCGGAAGAGGTTATGACTACCACTTTGTCTGAGGGGCGTTCCTCCGGTCGTATTATTAATGTGGATACGACCAACCCAACCGATATGCATAAATTGATTAAGAGAAAATGGAAATGCAAAGAACTTTATGTTTATCCGGACGGCACGGTCTTCGGTGGAAAGTTCTGTGCGCCGGTTAGATGTTTGTCCTTCTTAACAAATAATAATAATAATAATAATGAGGATAATGACGACGATGGTGATGATAACGACGTGGTGTTACCGGAGTGATTATACATATATATTGAAATGTATTGCTCTCCGCATTAAAAACGGGGTATAAAATCGACGAACTGACTTACGGCGGTATAATTGAACCCCTAACATATTTTCATTGATATTTTCACCGGATTTATTTGATCTGATTAATATAATATTTTTTGTCGAAAGGATTTTAGTTTGCATATGTTCCTGCGAGATTTTAATAGAAATGTCACTGATTACAATAGAAGAGGCAAGAAAAAGAGATGCCATGACAGATATGATAGAGTGCTTACGCCGTCTGTTATTATGTCTATAATCATGGCTGTCGGCACTATTGCTGTAACTCTATATACCATTCTATGCTTATGTCCGATGGTCGAGGATATAGTCGGTGAGTTTAACAAGTCTTTTGGTGCAACGTATTTTACCAAAAACACATCTCCTATGAATATTGTGGAGGAAGATGGTGCGGCGCCTATTTGTATTGAAACGCTATTTGGATATGGGGATATTTGGAGCGATAATATTAATAAATATGAAGAAGAACAATGGTACTGGTATCCTGATCCAAAGACTGATGACCCGACACATAATATTGATGGATATTTTAGTGTCACAAAAGATGAGCGTGAGCTTATGGCGCGTATTGTGTATCTTGAAGCTGGCACGAGTTCCGATAAAACGATGAGAGCTGTTGCTTCTGTAATATTTAATAGACTGGGAAGCGGTAAGATGGGCAAAACCATCGATGGTGTTATCTTTTATCCGGGCGCTTTTTCAACGGCAAAACGTGCCGCAAAGTGCGTCCCGAGTCAAAGAGCTTATGACGCTGTGGACTATGTGATTATGAATGGACCGACACTGCCGAAGTATGTCAGATATTTTAGAGATTGGTATCATCATCAGTGGGAGGGTTATGCTGGTTATTGCGTGTTGGATGATATCTATTTTGGATATATGAAAAATTGGAAGAACGGACAGATATGAATAAAGATAATGTTTATTTGAGAACGGCTAAGATTGTATCGGAATTGTCAGATTTTCCGAGAACGAAGATAGGCGCTGTGTTAGTTGATGGGCATTGTATTATCGGAAGTGGATATAATATGTGTAAAACGACGAGCGTCCAGTGGAGAGAGGATGCAAAATGTTTTGGGGATTATGGTGAAAAGGGATTTGGAAAATGTCACGCAGAGGTTAAATGCTTGTTGCCGCTGATGAGAAGAGGAGTTGATTTGAGCGGCGCAACTATGTATACGTATAGAGAGACGGCTGACGGTAATAGAGCAATGGCAAGACCATGCAAGAGATGTATGGAAGTGATTAAGAGGGCTGGGATTAAGAGGGTTGTTTATACAACCGGCGATGGGATTGCGAGAGAAAAAATTATGTAAAAAATAAAAAAATTGGGCGGTCGGTTGTAAAAAAATGCCGGACCGTCCTATTTTTAAATCGGGGCGTTATAGGGCGGGTTCGGCGGGGCGTAGAAAAAACGCCCGCCCCGTCAGAAAAAAAATATCCCGCCCGTAAGAAAAATATATCCCCCGTAAATAAAAATATGTTGGCGTTAAAAAAGACTTTATGAATTAGAGAAAAACGGGGCTATTCTACATCATCATAAAGAAAAAACCGGACAGGAATGACAAGATGGCACATCTATTATACTTCCAAGTATGTCCATGTTGTCTTGCCACCCAGTGTTTGCTCGAACGCTATCATACTGGAGCCATCATCGTAATCAATATGAAGGGTTCTCCATCCCTCATTGCCTGTTACCCATGTGTTCACAATCTTACGGGATGCTTTGCGTTCATAGTTTTTGACATAGTTGTTGACATTACGTGTGGCAATGCAGTAGGCAATAATTGCAAGAATAATCATAGAATATACACCTCCTTTCTGATGAAAATTATTACGACACGCTATTAATAGTTATTGCGTGTCATAATTACATAGAAAACGCCAATGAAGAGAAGTACAAAGCAGAACCACATATGACAATCCTCCTTTCGAATGTGTTTGCCGGTAGGTGGAGATATTTCATCTCCACCGTTCAATAACCTTGCCATCTATTTCTCGATGTATGAACCGTGCGAACGTTCCGTCAGAATACTCATATTTAATATCATAACAACCGGGTCCGAAGTCATATCTCGTTTGATTGATGAGCTTCCGTTTCATTTTTCTGTCTGCGGAGATGGCACCACGCCAACAAGTAATCTCTGCATAAATACAAACAAAAATCAAAAATGCTAACATACGATCGTGTGCTCCTTTCTTCACTAATTATCTATATTAATTATTCACGAAGAATAATGGCCGTACTTCCAACGCGACATACCCATTCATCACCCCACTGCTCACGAAGCTCTGCGATATCTTCTGCCGTGCATTCCGGTTCCACCTTTAATGGGCTGAACTCGAAATCAATATATTTGCAGATTTCTTTTTCTGATTTATCCTTGACCATCTCAACGATATTGTTGATCATGTTGGGGATTTCGAATTCATCATAACAATCTTCGTAGAAGAAATAGTCAATGTATACTCCGTCAGAATCGAACATGCTAATTCTTCCATCTTCATTGACAATGGAAATAAGATCGTTCTCATAAATGACATTAGTGTTTTTCATAGTTTTAATCTCCTTTTTTATTTTTATTTTAGTTTTTAATAATTACGTTAACCATTTCTGCAACGGTCATATTTTTGACATAATCTTTATAACGAATATAATCGATAGCCACCGCTCTAAGGGTGTCGATTTCCATAATTAACTTATCATCAAGATCATGAAGCGGCATCGATTGAATCTTCTTCACGATCTCTTCGAACACATTACGTTTATTATACATTTGTGAAACAAAGTCATTATGATACTTATCGAAGACCATAAAATCATAATTCTTAGACACCCTGGTTTCAATTAAATATCCCATACTATCCTTCAAATATGTTGGGTCGCCAATGTTGACAATGGCATCAGGAAGATAAAGGGCGTACATCGTTTCAGACGGCGAGTATTGGCATTCACTTTTAATAACAAACGCTGTTTTGCAACCATAATCAATCTTCATTTTTCTGACGCATTCGCACGGGAGCTCAAGACGAGGATGTTCATTGTTGCTTCCAAACCATCCGTGTTCAATGTGGCAGATTTCTCCGTTCTCATCAAAGACATGGATCTCGCTGATTCGATATGCTTTGTCATTGACGTTGACATAATAGGGGTTGTACCATGCAGAAGTAGTGTAGAGTTTCATAGTTTTGTTCTCCTTTTTTATATTTTTTTATTTAATCGCAATAGATAAGGTCGTCAAAGCTCAGATTCTTACAGAAGTCATACATATCTGCAAATGTCGGGAATTCCAATGTGAATACAATTTTATTGTCAATAAGCTTATTAAGTTTTTTATCGACGGCATTCAAAATGATATTTACAGGATGCATATCAGATCCGTCTGCCATTTCGTCGGGAACCTCGTCATCATAAAATTCCGTATATGCAAGAGGAATCTCATTTAGCGCATAATAACCGGAATAATATTTAGAATCGAGGCAGCTATCATATTCAGAAATGAAGAAATCATCGATGAGACTGAGGAGGTCTGCGTATTCAGGAAGATTATAAGAAATCCAGTCAATCTTCTGTCCGCAAGTATGTTTAACATTTCCCTTTCTTACATATCGATTGCATTTCGGGCAAATCCATTTGTTCGTCCATTCGGAATGCTTCGGAGTTACATAACCATATTCTACGCTTTTCATAATTTTCTGTTATCCTTTCTTTTTTTTAATGGTCCCATTCCGGGAACTGGTTTTCGTATACAATTTCTCCAGTATTCTTATCCATAATGTTTCTATACATATCCGGCATCCATCCGCTGTATTCACATTCGCAGCCATTAATAACAACGGACTCGATCGTTTCGTTTGAACAATCTCCGAAGATACCGATCTTGCACGTCATATAACAAATGTAATCTTTTTCGCCTACAATCGTGTACAATTCATCATCGCCATCACAATCCCCTCTACGAATAACAACCCACGAATTAAACGAGTGTTGATCTTCGATTTCTTCGAATCTCTGTTTCGTTCTGACCATATAGCTACGCGCAAAATCAACAGCGGCTTCTGCGTCAAGAGGAGTTATCCTTTTTGCATCGTGAATGGATTGCCGCAAAGATTCAAGGATATCGATCTGGTCGTCAAGATACTTTTTAAATACACTGTTTTTCATTTTTATTGTTTCCTTTCTTTTATTTAGAATATATATGGTTAATTGTTTGTGCGAATTATTTGGTGAGACCAATAAGAAATTCTGCCATTTCATCGTCTCCGCCATCCATTTCGTTATAGCAGAATTCGATGACCTTGAATGGAACCAACGGTCTTGTCAAACGGCCGTAACATATAGGGCACAATCCAACTCTGGATGTGAACCAGATAACATCGTCGTATGGGATTTCGCCAAGACAGTTTTCGTTAATGCCATCGCACATATAAGTTTTGTTTTCTTTCATTGTTCCTTACTTCTTTCTTTCATTTTTTCACTTAGAATTCAATATATTCGAGTGCGTCGCACATTTCTGCGAATGAATCATATTTGACTATCGTTGGAATTGCCGAGTATAAATTCCCATAGATACGAGCGTCTTTAGATATCCAATCGTAGAAGATGGTAATATCTCCTGCTGTTTTCTCAGGATATCTTGGGCGGTAATCACAGAAATAAGCGTTAGACATTACGGCGAAATACAGATTTTTATCTGGATTGTCAACCTTATCTTTTAGCATATTATAAATTTTTGTTTTGAATTCGCGATACCAGATTAGCTGGTCTTCTTTATAATATAGCTTCTGGAAAATAAGTGCTTTTTCGCTTAAAGACATCGTGTAATCATTCCTTTCTTTTTCTTTTTTTGTTTTGTTTTTAAATTACATGACCTTCTGCTGTGATAATGCAATGCTGATCGGACTTGTTGTCTATCAGATATTCGTTTCCGGCCTCATCAATATACCACGGATAATGATGCTTGTTATCCATCCCGTAATATTTGTCTGGCATACGCTTCAATTTTCCGACAACAGTAAACCCGACGGCTTTTGCATAGTCTCTAACGCTTATCATCTTTCACAATCCTCCTTTCTTAATTAATATGAGCTGCTGGTATATCTTTTGAAATCTGCAAGGATTCTCTTCCTGTTCTCTGGCGTGTCGCGAAGGTTATATCCAGAACTATCGTTGCCAAGATACAGGTCTCCATCAATATTAACGCCGTATTCAATTCCTGTCCGTTCGTCTTTACCATAAAACTTTTTCATAATTCCTAACCATCCTTTGTTTTTTTTAATGAGAATAGACACACGTAATGTGTCCGTCGTTCTTGCTAAAGCATCGTTTGCATTGCTGACATGTCACACTGGTTCTGGTTCCATTCGGCTTTACTGCGGGACAATGGAACATATTTTTGTACGCAGGATTATGCCCATCGTCATAAACAAATTTATTCAAACCTTTGAGATGGTATTTTCGCGAATTTCCATGCCATTCGCTAATATTGCAAACGAGATTTTCGGGGAACGATCCCATCGTTTTAATATAACGCTCAATCCACGCAAAGCGCTTCGTATAGAAGTAAAACTTGATATTCGGGTGCTTCTTGGCGGTCTCAACCATACCCAATAAATATTCATACGATGGGATTTCACCGGAACTGTGATACCGGACAGCGTTAATGGGGTTGCGCATACGACTTAACGCGGCGGAAATCTCGTTGAAATACCGATTTACATCTGTTTTTGCCAGAATCGTGTTCGTTGCGTGCGTTTTAACGCACGTGTTGTTGAATCTTTGTTCCATTTTGACGGCATAACATACATTTTTGCAGCCATCGCAGCACCCATTACACGTTCCCGTTACGTTTGTCAATACCCCGTCTTTGGTGGACAAAACAGAATCTCCTGCGAGAAGATTGATATTAACGATCTTACCAATCTTGCTATTTCCTCCGGAAAGTTTGACATGAACCTTGTCGATGTCAATCGCCGTTCCGTCAAAGAAGTTCTTATGCTTCTTTTCTACGGTAAATTCAAATACTTTTTGCTTGTTGGTGTTTCTCATTGTTTTTTGTCTCCTTTGTTTTTTTTTATTTATTTTAATTGATGTAGGGTTACTGGATACTTTCTATCCGTTTTGACAAGCCATGTCATAAACTGCGCAAAAGCAAATTTATTTTTCTCATACATCTCATTTGTAATGTCAATTGACTCAATTGTAAATAACGGATTTTCTGAAAACTCAGCCCATCGGATAACATCTTGCGCTTCTTCGTATGACGACATCACTTTATAGTCATCGATGGCGCATTTTTCTGTGTGAATAAGAAGCTTTATCATACTTTCACCCCCTTTTTTGTTTATGGTAACATAACGCGATACAAATCATAAGAGATGCGATTTTCTTCTCTGTCTTTTTTGACTTCGAGCGCCCACATCGCACGATATCTATATCTGGCGGTATATCCATACTCCTGATATTTATACAAAATAGGAGCCATACTATCAACGCCATCTTCGTAAAAACCCATCAGAAATTTACGACTGTCGTTGTGTGTGTTCCATTCTTTGATCCATTCATCAATACTCTGAATATCATACAAAATATCAGATGCAAAACGCTCGCACCACCTGCCAGCTTCCTGAATAAGCTTGGTGTATACCCCTGATAAATTAATGTCAACCTTCCCGTTGCAAACATAACATTCATCTTTGATGTGAGGGTCGTAATAATCAAACGGTTTGAAATCTGCTGCGGTAATGTTTTTGTAATCCATGGTTTTGTCTCCTTTTTTTATTTATTTTTATTTATTGGGTTTTAGAGATGAGAATAGCATCCGCAAATACGGCAACGCATATAACGCTTCCCGCCGTCAATAACGTCAGGATCTGTAATAGGCAGTAGTTCGAACTCGCCGTTGCCCATGCAGTCGCAGTGGTTCCCAGAAATTCTTGACTCTTCGCCAATATAATCAAGACTTAAAAGATGGGCCCTTTTTGTCAACTTGTTAGCTTCTCTTGCCAGTTCAAGCGGCGTGAGCGGCGTGTCAGACATGGGTAAATACACTTTGTTCATAATAGTTAATTCTCCTTTATTTCTTTTTGTGGAACGATCTTACCATCTTTTGTCATTGTTCTGTCGCACGGTGTTTTGTCTGTTGATTCATTCCACTTTTGAATGGCATCCTCAGGTGTTGCTCCAGACCGGTAAAAACAGCAACCATCACCGCCACAGCATACAGCATATGGGTTGGCATAGGTAACAACGTGCCGCAATTGCACGGGGTGTTTTCCGCAATGCGGGCATGGTTTCGCCTCTTCGTAAAGATACGGGTAATTGCCTTTTGCCAGTTTTTCCATTGTCTTTTTTGTCAACATTTTAATTTCCTCCTTTATTATTATTGAATACGGTGCAAACTCACACCACATTTCCCACACTTCCACAATTCGCACTGCTCAACAAAACGACTCATTTTTTTGCGTTTCCATGTTGCGTGACATTTTGGGCACTCAATAGTGTACTTATATTCGCGATCAACGATTCCACTTTCATGAATAGCCTGCTTGAATTTCTTTGTCATAGCGGTGTCTGCCAAACGATCGCATGTCACGCCATATGTAGACCCTATTTTATTCGCTCTTGCCTTCCATAAATGCGAATGTTGACCTTTTGGCGTTACAAAATGCCCAAATTCATGAGATAGTGTGTTGAGGATCTCCTCATCGGTCATATCAAATACATACTTGCTTAGCAGTATAACACCCCTATCGTATTGAAGAGTACCAAGCATTATATCTCTGTTGATCTCAGACTTGGTATTATATTTTTTACGATACGATGTAATGCATTTTCCGAGATGTTTTGTAGAACTGTCAATAAATAACTCCGGCGTACAGCCGTTAAAACAGTTGGGGTAAAGTGTCTTTGCCGTTGTGGCGACTTCGTTAAAAAGATCAACGATTCGATTATCGTCGCATCTTTTCCACGTTCTTTTTGTGTTAAACATTATTAGATCACACTCCTTTGTTATTATTTATCAAGAATGAATTCTTCCAGCAATGTTTTATCGATTTCTCGATGCGCGTATTCTTCGCATCTTACAATGGTGGCATAAAGCGCACCGTTTTCTTTTGCGGCTTCAAACTCGTCCCACGCGTCTGATTCATCTTCAAAGTAAAGTTGTTCGCCATACAATGTGTGGCATTCATGATTTTCAGGATATTCTTCATACACTTCATAGTAGATCATAATCAATGCACCTCGTTTTTTTAAATTTGAAAATCTGGTTTTAATTCGTCTAAACATTCTTTATAAAATTCTTCATATGCCTCTTCTATATCCCAGTCGGTCATTCCGTTGTATTCAAGCCATTCTTTGAACTCGTCTGAATTGATATCTGGGATATTGCTTTGAGCATTTACATAAGGGAACATTTCTTCCGGGCTAATCCATTTTTGACGATCAAGATAATATTCACAACATTGACAATCTTCTCCTCCGCAATGTGAGCATCTGTCAGCGTCTTCCCGTTCGATTTCGGCCAGCTTTTTAACGATATTTTTATCACTTTTTGTTAAGCAGTCGTAAAAACTTGTTTTATTTTGTAAACCATGTACCATTATTTATTCACCTCCTTTCAATTCGCTATAATACATTTCCCAGTCATATACGATGTTTTCGGCAGCTATTACCGATGCTTTACCGACGCCGTTGTTTTCGATTGTGATGTTCGTATATCCATCATTATTCAACAATTTTATGACGTCAATAATATCAGAGGCGATATAACGTAGAGCCGCTTCCTTGGATGTAAAGCTAATGATTTTCGCTTCACTGGTATTACCGGTGGCAAGAACAGAATATATTGTTTTCTCTTCTGCGTGATCATAGAAGAGGTCTGTAATATAAATTTGATCAACGCAGTCATTATCATAGTGGACACAATCATCGTTGAATTGTTCCTGCCAAACCATAATATAGATTTTGTCAGGTTCTTTGAGTATATCTTCTTTATGATTTTTTAAGAAATCAATTGCATGAGAGAGATATCTGAATTCTGTTCCGTCTAACGCCTTATATGACGGGTCATTGCTTTCGCATGATGATAGGATATAAAAATATCCATACTTTTCGATTTTGTTTGTCATTTTTTTTATTCCTCCATTTCTACAAATACATAATCATTTATATTCCCAAGAGATAGACAATGCTTAAAGAACGTTTTAACCATACCCTTGACAATCTCTTTGTCATCCATGTCGAAGTTTCTACAATATCCATTGAGGGGTATGGCAAATGCTTCTTCTCCGCCTGCATAATCAATCAAAATAAATCTTGACTGATATTCTGGTATACAAAGAATACGTGCGAAATACCATGCGGTACAGTCATTCGGTTCCGGTACTTCATTAGGGAAGTCAACGTCCGTAGAGCACGCGAACCCTATTGTCTGTCCTTCTTTGAGCGTAAGAAGCAAATCTGCGAAATCAGAATATTGCATAGGTTTAATAATTTTACTCATTTTTTCACCACCAAATTTGTCTTTGTTAAAAATTTCAGAAATGAAAATACCATAAGGCGGTCCGACAAGCGGCCTTTTAGAGTCCCATCCAACAAAATGGAATGTGTTGCCTTCTTTGTCAGAGAACACCTTATGAGTACAAAGTGATTCATCCGGAGTTGTGTCCGTATAGCCGTGCTCTTTCAAGACATTGACGGCATCTCCGGATTTCGTATCGTTGTTGATGTAGATTGTTTTGTTTTTCATTTTTCTACCCCTCACAATAATTATATTTTGTTCCATGTTCGCCGATAAGAAATTTTGGCAAATGGCCGATTCGGTATGTTTTCATGCGTTTTCTAACCATTGTGCTTGGCTTTGTTACATTAACTTTCACTTTATAAAATCCCTCACCATTATAAAATGAATAATACGTAATCACGTTCCCACGACGAGAAAATATCTCATAGATTCCATGGCCTTCGCAATAACTGAGGACTTTCCGATTTGCCAAAATACTCGTTAAATCATGATGTGTTTTTGCCATATCCTTAATCACCTCCTTTCTCATTAATATCCCAGATATTTTGTGCTGTAATTTCCAATGCCTTTTTCAGAGATACATTGTAGTGGTTATTATATAGCCCTACGTATCCACGACGGCTTGTATTTGCACTACCGGCAATATAATCGTTTGTCGTGGGACGGTATGCGATATAGCGATGCAAGTAACCGTCGTCTGGATGGTTCGATTCCAAACAGATCATTACCGGTTCCGCCGATAAATCTTTTCGAATGGCGGATTCAATCTGATGCTTTGCATCATTGTCAATGATACACTGACGAATTACATTTTTGTTTTCCATTTTCTGTTTTCTCCTTTTTTTTCTTATGATTTATAGGCATGCGCAAAATTCGCCGAGTTTCTGCCAAAGCTGTAGCGTCGATATGGACATTGTGATTTCATCGGGAAGCCCCTTAACCAGATACCACGAATGTGCGTTCGAAAATAATTTAGATGCCGCATTTCGTTCTTGTTCTGTAAACCAGTCTTTCCACATACGTTTACGATGCATAGTGTTCCATATGCTGCCGTATCGTGTTTCACAAATAAGCGCATATGAGATCTTTGCTCTGATTTCGTCTGCCGACATTGTAATAAGGAATTTCATAATTTTTTCTCCAATCTTTTGTATTTTTAATGTTTTGGTGTTACATCTTCCCAAATGTGCCCATAAACCGCTTCGCAAATTTGGATATTCGACGTGAGGTTTGGGTTAAAGTCTTCGTAGCTCGGATCATCGTAGATTTCTCCACCAGCACCAAGGAATGCTCCCCAGTATTCACCGCTTTCAAATTGCTTGTTCTTTAATTCTTTCGCAAGTTCTTCTGAAATGCCGTTATAAAAGCAGATGCTCCCGCTATCGTTATAAGCAAATGCATAAGATCCGAGCTCTTTACAATACAAATCTATGCCATTTTGCAGTGTTTCAAGCATTTCTTTGCTACTATCAAATTGATAATATGTACGCATTTACAGCTCCTCCTCTTTACTTAAAATATTATCACAATACAATGTACCATGGAAATTATTCTTCTTATCTTCATTTGTTGCCTTATGCATAATACTGCAAAACAATCGCATGAGATCTGCGAATTGTGTATCTTCGCAGTAAAATTCAAGATCTTCATCGGACAAATCGTCATCGTGATCCTCAACTCCAAGCGTGAGCCATGACATAATAAAATTTTCGTCATTGAGATTGCGGACCACCGTGTCCATCGCTCTTACCATCTTCATCCTTTCTTTAACATTAATAATTTCTTTTGCTTCGTAACTCTGTTCGACAGGTACTTCATTCACCAGATCGATTTCTCCGTTTCTGATCATTTCGTCCATCTTGTTCTTCGCCTCTTCTTCTGATTCTGCACAAATGGTTGTTTCGAGTTCCGACGTCTCTGTAAATACTACTTTGTACTTTTTCAGCATGGTTATTCTCTCTTTCTCCCCGTATAAGCCGATAGGACAGCTTAATTTTTTTTGATTACCAGTTGAACTTGTGCTTAACGGTCGCGGTCCTGTCTTCGTCGTATTCAGCTTCCGAAACTCTGTCCTCTTCCAGTGCTTCGATGAAATCGTTTCCGATCTCTTCGAGGACACCGCTTTCTTCCGTATCAGAACCATAGAAGCCATAGAGGGAGTCGATTTCTTCCCACTCCTCTTCTTCGTCTTCCTCGCTCGTCTTTTCGTAAACCTTATAGCCTATGACTTCGCCAGTCAGGTACTTGTCGTAAATGTCAACCTCACTTTTCATAACCTCAATGGCGCGATCTTCCCAAGTCTCGTCGGTAAGGGGGAATGTCTTCACACCGAACGTGGACTTACCGCCAGGATGCTTGTACTCGACCATAACCTCTTTGCCGTTTTCGTCACAGACAACGCCGTCGAGTTCTTTCATTGCGGTTTCTTTGTCGATGACAATCCACCCCACTACCGAACTGTCCCATCTGTCGTTGTACGGATACAATCCCTGATTGTAGGACATTGTGATTCCGCTGTGGTCGTAGATCGAAAGACCGAGCCATGCAACCTTTCCTTTGAGGAGAGTCATACAATGACCGATCGTGAGATCGTCGATGATCCACTCCGGAATAGCATCCTCGCAGATACCATCGTAGATCGTGTCCTCATAGGGTTCACTTCTTCCGAACGCGGTTCTGAATTCTACCACTGCAATGATGTCGAATAGCGGACCGTCTTCTCCTTTGACTTCCTCTGCACGGATGCCTTCGAGCCTGCCGGTCTTCAGCGCCGCAATGATTTCGGCGGGCTCGACAAACTGTCTCACAAGAGACCGCCACATCTCCTCCGGTTCCTTGTAGTCGTGATCGTCTCCGAGTTTGTAATGACGATGCCAACAGAACATCTTTCCGACGTTGCTCCACTCTCTCGGATCTTCCGGGTACTCATCACTAACGAAACGCACCGCATATTCTTTTCCGTACTTGTCTTTCCACCTGTAGGCGTCGCCTGCGTACACTCTCTTGATTTCTTTCATTTAATTTTCCTCCTTTTCTGCATTTATCCAGTTTTCAATGTCGGTTAAATCAAGCGTATATGCGACTTGATTACCGTGAAAATCCTCTCCGTAAACCGTGATGGTCTTAAACGGTGGTTTTTGTTTCATCTGATGATTGATTTCTCTCTCAACAGACACATCTGTTACGAATCTCCATCCGCATCTTTGCAAGTGTGTTGCTATTTTTTCGTAATCAATACGTGGTGTCCCGTAGCATTTTGGTATAACGCCGTAAAAAACAGCAGGGCACACGCAATCATATGCAGTTTCTCCCTTCCAGCACTCGTTCAGAAGGCATTCTTTTTTTACAAATTCGGGGCATCTATAACACCCAATAACCTCCTTGCAGTGATTCGCAAGCTCAATATTTGTAAGTATTCTTTTCATTTTTGCCATTTTCATTCCTCTCTTTCTCCCCGTATAAGTCCGATGGGAAAGACAAATTTTAATTATTGATTTTATCGAGCCCTTGCCTCAGACGTTCTTCTTCGTTGATTTGTTCAACCCAGTAGGTTGTCACCTGTTCTGTGTTGCCCGTTGTGTCCGTAGGTCCGTCCATATAGTAATACAGAACACGGATACTGTTATCCTTCTCGTCTTCAACAACGCCGAACGAAACATTTTCGTCGCATCCCTTATTGAGACCTTCTGCTTCTTCTTCCGCAAGTTCAAGAGCTTTCGCATACGCCTCTTCTTCTGTGTCAAAATAAGGATTGAGAGGAGCGTCCTCGTAAGGTTTAACTCCAATCTTGCTGTCAAAGCAAAGCATTTTGATTTTGTACATAATTATTCTTCCTTCCTCCCCGTATAAGTCCGATAGGGCAGACAAAATAATTCTTAGTTCAATTCGACGATAATTGTGCCGTATGTCTCTCCATCGTCAGTGTATTCTTCGTATCTGGTAGATAATACTTTGCGAGCCAAAGTTTTCGTCGGGACAAATGTTTCCTTAACAGACGGAATACACGTACCGTCAGTCGTACTGATCCCATAATCGACATCGCTCTCCATACGAAGGACATACATCAGTTCATTCAATGATTTTGGGTCGCTCTTGTTGATCAACGGATGTTTCTCAAACATAGCAGCAAGTTTTTTCTGAAATTCTGCATTCGTCATAATTCATATCACCTTTCTTGTTGTATTAAAAGATAAGAATCGCTTTGCCACTTTTGATTTTGATATTGCAGCAATCTTCGTTGATAATCTCAATGATGTCGCGATCGGCTTCCGATGGATTATCTGCATCGATTAGACCTCTATCCCATGCGCAATGAATCCCGTTAAGCTCATCATCATTACCAATGTAGACGGGAAGCGAGCAAATTTCTTTAATATTCATTCCTTCGTTTTTTAACGCTTTAATAAGCGAAAGAATGTCGCCGACTGTCAGTTGTTTCATATTATTTTTCCTCCTTATAAATATTCGTTTCGTTTGTTACGTCGATGCAACAAATTTCATTTTCAACTTCTTCACATTCCTCAAGCTGAAGCTTCACGTACATAAGATCGTCCGTTTGGCCTTTGAAAAACGTGCTTGTATCAGCGCATTGTAACTTAACGAACTCACAATAGGCATCGACATATGTGTCGAAATTACCAAAATCGACTTCGTAATCGGTTACCTTGTCATCTTTATTATATCCGATCGCGCACACATAATATCGTACAACGCCAACTTCTTCAATAGAGACGATATTGCCAATCTCTAATTCGTCCCTCATTGTTTCAATAAGAGCATAGAGACATTTTTTGTTTTCGGCGTTCAATTGGGTTTCGTCGTTACGGCCGTTTTTGGAATTGATATAAGAGATATTATACACCTTTTGCATACAAATTATTCCTCCTGATATTCTTCTTCGGTAAGGCAGTACCCAAAACCAAGTTGCTTTATTTCTTCGATTTCAAAGCCGCACGTATTCATCAACGTATCTTTAAAATCTTCAGACCCAGAGCTCATCTCATCGATCCACTCCATACAGTTTTCGAGAAGTTTGACAAGACGGCCGTGTGTTATTTCTTTCTGACCGACATCATATGTCATTTCATTTTGAATATACACAAGGACGTGTACGTGATCGAATTTTGCGATTTCTCCAGCCATGCGGACCAATGCACATTTGTATTCGTTTGTCATAAACGAATGGCTGTCATCTTCTTTCATCATGCTCTTACATGTTGCTTCGATGTTGGATTCAGTAAGATGTCTTGTTCCAACATCAGTCCAATGGCTGATCGCCATTCTGAAAAGCATTTCGTCTTTCTTACGAAGTTTGTTTAATGCGTTTCTTGTGGTTTCGTAACTGCTTCTTTCCATATCTTTTCTCCATTTCTCCCCGTATATCTCCGATAGGACAGAGATTTTTTAACTTTTAAAATAGTGGGATTGCATCGCCAAGAATAGAGCCGTCGTAATCGATGTCATATTCAGACAACTCTTTATAATCTTTCAAAAAGTATTCTGCCAATTCATTATAGTTTTCATTTTGAGAAATCGTGACATCGTCATCGAATGTTTCTTTTTCGCTGTATGGGCTGTTAATCAAATCAAAGTCTGTCCGAAGGCTGTCGCTCTGCCAAGCTTTAATGCCAGCCGTAATAGCCCATGTGGGTGACGTCGTAGAATGGATAACGGTTTCATCATTTGGATCAAAGCCATCGCTCCATCCGACACAAACAGCAAGCACATAATCAAGTTTGATGGTGTAGCACCCTTGGTCGTTTTTGATTAACCATTCGACAGCCCGTTTAATTTCTTTTGCCAATTCCTTTGCTGTGATCATTATTTGTTTCCTCCTTTATTTATTTCACGGAAATAATTTTTCGGGAAGCTCACCAGTCTCTTCGTAATGCCTTAATTTCGTCTTGTAATCATCCTCATCCCATGAATTTTGCATGATGTAATTTTTGACACTTGCGCTCGCCATTTTACTGGCAAAGTATTCACCGATAAGATTTTGAACGAGCTTCTCATTTCCTTTAGACATCTTCTTTTTACCGGGCAGATTACATTTCATTTTTATTACCTTTCTGTCTGAGTAACCATGAGAATCTGGGAAGTGAGTATTGCACATTTATGGCTACTCAACTTAACCACCTTATCTTTTCTGATTGCTTTGACGATGCGCTTAAATTCCTTATTCGCACTTTTCTTATCAGCAAACGAAATTTCAACCTGACCCTGATTTCCTTCTTTATCTTTGTGAATAGTGTAAATATGGATGTGATAAGTGTATCCCATTTTTCTATTCTCCTCTCATTCGCCTTCACCTTTGTTAGCAGAGATATAGTCGTAAACCTCTTGGATCTCTTCGAAATATTCTTTGTCGTCTGGATCAATTGCACCAGATATATGCACTTTATCGTCAACGATTACCCAATACCACATTGCAATTGGATCATCGTTGACCGCATGGAATAAAGAGATGAAATGCTCAATGTCGTTTGTGGCAAAATAACTTTCCGCAAATTCATCACGGCTTTCTTCTGTCACAGACAAATTGTCTGCGAAGTTTTCGCTGTTGTTGGTAAACCAGATTTGGTACTTGCTCTTCATATTATTTTCCTTTCTGCCCGTTTAATAGTCGATAGCACAACTTTTTTTAATTGTTATTCGTCGATATCTTCTTCGTTTTCTTCTTCGAAATCAATGTTGAACTCAATATGGATTTTACGCAGTTTTTCATCCATCCACATGTCAATACCACCAATTTTGTAATCAGAGGCATTGCATTCTGCAATTTCGTCGATGTTTAAATCTTTTTTACGGCCCTCATCAGTTTCAAACGATAACACATCTTCCGTGTTACAGTCGAATACACTGAAAAGGATGTTCTCGCTATCATTGATTAACTCGATGAAATCTCTAATTGTAGGCATTTTTATTTTTTTTCTCCTTTCTGTTTTTTTAATCATAGTTTTCTGCTGCTTCAATTGCTTTCCACTTGTTATCCCAGCAGTGTTGACAATATATTCCAGCATAGAATGCCTTACCTTTAATTTCTGCAACTGGGAAAGCGATGCCGCAATCAGAACAGTGAATAATGCCGTTCGCAAAGTCGTTAATTCGTTCAAGAACAATTCGCTTGTATTTTTCAACATCGTCTTGCAAATGGATATTATTAACATGCATAAGACTTGTCGATCCATCATCTGCCCATAAGCAAATCTCCATTTTGTTGTTCCAAATAAACGTTTTTAGCGTTATCTCATTTGCGAAGGTTGTCGAATCGGTAATGTAAAATGTTACCGATGCATTCTTCCATCCTTCTGACGCCGATAAGACTTTGCCAACTTCTCTTTCAACGTCTTCGGACGTTGTGGCATAGGGGAATTCTTTCATAATATGCCATTCCTTTCTCCCCGTTTAATGGTCGATAGGGCAACCATTTTTAAATTTAATTAAGTATCAACGAACCAAGGAGTTTAATAAGGGTAAACATTTCTTCTTCTGTAAAGTCCTCATAATTGATGTCAATTGAACCGTCGATTAACTGTGCCACACCCGATTTTAACGACATTTGTTTATGATTCTCAAGGTCGAAAACGTAATCGTATAAACATCCATGATGTGTCCCTGTCTTGATACAGAACCAGCAATCCATTTTGGAATTACTGGCAATCCGATTAAGAACATCATATTCCTGATGGCTTAAAATCATGATTAATCACCTCCTTTCTCTGAATCATTGTTCATGTTCTCCAAAATGGTATTAACTTGATTAATTCGGCCCTTCTGTTCGTCAATTGCCAACCGCAATTGGTTTTGGCAGTCCGTTAACAACTTTTCGTATAGGCGATATTCATTCCATTTTGTTACGATGCCGTTGGCAGTAAACCAATGCTGTTGTCTATTTTTTATGTCCCATCCATTGAGTCTCTTTTCGACATTCCCGTCTCTATAACGCCTTACATATACACTGACTTTACCATATCCTTCGGGGGTCAAGTAGGTGTACGCCTCTGCTTTACATACGTCACAATCGCCTTTGATTTCGCAAATTTTCCGCAAGCAATCTGCAATCGTATCAAGCTGTTCGTCAATCATTTGAAGTTTTTTCTCACCCATTGCATCAATAAGAGGCTGTTTGGTTTCAACTGTCTCATCAGCAAGACGTTTTGCGGCCTCATATTCTCCGACAAGTGCATCAAATTTGGAGATCCCGTTATCTCCAATTCTTTCTGCTTTTACAACAATTCTTTCCATCGTTCTTTTCTCCTTTATTGCTTATATTCTTTTTAATCCGCCAAGTGCAGATTGAATACCAATTGTGCCAAATTCAGAGCACATATCATTTGTCTTATTCCAAACATACGCAAATACGTAGAATGTACCACGATCAGCCTCTTCAACAGAAAATTCTGCGTCTTCTTTGTATTTTGAAATATACAAAAGGTCGTAAAGCTCGCCGAACTCTGTCAATTCATGCGTCACTGCGTATATAGTACCACCGTATTCGGTTTCGATCTCTTGGATTTTCTGAAGCAGTGCCGGTTCGGAATCATTGTCAATGTAATATCCGCCGAAACGTTCGTACATGGTCATTTTGCCTTTTTTAAAAGCGTTGACATATGCTTTCAAAGGCGCTAATTTTTCAAGCGCCTTAATTGCGTATTCCTTTTGTTCTGCTTTGGTCAAAATTTCTTCCATCGTGTTTTCCTCCTTATTAATCGAAATGCTTGCCGTAGTCCCACGGCTTTTCGTCGTCATCATTATCGTCGTTGCTGTCGTCGTATGTCTTCATATCAAATGCCCGACATACAAGATCTAAACATTCAAAGTACAACTCACCATACGAATCATCTTTGCGCAACACATCCATGAGACGGCTTGCGGCGAGTCTTGCTTCGACTTCCGAGCAATCATAACGATCCATGATGTCGTTAATGGCATGCTCAAAATCAAATTCGTTGGATGCCTCCATGAGCTCTTCATAGCTGAGTTTGAATTCAATTGTTTTTCCATTAACTTCTCTTTTGATAACCATTTTTAGTTATCCTCCTTAAAAAATAATGTGTATATATAGAATGGTTGGACACCAAACTATTCTGTGGTAGTGCCGACGGCATATCTGGGAAGAAACAGAGGGTCATTGTCAAAGGTTGCGGGGTATACAGCCCGGTTAATCGCGTTGATGATGCCGAGAATATCATGCATGAAGTCATAAATATTGGCGTTAAAAAGGCCTTCGAGGTCAAGCCCGTAGTGTTTATGAGCGTGGTCAATATCCATAACGGATGTTGTGACCTTGTCTCTCGACCATTCGTACGCCCCGCATTCAATTGCACGATGAGCAATCTTACAAATCAGTTCAAATTCCAATTTTTTATTTTCCATAACTATTCTCTCCTTTTTTGTATTTTTTTATTGAATTTTTCTGCCTACGATCCAAATGTCGCAATGATTTTCTGTGTAGCACCCATCGCTATAAATAGAAAAGCTATCTTCATCTTCTTCAACAACGGTGTCGTCGCAGTTCATGAGATCGTCGTTCTCCTTTTCCTCTTTTACCATCGCATCAAATCTTTCTTTTGCTTTTTCGTATGTTGAAAAGACGTCAACGGTTGTACGAGAGCCGTTACATTCGTATACAGATTCACTTAGAACGAGCCATACCTTTTTATTATTGTCAATCTTGCCTCTTTTGCACACACTACAACCGTTTTCTTCTCTCCAATCACAATCTTGTGCCGTGTTGTCATCAGCATGCAGGCATTCATCACATAGAAAAATTTCTTTCTTGCAATGCTTACATGTGGCAATATAATTGCCTGATTCGATGGTGTTTTCTTCGTAAATGTTTTCACCATCACAATACGGACATACCTCTGCAACTTTGTGATCAATCATTTTTTCTTCCATTGTATTACCTTTCTGCCCGCGTTTATCCCCACGGGCGGGGAAATTTTGAGTTAACCGTATTCTGATCCAATGAACTCAAGAATATTCTCTTCGCAGATATATCCGTCTGGTAATATGTCTCCGACGGCTTCTTTCATCTCGTCGAGGATTTCCTGCATATTATTATATGCCACACCGACCAGTGTTTTCGCTCGTCGTGTCTCAATAATAATTGCAGGGGTTTTATATTCGTATGCTTCGTCTCCATTAATACGATAAAATTGGCCACACGCTTCTTCGCCAATGAATGCCGCGTAATTATATTGCAGGGAACTGTTCAGCCAGTCCCATATTTCGGTAAGACAAATGTCACCGACGTCAACTTCTTCATCGCAACATTTTTCGATGTATTTCTTTTTGATGTAGTTTACGGTTTCTTCATCTTCTTTAAAAATTGCAAGACCGTAAGAGTCTATTCCATATTCTCTCATCTTTCTTGTCTCCTTTTTCTTATAAAAGTAAAATTTTAATTTAGAGTAAAAAATCGGTCAAGTAATCAGGCTCAAGACCGAGTGCTGATTCAAAGATGTCTTCTGCGTCCGTATAATCACCATTTTCAATGCACTCCATCATCTCCTCTCGAACGTCGTCGCAGACGGCCTCCGCCTCTTCCTCCGTCATACCGTCGCGTTTCATCAAAATGTTTTTTACTGTATCCATGTTTCCATCACTTTCTCCCCGTATATTTCCGATAGGTCAGAAAAAATAAATCTTAACTATTACTTGCCAACTCTGCAAGCTCACTCAACGTGAGCTCTTTAATAAATCTTATGCGTTTGGACACACGCTTGCTATCCATCTTGCGATTACGACTTTCTTTTCGCGTTTCAACCTCAAAGAATCTTACATCTTCGCCTATAATTCCATAATAATAATTTAATATGTCCAATGGTGAAGCGCAAGAATGAAAACCGACATCACACAGTTTAGCTTCTGGTGTTTCGTACCATGTATTCATCTCATATTGAAAATCTCTGCAACGCATTGTTCCATTCGTTGCCTTAAATCGTTTGTGTTGATATTTTTTCAGATTCTCGCAACCCTCGAACGCATACTCGCCAATGCTCGTCACACTGTTCGGTATCGTAATGCTTACGAGCCTGGTGCACTCCTTGAACGCATAACAACCGATACTCGTCACACTATTTGGAATTGTGATACTCGTTAAGTTACTACATCTGGAGAACGCCCACCCACCGATAAGCGTTATACCGTCTGGAATCGTGACGCTCTTAAGGCTCCTGCAGTCATAGAATGCATAATTACCAATGCTTGTCACGCTATTCGGTATCGTAATGTTTGTGAGTCCGATGCAACCATCGAACGCAGACTCGCCGATACTCGTCACACTATCAGGAATCGTGATGCTCGTAAGATAAGAACAATGGCAGAACGCAGAATCACCTATGCGCGTCACAATATCGCCGTCTGGCGATGTCGGCGGAATCGTGATATTGCCATCGGCATAATAGCCGGTGTAGTAGATGCAACATGTACCATCACCGTTCGAAACAAATTGAAGTTTTGTATCCATGTTTATGCCTTTCTCCCCGTATATCTCCGATAGGTCAGAGATTTTTTTATCCAGTGATTCTCATTGAATTAACTTCGAAATCGAACCAATCCTTCTCATTTTTATAGAAACGAAGTACGCAATAATCATCATCATGGCGCTTCATCTCTATGTGATCGAGATTGGTCAAAACATCTCTTTCCCTGTTCGCCGCGAGTTCATTGCACAAAATGTTTAATTTTGTTTTGCCATTTTGTATAACAAACAGCTCGTGAAAAAGCGGACGTTTATACACTTCGTCTTTCTTCCAATGATGGTTATTAACCGGCGTATTTAGCACGTCGATTAACTCGCCATATGTTTTAACCGTAACGGGGTAATCTGCTTGAATTTCATGGTAAGGGTCCACCATAAGATAGGGGCAAACAGACAGTCCGTTTTCGAAATTGTCCGCATTTTGGATGTAGAATTCGTTATGTTCCGTGTGGATGTAGGCATATTTGTAATCCACGAAGAATCCATTATGGTCCGTTTCGGCGAAATACGAGATTCTAAAACCGTCTTCATGGAGTTTGTCAAGGAGCTCTTTCCAGAGCTCCTTTGACGGATTGTACCCGAAGTTGGTATTACGCTGAAACATCATTGTCGTCCTCCGTTTCATCTGCATTCTTTTCCATCATGTCTTGCAGCTCCATTTCAAGACGAACCGCTTCGGCGTCTATTTCGAGCAGTTCTTCAAGAGATGCACCACGCTTTTTGGCGTTTTTGTATCTTTTGGTATTTTGCTTTAACAGCTTTTTGATCCTATACGCCTCTACAAATTCTTTCTCGCCATCAGTGAATTGTTGGTGATCATTATACCATTTCAGGTATAACATCTTTCCAAAGGCAAGGTCATGCACTGCTCTGTCGAGAGCGATATCGTTTTCAAGGATACCTGCTTTGTGCATGTTACGCAAGATATTTTGCACGGCGGGTATGTCTTTTTTTGCGATGACATGCAAATCGCTTAAAATATGGCTTTTATAGATTATAGCCATTTCGGCAGTCGTCTCTACACCGAACGGATCAACAAACGCATATGACATAGTAAACCTCCAAAAAAAGAAAAGGAATGTGTTACACTTTGACCATCTAAGTGCGAAGGGTGCTCGCTCTGGCACGAGGTCTGATTTCTATCAGCAATAACGGTTTATTTGAACCCAACCGTCAGGTGTGTTTGTTTTAAGATTGTTCCAGCTGCTCAAGAAGCAACTCATTCAAAAAGTCCTCAAAGGATTTTTCTTCTGGTTTTTCTCTTGCTTCTTCTTTTACTGTGGTTTCGGGATTATCAGTGATTTTGTTTTTGAACATTGTATGTTCTCCTTTCAGTTTATTTTGAGTAAATTTCGTTTCCATTTGCGTCAAACCTTACAGTATGACAAACTCGACGGTATGAGTTTGCCGACAATGTTGTCAAATACGACGTTGCCTCGTCGATATCTTTCAGTTTTGCAATAATTTCGCGACGAATGACTTGCCCTTTCCCGCGAGATTTAATCGGCGAGATCAGGCAAATCGCTGCTTTGTAATTTCCAATTTCTAAACACGCTTTGATAAGCGTACTATTAGAAATATCGCCAAATGTTTTATTACCATGCATTTCGGCGAGATTAATCTTTGCAATGATATCTTGCACGGAAGCATCGATCAGGTTCGACATACTGATACGCCCGGATCGGCCGAGGTGTTCATATTCGTGAACTACCTCTGGTGGTAGGACTTTGTTATTGATTTTAATGTATGCCATAATTAATTTCCCCCTTTCTTCCAAAGTAGCGGGTAAACCTTATTTTCATAAATAAGATTTCCTAAGCTATCTTTGAAAATCTTTCTGCCAGTGTTGAAAGCATTCCCAACGTATTGAAAACTTCTTGTGTTTTGTGTGATCTTCAAATCATTAAAGATCTCGAAGGATATGCCACCGTCGTAGGAGACGCCTATCGACGTCTGACCGACATGATCGCCGATTTTCAGGTTTTTAAAGAATTCGTCCCTTTCGGCCTCTTTTTTCGCGCGAAGCGAGGCAACGTCGATTATGGTGATCTCGTCGATGATCCAGTCGCGTTCTGCGGCCGTTTTATCGACGTCTTCTGGTAGTGCATCGATGAAATAGCATTTCTTGCTGGGGTAATTGCCCTTATGATATAAGACTTTGTAGTTCATTTTTTTATGAACCTCCTTAAAAAATATTTATGCCCAATTTGGGCTGGTAGAGCCTCCTTTGTGGTGGAAGGCTCGTAATACCACATATACTACAATGCCGTATATGAGGGCGCCCCGTTAGTTGATTCGTCCTAACGGGATGATAATTACGTCTCCTGGTTGGAGCACGTAATTATCAGCGAGGCCGTTCAGCTCACAAACGATTTTAACAAAATCGTGCGGGCCGATATTGGCCTCACAATAACCATAATAGGTCAAAAACCCGTCATTGGGCTCGACCTTTACGGTTACGGTTTCGCCTGTACGAGCTTTTGCAAGTTCGTACTGATATTTCCAATAGCTCAAACGAGCCATGGAAACACAAGCGACAACAAACAAAATTGCCGTCGCTACGGCGAGAACCGCCATGAAATGTTTGTGTTTCATGGTTCTATCTCCTTTCTGAGTATTTTTGCGATTCCCCATTGAAACCTATCGACTTTTCAAGGTCGTTGGGGACCAACCTCCCGTTTGGGAGGGTTTTCTGGTAACTTTTTAGTTATACTTTATAAATGATGTACGCGCCATCGAATATGATGTTGACAATGATGATGGTAGCGATGGCCAGAATGATTCCAGTTGCCATAATGATTTTTCCACTTGTGGAGAATCTGTCATCTAAAAAGTTTTTAAGGTTTTTCATTTGCTTTTACCTCTTTTAAATATTAATATGTGCACTTCGCTCTGGGTGCAAGGTCTTGTTTCTACAAGCAATAACGGCTTATTTGAACCCAACCGTCAGGTGTCCTTTAGCCAGTTAACTGTTACGGTTACGCACGTCCGCAACTAAGCGAGAAGACTAACGCCTTCTTAAGAGACGCAGAATTTCTTCTGTATCTCTTAACAGGGCGTTAACCCTGTTGTTTTATGCGACCTCTACGTTTTCGTACAGGCTTGTGCAAAGACTTGCACGACGCGCCTGTTCCGCCGTCATGACGGAGTATACTGGCATAATGTCGTAAGTTGTTTGAATCTTATAGACAGACAGATTTACAAGGCAAAACTCTGTCAGAAGTTCTTTGACAAAAGCGACTGTTGACGAAGCCGCCATATGCCATCCACGTTCGTCGTCGATGTAACTGATGTCGTCGAAGATCTGCAGTGACTGCTTATGCTCGGAGATAACGGCGCCGCGAGACGACCATGTATATGGATTGCCGCCGTGCTCAGGATCGCTAACAACATCGATACCGTAAGACAGATAGTTGTCGTTTTCAGCGACGAACATGGTGCTTTTTTGGTCGAAGAAGATAACTTCTTTTTGACCCCTTTCCGGAGCTTTGTCGAGGTGCAACTTAATGTGCGTTGCTCCGTTAAGTTCGTAGGTTTCAACGTCAAGAACAACAGCATTACCGAAAGTCATCATGGTGGTATACGGTTCCTTTCCAACCGACCCCGTTGCCGAGGATTTTGTTGCGGCAAGAGTTGTTGGTTTTAACGGTTCTGTGCCCGTCTTGCCGTGTAGGTTTTTGCGACCCCATTTCGGACGCGCTTGGCCTAACGCCTATTTAACGTCGCCAAGCC